>JAYEME010000050.1:0-1069 GCA_034717915.1 Thermodesulfobacteriota bacterium
CCATTGGCGTCAAAGCCTTGGAGATGGCAGCCGTTTTTTCCAAAGTTCCCGATGTGCTAACGGCTTACCGACTTGCTTTACTCGGTGATCTGGAAGATGAGAATGACCATGAAATGCAGATGGCGCGCGAGCATCTGCGTAAGGTAATGGCACCTTACATTGACGGCTATCTGGGTGCTAGTGGAAAAGAGCAGTTAAAAGTCCACTTTCATACCCCCAATGGTCGTAGCCTCGTCCGCTTATGGCGTGATGGCTGGCAGGCTAAACGCAACGGGGAAAAAGTTGATATCTCTGATGATCTCACCTCTTTTCGCCAGACTGTGGTCGATATCAATGCCAGTGAGGGGGGGCATAAACCGCTTTCCGGCATCGAGGTCGGTCGGGGTGGTTTTGCCATTCGCGGTCTGGCACCGATTACTGCTCGTGATGGCAACCATGTCGGGTCGGTCGAATTGCTATTGCCATTTATTGATGCAATTGACATGAATGTGAATGAAGCCTCCAATTACGACATTGCGACCTATATGGTTGCAGAAAAACTGCCGGTTGCTACCAAACTGCAGGATCCGGAGAAAAATCCGGTTCTGGATAATAAATATGTGTTTGTCTCTTCTTCCGATAAAACCATAACGACACCGGTTATTACTTCCGCCATGCTGGATGCGGGGCGTGACCAGAGTTACAGCCAGTTTAGCGGGGATCACTACATCTTAACTGCACCGATTTATAACTATTCCCACAAAGTTGCCGGAGTGATGGCAGTGGTTTTTGATCTCACCCAAACTAATGCCATCAAGGCGGATATGATTGCATCAGGTGAACGGGCTGTCCAGAGGGTCAATTGGCAATTTGGCGGCGGAGCTGCCGTGGTGGTTCTGATCATTATCGCGGTTCTCTTTTATGTGACCCGCCTGGTGGTCGGTCCGCTGAAGAATACCATTGTGGTTGCCCAGAAAGTTGCGGAAGGCGATTTGTCGCAATCGGTTCAATATCAAAGCAAGGATGAAGTCGGTGAGCTTGCCGTTGCCATCAATACCATGGTTGAAAGTCTCAAAGTCAAAGCGGAAGA
>JAYEME010000051.1:0-1372 GCA_034717915.1 Thermodesulfobacteriota bacterium
CGCGTGTTTGAGCTGATCTGGCAGCAGCATAAGCCGATTGGAGCTTACGAAGTTCTTGAAGGACTACAACAGGATGGTCGTGCCGCACCACCAACTGTCTACCGCGCTCTTGACTTTTTACTTGATCTTGGTTTGGTTCACCGGATTAATTCTTTAAATGCCTACGTTGGTTGCATTCATCCTGAATATCCCCATGATGGACAGTTTTTGATCTGTCAATCTTGTAAAGCCTTTGCCGAATTGGACTCTCCTCTGATTAGTGCTGCAATTGAGCAGAGTGCTGCTGATGCTGATTTTGAAGTTCATAGGCACACGGTAGAAATTATGGGTCTCTGTCCACGTTGTCGGATCAAAATTTGTCGTGAGGATGATGATGAATAATACTGGACAAACACTCTTGGAGGTTTCTACCGCCAACCTTATCCTGGGGAAGCGACTCTTACTGGAAAACGTTAACCTCAAAATTGGGGTGGGTGAAATATTGACCATTGTCGGGCCCAATGGGGCAGGAAAAACCACCCTGTTGCGCGTGGCTCTTGGTTTGCAGAAACCAACGTCTGGAACGGTGAAACGGCAACCGGGAATGACGGTTGGATATATGCCGCAGCGGCTCCATTTGGATCCGACCTTTCCACTGACAGTAAAGCGTTTTTTAGCTCTTGCCTGTAAAAATGATTTTGCCAGAGTTCTGGCGTTGTTGTCTGAAGTGGGTGCTGCCCATGTTATAGACTCTGCTGTGCAGACCCTTTCCGGGGGTGAGCTACAGCGGGTTCTGCTAGCTCGATCCCTGGTACGTGAACCCGATCTGTTGGTTCTGGACGAGCCGGTTCAAGGGGTTGATGTTCATGGTCAGGTGGAACTTTATCAGTTAATTTCCCGGATTCGAGAGCAACGTGGTTGTGCGGTGTTGATGGTCTCCCACGATTTACATCTAGTGATGGCAGCAACGGATCAGGTTCTTTGTTTGAATCGCCATATCTGCTGTAGTGGGACGCCGGAATCTGTAACCAATGATCCCGCATTCGTCGAACTGTTTGGTCCCGCAGCTGTTCAATATATGGCGGTCTATGTTCACGATGAGAATCATCATCACGGCCACTGTGAAACCTGTAACAGGAGTCCTGAAAATGATTGATGATTTTTTGTTGAGAGCTTTATTGGGTGGTTTGGGGGTTGCTCTGGTTGCCGGGCCATTCGGGTCATTTGTTGTTTGGCGGCGGTTGGCTTATTTTGGAGATACACTCTCTCATTCGGCACTCCTCGGGGTTGCTTTAGGTTTTATCCTGCACGTCAATCTTACCGTTGGAATTATTGTTATCTGTCAACTTCTTGCTATCATGTTGTTCTATAGCCAGCGGCAACGACAATTGGC
>JAYEME010000051.1:1472-5078 GCA_034717915.1 Thermodesulfobacteriota bacterium
TAAAGGGCTATTCTGCCTCCTCTCGGATACTATCTATCCCCCAAAAAAGTTGAGGTCAGTACATTTCAAGAGCGTCTCCGGCACTATGATAAAGCGAGTTAGAGATTTAACTGTTTCTTCACCCGACCAAAGGCTTCAATCGCAAATTCCAGATCTTCCTGGGTCAAGGCTGCCGACATTTGAGTCCGAATGCGTGCCTTCCCCTTTGGCACCACCGGATATGAAAAAGCGACGACGAAGATCCCCTGTGCCAGCATAGCATCAGCAAACTTCCCTGCAACCACGGCATCATGCAACATGACTGGAACAATAGGGTGTTCACCCGGTAAGAGTTCAAAACCGTGGCTTTCCAGCCCCTGACGGAATATTGCCGTATTTTCTCGCAACCGATCACGAAGAGAACTGGATTCACTGATCAGATCGATAGCCTTCAGGGCTCCGGCTACCGCCGGTGGGGCTACCGAGTTGGAAAAAAGATAAGGACGTGAGCGCTGTCGGAGCAGGTCAACAATTTCTTTGTGTGCACTGGTAAAACCGCCACTGGCACCACCCAGGGCTTTACCCAGGGTCCCGGTGATAATATCCACCCGCTCCATACAACCCCGATACTCGGGAGTCCCGCGTCCCCCGGTTCCGATAAAACCCGTCGCATGAGAATCGTCTACGTGAACCAGGGCATTATATTTTTCAGCCAGATCACAGATTTCATCAACTTTGGCGATGTAACCATCCATGGAAAAAACCCCATCGGTGGTAATCAGTTTAAAACGGGCACCATTTTTATCGGCACTCTGTAACTGCTTTTCCAGATCTCCCATATCGCTGTTGCGATAGCGATAACGCCCGGCACTGCACAACCGGACTCCATCAATAATACTGGCATGGTTAAGCTCATCGGAAATGACCGCATCTTCTTTTCCCAACAGGGTTTCAAACAGGCCGCCGTTAGCATCAAAACAAGATGGATAGAGGATGGTATCCTCGGCACCTAAAAACTTGCTGAGTTTATCTTCGAGTTTTTTGTGCAAAGTCTGAGTTCCACAGATAAACCGAACCGATGCCATACCGAAACCCCACTCCTTCAAAGCGAGTTGGGCGGCAGCGTTAACTTCCGGGTGCTGGGCGAGTCCAAGGTAGTTGTTGGCACAGAGATTTAACATCTCTCCGGTACCACTGACACCAACATGGGCACTTTGTGGCGTGGTCATGAGACGTTCGCTTTTATATAAGCCGGCAGACTCAATCTCTTCCAGCTCAGTACTTAAATAGTCTTGGAATTTGCCGTACATAGCACTTCTCCATTAAAAGCAGCGATTAATATTGATAAACTCTTGATAATCTGTGTGGTTAAGCAAAAAATCCGCCATCAAGATTCCCAATTCAAGATAACCTTACTCGCTTCACCGGTGTTCATGGCAGTAAAACCTTGTTCAAACTCCGTATAGTCCAAACGGTGGGTGATGACCGGTGAAATGTCCAGCCCCGACTCAATCATCACCGACATCTTGTACCAGGTCTCGTACATTTCACGACCATAAATACCTTTAATTGTTAGCATATTGAAAATGACGATATTCCAGTCGATGGCGACATCATTAGCCGGAATCCCCAGCATTGCCACTTTGCCACCGTGACACATATTGGCCAATAAATCTTTAAATGCAGAGGGGTTTCCAGACATTTCCAACCCCACGTCAAAGCCTTCCGCCATGCCTAGTTTCTTCTGCACTTCGGCAATACTTTCCCGGGTGACATCGACAGTATAAGTTGCACCCAAGGTTTTGGCTAATTCCAGCCGCTGAGGATTTATATCGGTAATCACGATATGCCGGGCACCGGCGTGGCGACAGACTGCCGCAGCCATTGCACCGATAGGACCAGCACCGGTAATCAGTACATCTTCACCGAGCAGATCGTATTGCAGGGCGGTATGAACCGCATTGCCCAACGGATCAAACAGGGCTGCTATATCCAGATCGATACCCGGACGATGTTCCCAGACATTGGACATGGGCAGCGCCAGGTATTCGGCAAAGGCTCCGGATCGGTTCACCCCGATCCCACTGGTATGGGCACAGAGATGGCGCCGACCGGCCATGCAGTTTCGACAGCGTCCACACACCACATGTCCTTCGCCGGAGACAAGTTGTCCCGGCTTGAAATCAATGACGTTAGAACCAACTTCAATAATTTCCCCGACAAATTCGTGCCCTATAATCATCGGTACGGGGATGGTTTTTTGTGACCAGGCATCCCAGTTATAAATGTGTAAATCTGTTCCACAGATAGCTGTTCGTTTGATTTTGATCAGGACATCGTTGATACCAATTTCGGGTTCCGGTTGCTCTTCCAGCCAGAGGCCAGGTGCAGATTCTCTTTTAACCAGTGCTTTCATCGTGTGATTCTCCATCAAATATTCTAAGAAAAAATTCATCACAGCAAGAGGTTTATCAATTCTGGATGAGACTATTTGAGCTCAGGGTTTATCTTCCCCAAAGTCGAGCAGCGCATTCAACATCTCAATCCGTGGCATATTGATTCCAGCCGCTTTAGCTTGCTGTAATGGAATAGCATAAATTGCTTCCAGCTCCAACGCACTCCCTTCCGCTCGATCAATCATCATGCTCGGGCGGTAATGGTTCATGTTCTCGGTAAAGTCAATCAATTGCTGGCTGAACTCTTTTCCGTTGATCGGTTCTTCCAATGATTGGGCATTGGCTCCGGCGATAACTTCGAGCATTAAATTCCTCGCCAGTTCTTTGCTTTCTGGATGGTTAAGAAGGTCGGTGACATCTTTTTCGAGCAGTGCGCACAAGCCGTTAAAGGGGATATTCCAGACAAGCTTTTCCCAACGGGCGCGACGTAGATCGATGACGGCATTGCAAGGAATTCCCGCCTCTTGAAATGTATTTGCCAGATCATTGCTGCGTCGAGTTAATCCGCCACTGAACTCACCGAGACGAATTTTTCCCTCGCCGAGATGATGAACCGTTCCCGGTTCACCCCGGTTGCTGCACAGGAAAGCGACTCCTCCAAGAACCCGTTCTGCGCCAAATGCTTCAGCTAGTAGCTCTTCATTTCCAAGGCCATTTTGCAGAGTCAGAATTGCGGTATTTGTGTCGAGAAGGGGGCTGACCAGATCAATTAAGTGATGGTTGGAAATGGTTTTTAACCCAACAATCACCAGATCGACAGTCCCTATCTCTTGCGGGGTCTGATAGCCTGCGATTTGTGGGAGGAGAAAGTCACCATTGCAGGAGTAGACCTGTAGTCCCTTTTCCCGGATCACCTGGTAATCTCGTCGCAGCAGGAAATGGACATCCTGTCCACTCCGTTGCAGCATTGCTCCATAATAGAGGCCAAGAGCCCCAGAGCCAATGATTCCGATTCTCATAATTCAGATCCTGATTAAAAATGAAACAGAGCCTGCAACTGGGGACTCCCTTGCTGCCAGCCGAGAGAGAGACCAAAGCGTTGTTGAAACTGCTCCAAAAACTGATTTTTTTGCCGAAGGTTGAATTTATGTGCATTGTTCATGGCATTATAGATATTACCTCCATACCAGCCAATTTCAAAGAGTGATAAGATCCCCGCAACCGCATAATT
>JAYEME010000052.1:0-5070 GCA_034717915.1 Thermodesulfobacteriota bacterium
GTTGATAACAGGGAAAATCAATGAGCGATCAAGCGATTGTTGAAAAATTAAAAGCAAAATTCTCCTCTGAAGTTCTTGATGTTGTTGAGTTTCGTGGAGAAACAACTGTCACTGTCAAGAAAGAGCAGATTGTCGATATCTGCACCTTCATGCGTGATGATTTTGGTTACAACCTGCTTTGTGATCTTTGCGGGGTTGATTATATGGGTCAGTCGCCACGCTTCATGGTGGTTTATAACCTCTATAATATTACGACAAAACAGCGCATCCGGATCAAGGCACCGGTGGAAGAGCAGAATGCCAATATTGATACTGTCAGCACTGTCTGGGGGACGGCCAACTGGCATGAGCGAGAGTGTTGGGATCTGATGGGGATTAAGTTTAACAATCATCCTGACCTGCGGCGCATTCTGATGCCTGCTGACTGGGAAGGGCATCCATTGCGCAAGGATTATCCTGTGCAGGGACCTGATCGTGAGCCTTACAAGGGGCGGCTTTCCTAACTAAACGCTTTAGACACTTCTTAATCGGACGAGGCATATAATGGCAGCAAATACCGAAACAATGACCATCAATATGGGACCTCAACACCCGTCGACGCACGGGGTGTTGCAGCTGATCCTTGAGCTTGATGGTGAGATTGTGGTGAAGGCAACTCCGCATATAGGTTTTTTACACCGGGGGATTGAAAAACTTTCTGAGCATCGCACCTATCATCAGACCATTCCACTGACCGACCGGCTCGACTATCTGGCACCGATGAGCAACAATCTCGGCTACGTGTTGGCGGTTGAAAAATTACTCGGGATTACTGACGAGATTCCAGAACGAGTGCAGCGGATCCGGGTCATCATGACTGAGTTGACCCGCCTGAAGAGCCACCTGGTATGGATGGCCTGTCACGCCCTTGATATCGGGGCAATGACAGTTTTTCTTTATTGTTTCCGTGAGCGTGAATGTATCACCGATATCTATGAAAAAGTTTCCGGTGCGCGGATGACCTCCAATTATTTCCGTGTCGGTGGCCTTGCTGACGACCTTCCCGATGGTCTTGAGGGGGATATTCGTACTTTTGCTGAATCGATACCAGCGCACGTTGAAGAGTATGAAGGTTTGCTGACCGGTAACCGGATCTGGCAGAAGCGTACCATCGGTGTTGGCGAGATCAGTGCAGAGGCAGCTATTGATATTGGCATCACCGGGCCATCACTGCGGGCTTCCGGAGTTGATTGGGACTTGCGTCGCGATAACCCCTACAGTGGCTACGAAGATTATGATTTTGAAGTTCCAGTCAGAGAGGGTTGTGACACTTTCGATCGTTATAAGGTACGTCTTGATGAGATGCGCCAGTCTGCCCGGATTATCCTGCAGGCCTTGGATAAACTGAAGCCGGGACCAATTCTGGCTGACTGTCCTAAAGTTGTTCTGCCGCCCAAGAAGGATGTTGTTAATAACATTGAAAGTCTGATTCATCATTTCAAGATTGTTACCGAAGGGTTTAAGACGGAACCGGGTGAGATTTATCAGGGTATTGAAGCACCCAAGGGTGAACTTGGTTTTTATCTTGTCGCCGATGGTTCGGCATACCCGTTCAGGATGAAGATACGCCCACCATCTTTTGTCAATTTGCAAGGGCTGCCACAGATGGTTGAGGGGAAATTGCTGGCTGATGTTGTTGCCGTTATTGGTACACTCGATATCGTTCTTGGTGAAATTGACCGGTAATCGTTTTACCCGTCTTGATAAGCACAGTTGAGCCAAAATACGATGTTTCAAACATATTGGATTGTCGGTAGATTTTACCGACTGTAAACGGCAGAAATGCCATAGACTGATGAAGGAAGAGGATGGTCATGACGCCAGAAGTTCTGACACTCTCGGAAACACCTTGGTTATTTACAGGGGTCATGTTGGTAAAGATTATAGTGGCTTTTGTCGCGACTTTGCTGATTGTTGCCTATGCGACCTACGCAGAGCGTAAAGTAATTGGTCGGATGCAGACCCGTATGGGGCCGAATATGACAGGTCCAAAAGGTCTGTTGCAGCCAATTGCAGACGGTTTGAAACTCTTTTTTAAAGAAGATATCATCCCTTCGCAGGCACACTGGTTTGCTTTTATTCTCGCACCGATGATGATCTTGGCTCCTGCCTTTATCTCGATTTCAGTTATCCCTTTTGGTGGTGATCTTCATTTCACCTATGATGGCATACTCTACGCTGTCCCGATGCAGATAACCGATTTGAATATTGGTGTGCTGTTCATTGTCGCAATGGCCGGTCTTGGCGTCTATGGAATCGTCTTGGCCGGACTGGCGTCCAACAGTAAGTATGCCTTGCTTGGCGGTATTCGTTCGACGGCTCAGATGGTTTCTTATGAACTTGCCGTTGGTCTCTCCATCGTAGCAATTTTTATGCTCTCAGAAACCCTCAGCCTGCGTGGGATTGTTGCAGCACAGCAGTTACCTCTCTGGGGTCTTGACTCTTTCAGCTTCATTCCCAACTGGTATATTTTCTGTCAGCCTCTGGCATTTTGTCTGTTTGTTGTTGGCTCTATGGCCGAAATCAACCGGACTCCGTTTGATCTTCCTGAAGCTGAAACCGAGCTGGTTTCAGGTTTCTGTACTGAATATTCCGCCATGAAATATGCACTGTTCTTTATGGCTGAATATGCAAACATGATTACTGTATCTGCGATTGCAACAACGCTGTTTCTTGGCGGATGGGGCGGGCCATTTTATGGCTGGATTAATTTTCTGATTAAAGTATTTGCATTCATGTTCTTCTTCATCTGGATTCGGGCTACCTTCCCGCGTCTTCGTTACGACCAGTTGATGTTCCTTGGTTGGAAAATTATGCTTCCGTTGGCACTTGTGAATATTGTCATCACGGGCATTGCAATTCTGATCTGGTAGTAACCACACGTTGCATAGAGGATAGATATGTTTAAAGAGTTTGCTAAAGGCTTGAGTATTACGCTGAAGCACCTGTTGCCGGGGAACTGCACCACAGTACAGTACCCGAAGCAAAAACTGGAAATGTCACCCCGTTTCCGCGGGCTTCATCATCTGATTCCAGCCCAGGATCGTGAGAAATGTGTTGCTTGCTACCTTTGCCCGACAGTTTGCCCGGCAAAATGTATCACTGTCGTAGCAGCGGAAAATGACAAGGGTGAAAAATATCCGGAAATTTTTGAAATCGACATGCTGCGCTGTATTTTCTGTGGCTATTGTGTTGAAGCTTGCCCGATGGAAGCAATTGAAATGACCGATGCTTACGAACTGGCAAACTTCAGCCGCGAAGATTTTGACTTTGGCAAGGAACGTCTTCTCAAGTCGTAACAAGGAGCTCAAGTTATCATGGAAGTCATTCTTTTTTATCTCACTGCGACGGTTGCAATTATTTCGGCAGTTTTTGTCACTCAGTGTCGAAATCCGGTCAACAGTGCATTGAATCTGATTACTACTTTTCTTTGTCTGGCGGTGTTTTATGTCATGCTGGAATCACCATTTATGGCCGCGATTCAAATTATGGTTTATGCCGGAGCAATCATGGTGCTGATTGTTTTTGTTATCATGTTGCTGAATCTCGGTCTGGCCGTCAAAGAACGCTACACCCACGGAATAGCCGGAGCTGGTGTTCTGGCTGCGCTGGTTCTTTTTGTTGCCAATTATTTTATCCGCTATGGTGAAGCAACCGGAACCGGTGGCAGTGTGACCAGTGAGGTTATATCGAGTTATGGACATACCGAATTAATTGGTAGAGCCATGTTTGTTGACTTTCTGCTCCCTTTTGAGATTGCCTCGATTCTGTTGCTGGTTGCAATTATCGGTGCTGTTATTCTCTCAAAACGTGAAGTTTAATCGAGTTCTACTCGGGAGATAATTCATGATTACCGTAAATCACTACTTGTTATTGAGTGCTATTCTGTTTGCCATCGGGACATTTGGTGTGCTCACGCGGAAGAATGCCATTGTTATTTTCATGTGCATTGAGGTGATGCTCAATTCGGTGAACCTGACTTTTATTGCTTTGTCACGTCATGTTGGCAATATGGATGGTCAGATTTTTGTGTTCTTCGTTATGACGGTTGCTGCTGCGGAAGCCGCTGTTGGTTTGGCGCTGATGATTGCATTCTTCCGCAATAAAGAATCGATCGATACCGATGATTTCAACATGCTCAAATGGTGATGGCTTCGCCATCTCGAAAGTTTTTTGTAAGGACATCAAGTAGAAGATATTTCCACTTTTACGGGTGTTTCAGCTGATAGGAGAGTTTGATGTACAGTAATCTGTGGCTCATCCCATTCTTCCCCCTGATCGGGTCGATTTTTAACGGCTTGTTTGGCAAGAAGATCAAAAATGAGGCGGTGATTGGTGGTATTGCTACCGGCCTGATGTTCCTTTCATTTTTGGTTGCCGCGCAGAATTTTTTCAAGCTGCTGGGTGATACGGAAAAGGTTCATGAGCTGGTCATAGCGTCCTGGATGACGGTCGGCAACTTTCAGCTCAATTGGGAACTACTGTTAGATCCATTGTCTGCAGTGATGATTATGGTGGTGACCGGCGTTGGTACCCTGATTCATCTCTACTCAATCGGATATATGCACGGTGAAGCGGGCTACTATCGGTTTTTCTGCTACATGAATCTGTTTGCCTTCGCCATGTTGATGCTGGTTCTTGGCGGCAATGCCCTGGTGATGTTTATCGGTTGGGAAGGTGTCGGTCTCTGCTCTTATCTGCTGATCGGTTATTACTACGAAAAGAAAAGTGCCAGTACTGCAGCGAACAAAGCTTTTATCGTCAACCGGATTGGTGATTTCGGTTTCCTTTGTGGCTTACTGACCCTCTTCTGGGCTCTGGCCAACAAAGGAGTATGGACCCTCAACTTTGTCAAGATTGCCGAAAGTGGCCATCTGCTTGAGTCTGGTGGGTTGTTGATAACTGTTGTCACCCTTTGCTTCTTTCTCGGAGCAACAGGCAAGTCGGCACAGATTCCCCTGTTTACCTGGCTTCCCGATGCAATGGAAGGCCCTACACCGGTTTCAGCATTGATCCATGCGGCGACAATGG
>JAYEME010000053.1:0-5068 GCA_034717915.1 Thermodesulfobacteriota bacterium
TGTATTCAGTTTTGTTGATTTTTTACCAAAAACCCGTAAAATCGATCATCACTGTTTTATCTCTGCAATTCAGTTAAAATAATTGGGGAAATAATATGGCTCACCATACTTTGAAATCCAGCTATTCCAACTTGGCCATTCGACTCAACCGCTACCCTCAAGGGGCACCACCATCACAATTACTTTACAAAATCCTCGCCATCCTGTTCAGTGAGAAAGAAGCTGAGTTGGTTGCCCAACTGCCAATCAAACCCTTCAATGCCAACAAGGCCAGTCAAATCTGGAAACTCAGTCTGACTGAAACCCGAAAGGTGCTTGAAGAGCTGGCCAGTCGAGCCATTCTGGTTGATCTGGATCAAAATGGAGAGTCAGTTTACGTACTCCCTCCTCCCATGGCCGGTTTCTTTGAATTTTCGCTGATGCGTACCCGGGGCGATATCGATCAGAAAGTGCTCAGCGAACTGTTCTATCAATATATGAATGTTGAAGAGGACTTTATCCGTGAGTTGATGGCGCGCGGAGAAACCCAACTGGGGCGAACCTTCATCCATGAACCGATTTTGACCAGTGACGATGCTCTGCATGTTCTCGATTATGAACGTGCGACTGAGGTTATCAAAACAGCGTCACACATTGGCGTTGGCACCTGCTACTGTCGCCACAAAATGTATCATGTAGGTAAAGCTTGTGATGCGCCGATGGATATTTGTATGACATTCAACAGCTCAGCAGCGTCACTTACCAAGCATGGTCATGCTCGCCTGATCGATTCCACTGAGTGTCTCGATCTCCTACAGCAGGCGTATGATCACAATCTGGTACAGTTTGGGGAAAATGTCCGCCAGGAAGTGAATTTCATCTGTAACTGTTGTGGCTGTTGCTGTGAAGCGATGATCGCTGCGCGACGCTTTACCATTTTGAACCCGGTCCACACGACCAATTTCATCCCGGAGATCGACCAACAAAATTGTACTGGTTGCAGCAAATGCGTTAACGTCTGTCCGGTGGAAGCCATCGCTCTCTCATCAGCGAATGACCCGAAAAAACTGAACAGAAAACAAGCCACTCTGATTGAAGATCGCTGCCTTGGTTGTGGTCTTTGTGTCCGCGCTTGCCCGGAAAAAACCATCAAACTTAAATCACGCCCGGAACGAGTCCTGACGCCTCTCAATGGTGTTCATCGGGCAGTTGTTATGGCAATTGAAAGAGGCAAATTGCAAAACCTGATCTTCGATAATCAGGCACTGTTCAGCCACCGGGCCCTTGCAGCACTCTTCGGAGTGATTCTGCGACTGCCGCCGATCAAACAAGCCATGGCCAGCAAACAGATGAAATCACGCTACCTGGAAAGGCTTATTGAAAAAATGGATGTTTAAGCCTGGGGAGCCCCTCCGCTCAATTGATAGCTTTTATTCTCATGCAATTCTAAACATAACTTGACTTGTCATATTTTAGTGATATAAGAATGTGTAGACAATGTATCGAAGTCTTTCATTAACAATCAAAAAGGAGGGAATTCCCCATGAAACAGCTGCAAAGCTTATTACTATTGTTCGCCCTGGTTACCTTGGTAGCCAGTTGTACTCCAGTCATGCAACCACCCCTTAAAGCCCTTGATTCAGGCTCCTCAGTTACCTCTGGCGGAAAGTACGTTCCAAAGGTTGATAACTTCGAAGTGATTCTGGATTCATCCCTGACTATGGAGAAAAGTTTTGTTGGGGCTCGAGATATCGTCAGCCGGATCAATCAGGGAATTCCATCTGATTTAAGCTACAATGGTGGGCTACGTAGCCTTGGTCACAGCCGTTCTCAGTCGAAAAATCCAACTGATCTCCTCTACGGGATGACCGCATACAATAAAGCTGATTTCCACGATGGACTCGGAAAAATCAAATATGTTGGTGGTTCGACCCCCATGGCTGCTGCACTGTCAGCAGCAGGAAATGATCTGAAATCTGCTTCTGGAAAATCTGCACTGATCCTGGTCAGTGACGGTTTGCATATGTATGATGCACCGGCTGCAGCCGAAAACCTCAAAGGGATGATGGGAAATAACCTCTGTATCTACACCATCTCTATAGGAAGTGGCAATAATGGTGCCGGGCAGGAGATGATGCAGCAACTTGCCGATATCGGTCAGTGTGGTTTTGCTACAACTGATACTGACCTGGCTGATAATGCCAGCATGGCAAACTTTATCAACAGTGTTTTTCTTGGCAAAGCGGCTCCCGTTGTTGTCAAACCAAAACCTGCTCCAGTCCCACTGCTAGACAGCGATGGTGATGGCGTTACCGATGATCTGGACAGATGCCCCAACACTCCTAAGGGAGCTCCGGTTGACAAGGTGGGTTGTCCACTTGACAGTGACGGCGATGGCGTTTTTGATTACTTCGACCAGTGCCCCGGCACCCCCGCAGGAGTATCCGTTGATGTCTATGGTTGCCCAACCAAACTGACCCTGCATATTAACTTTGGTCACGATAGCAGCAAAGTCGGTGCTGAGTTTGATAGCGAAGTGGCCAAAGCTGCTCAGTGTATCAATGACTACCCTGGCAACTCCGTTTTTATCGATGGTCATACTGACAGTAGTGGTTCCGCAGCATACAATCAAAAACTCTCTGAACAACGTGCTGCTGCAGTTAAAAACCGTCTGATCGAAAGATTCAACGTTAAAGAATCCAGAATGGTTTCACGTGGATTTGGTGAAGATCAGCCAGTTGCCAGCAACAAGACCGCCGCTAGCAGATCCTTGAATCGTCGTGTAGAAGTTGCTTGCGGTGCAACGAACTAAGCAAGGATTAAACTATTAAGTTGATAGAGATGAAAAATGGGAGCCGTTTGGCTCCCATTTTTCATTCTGTAGCACTTTTGTCAAATCAGACATGATGATTCTTTCAAATACAAGCGGAGACATCTTCAGTGAGAACCCTCTTCTGCCTACTGCTCCTTCTCATTCCAGCCCTGACAGGAGCTGAATCGACCATCAACTGTCACTGTTTTCAGGATCGTACCTTCAATCATCGAGATACTGCAGCAGCTGACCCTTATTTTCTGGCAACGACACAAAACTCCTTCATCTCTCTGATCTATGGAGTCGATAAGCGTGCTTTAGTAAAAGCAAAAATGTCAGGGACAAGTGGAGCTCATTTATGGATTCTTTTCGATGTTGCAGAGCGCAGTCAGCAGGATATCAACACGGTTGCTGAAATTTATCCGCACACGAAACGGTGGAGAGACGTATTCACAGAGCTACAACTCACTCAACAACAGTTAGGGGCAGATTATTGGCAACTGAGCAACAATCCGGAACAGTTGGCTGATCATATTGTCGATCTACAATTAATCCAATATTTTTCTGTTACAGCAGGCCAGGTTAAAAACTGGCGTGAGCGAGGGATGAACCGGAAGGAACTCATTCTGACGATTTTATTGGAAGGGGATCCTCCCTCTCTCTACAATCAGGTCAACAGCGGGATGCAAACATGGGGGAAGCTGTTATTTGATCAAGGATTAGTTGATGGCAAAGCAATCAATAAACGCTTGAGAAAACTGATGTAACTCGCCAAACAAACAAAACCAGCAGAGTAAATTTTTCTGTCCCTTGCACAATTTCAATTCGATTGTTTATTGTACCAAAACTCTGCAGGTGATAAAAACTGCTAGCAGGGTGTCTGACTATGTTATCTTTAAGCTGCTAAGGCTCAAAAAAACTCTGGGGATAAACAGCTAGAATGAATCTGAAAGAGGAACAAAATAAGAGTATTTTCAGCGGCGTCATGGTCGCCTATCTCGTGCTGATTTTACATATTCTGCTGATGGTCGGTTTAGGTATTACCGTGGTTCTGATTAAAGGAATTTACGATTTCCGCTGGCTAATTCTCATCGCGGGCATTGTCCTGATCGGTGGATCAGGCTACTATTTTTACCACTATTTTCAAGTACACAGACAAAAAATTAGTGACCTCATGTCTGACCCGGCATTCAATGATCGAACCTTTGAGATCAGTTTAATGGGAGGGATGGCGACACTCAAACTGGGACATAAGGATGACAGTCTCAAATTGATTGCAGCCGAAGATGATTCCCAGATTAAACAACTGGAGTCGCCAAAATCAGCTCAGATCAAAGAGTTATCCGAATTAACCCGGATGCTGGATGATGAATTGATCACCCGAGAAGAATTTTTACGTCTGAAAAAAGAGATCCTTTAATCTTTACTGGACAGGTTATCCATTTAAACAGGAGAGAAATATGTCTCTACCCATCATCAATCTCGGAGCAAGCCAAGGGCAATTGATCCAACAGCTGGGGAAAATGAGCAACCGACACGGCTTGATTGCGGGAGCAACTGGAACCGGAAAAACTGTCACCCTACAAGTTCTTGCTGAAGGTTTTTCAAAGTTGGGGGTTCCGGTTTTTGCTGCCGATATCAAAGGTGATCTTTCCGGGCTGGCAACAGCAGGGAAAAGTCATCCAAAAATTGATGAAAGGCTGGCGCAGATCCCCCTGCCCGATTACCAGCTACAGCCCTGCCCGACTCTGTTCTGGAGCATTGACAATGACCAGGGGCATCCGGTACGGACAACCATTTCTGAAATGGGACCACTGCTGCTGGCAAACCTGTTGGAACTCAATGAAACCCAGAGTGGAATTCTTTATGCCGCATTTGAGATTGCCGATGACGAAGGGATGCTACTGCTGGATCTGAAGGATCTGCGCTCTTTACTCCTGTGGATGGGAAAAAATGCCAAAGAACTGAGAAATGAGTATGGAAACATCTCTTCAGCCAGTGTTGGTGCTATTCAGAGACGGTTATTGGTATTGGAGGAACAGGGGGCAGACCATTTTTTCGGGGAACCTGCTTTACAGTTGAATGATCTCATGAACTGCGATTTCTCCGGTCGTGGTGTGATCAGCTTGCTTGATGCCAGTACCCTGATACATCGTTCACCCAAAGTTTACGCCGCTTTCTTACTCTGGTTACTTGCTGAACTGTTTGAACAACTACCGGAAGTCGGCGATGCAGACCGCCCCAAACTGGTACTGTTTTTTGATGAGGCTCATCTTT
>JAYEME010000054.1:0-1044 GCA_034717915.1 Thermodesulfobacteriota bacterium
GTGGTGACTTTCCCGAATACGGTATGATGACCATCCAGGTGTGGCTGGGGTGAATGGGTAATGAAAAACTGACTGCCATTGGTATTGGGCCCCGCATTGGCCATGGAAATTACTTTTGCTTCATGGGTTAAAGGATTGCCGGTAAACTCATCGGCGAATGAATAGCCGGGGCCGCCAGTGCCGCTGCCGGTGGGGTCGCCTCCCTGAACCATGAAATCACTGATGACCCGGTGAAAGCTGATATTATCATAAAATCCTTCCCGGGCCAGAAAAATAAAATTATTTACAGTTTGCGGGGCATATTCAGGGTAGAGGGTCAGTTCAATAACACCCTTGCTGGTATTCATGGTGGCCTTGAAGGTTTTGTCAGTCTCGATCTGCATGGCAGGGGGATTATCCCATTGTTTTTTCATCTGTTTGTCTCCTGATAAAAAGGGTGAAACTTTAGGAACTTGCTACTGTTTCAAATTATCCAAAAAAGGTGCTGTCTCCGCTCTTAATCATTACCCCTGTTTTGCCGAGCCTCTTTTTGCAAGTGTTCCCAGACCGTCTCGATTTGAGTTTGGGTGGATGCGAAATCTTTAGTATTATCAATCACAAAATCAGCAAACTGGAGTTTTTCATCGATCGGCAGTTGAGCTTTTAGAATATTGGCCGCTTCTTCCCGACTGATACCATCACGCTTGGCAAGACGTTCTATCTGAACCTCGTCCGGGACATAAATAACCAGCAGTTTGTCAAACAAATACTGCAGATTCAACTCGATCAGTAAAGGAACCGCTACCTGAATGATCGCGTTCGGTTTTCGGGCCGCAATTTCATCAGCCTGTTTGAAGAACTCCTCATAGATTGGCGGGTGGGTAAAGCTTTCGAGTTTTTTGCGCTTCTCCATATCACCAAAAACAATATCAGAAAGTTTTTTGCGATCCAAAGAGCCATCATCAGCTAACACTTGAGAACCAAAGTAGTCAACAATTTTCGCCAACCCTGGAGTTCCTGGTTCAACGACTTGGCGAGCAATCAGATCAAAATCGATCAGCGGTG
>JAYEME010000055.1:0-4968 GCA_034717915.1 Thermodesulfobacteriota bacterium
GGCCAAATCACGGGGTGGCTCATACTGGTAGAAATGGCGGTTAAAGGGGATTTCATAGCCCACCTTGAGCTTGCTATGGTCAATCCAGGGTGTGTTTCCGGTAAGCCCGTGTGACAAGCCACGCAGGAACTGATACGGTTAGCCATTTTCCGATACCAATTAAAAGGAGGATGGTCAATGTCACAGATCCAACCACCAGCGCCAACAATAACGTTGAAAAGCGTCAAACAGAAATTCAAAGACTGGCGTGATACGCGAAAACACAGAAGCCGCATACCTGATGAGCTATGGGAGGCGGCTGCCAGTCTTTCCGGCCAGTATTCTGTCCATTACATTTCCAAAACTCTACGGGTAAATCACTCTGCATTAAGGGATCGTGTCGCTGCTCGTAGTATGCATGAGAACATGGAGGGTCAAACCTGTTTTTTCGAGCTGCCGCCACCAGCATCGCTTCCAATCGCCGAATGCCTTGTTGAAATGGAAAATAGTCAAGGCGATAAAATGCGGATGCATTTTGCAGGAGAGGTCAACCTTGATCTGCTTGCTCTCGGCCAGGATTTCTGGAGAAAATGCTCGTGATACAGCTCACCCCGCAGATGCGGATTTTTGTCGCTGTGGAAGCTGCTGATTTCAGAAAAGGTATTGATGGACTGTGTGGGCTGTGCCGAAACATTTTAAAAACAAATCCCATTACCGGAGCAGTATTCGTTTTCCGCAACAGGCGTCGGACTGCTATCAAAATTCTAGTCTATGATGGCCAGGGATATTGGCTCTGTCACAAGCGACTGAGCAGTGGAAAGTTTAACTGGTGGCCACAGGCTGACGACAGTAATGTCAGTCAGCTTGCAGTGCATGAACTTCAATTGCTGATCTGGAATGGCAATCCTGAGTTCGCTGAGGTCGCACCTCCCTGGAAGGAAATCTGAATTTTTCTTCAGCTAAAAAAAACCGTGCGTTCCGTTGTCTGTTAAGATATGGTACTTCCCATGTCGAAAACAATAGCATCTTACAGAGGACGAACAGTCACTGAAGCTGATATCGCTTTCCTTAAGGATATCATTGCCGCTTACCCTGACGATTCCCGCCGTGCCTTATCCCGAAGAGTATGTAAGGCCTGGGACTGGACACAGCCCAACGGGCAACTAAAAGACATGGTGTGCAGAGGGTTGTTGCTTTATCTTGAGCGGGAGGGGCATATCATACAGCCTCCTCCAAAACGCATAATCGGACAATATCGACGTAAACGACCGGAACCGGTTGAGATAGATACAGCTCCCATCAATGTCCCATTAAAGAGAGTCCGCTCATACCTCCATTTTGAACAGGTGCGGCGTACACCCGATGAGAAACTGTTCAATAGTCTCATTGAGCAGTACCATTACTTGAACTATGCCCAGCCGGTGGGTGAACACTTGAAATATATAGTTTTTTGTGAGCAACGTCCTGTAGCCTGCCTGGCCTTTTCATCAGCTGCCTTTGCACTTAATCTTCGGGATGATTTCATTGGTTGGTCCAAAGAGCAGCGGGACAACAACCGTCACTTATTGGCCTATAATACCCGCTTTCTTATTCTGCCTTGGATTCAAGTGAAGTTTCTGGCCAGCCACCTGCTTTCCAAATGTGCCCGCCGAATATCTTCAGACTGGGAGGCTGTGTATAGTCACCCCATTTACTGGCTGGAGACCTTCGTGGACACAGAACGTTTTGCCGGCACCTGTTATAAAGCCTCGAACTGGCACTATCTTGGCCAAACCAAGGGCCGCGGCAAATACAATAAAAGCCATAAACAGCTCACTTCAATCAAGGATATTTACGGTCTACCCCTTGATTCCAGATTCAGGGACAAATTATGTCTGTGAAACGGAAATTCAAACGGCGCAAAAAGCGGGGCAAGAGGAAGAAGATCAATCTCGACATGGATCAACTTGATGAGTTGCTCAAACGGGCTGAAAGTGGCAGCCTTCAAGAAAACGATATTGAGCTTATCAAGGGAATGGCCGAGTGTATCGCTGTGTTGAGTCAGGCAGTTGACGACAAGGCATCCTCTGTCAAGAAACTGCTCAGAATGGTGTTTGGCGTAAAGACCGAGAAAAAGGAAAATGTCCTGAGTGGCAACGAAAAAAAGGACACCAGCACAGATAACGAGCAAAACGATCAGCAATCAACTGCCGTAGAAGATGAGGATGACAAGAAGAAACAGGGAAGCAATAACGGCAAAAATGGATCCGATAAATACACCGGTGCTGATCAGGTTAAAATAGAGCATCCCGAACTCAAGGCCGGTGATTCCTGTCCAGAGTGTACAGATGGCAAATTGTACAAAAACAGTGAGGCAGGAGTAGCAATTCGCGTCACGGGAAGTGCTCCTTTACGAGCAACTGTCTACAAGCTCGAAAAACTGCGCTGTGACCTTTGTGGAAAAATATTCACTGCACCACTGCCGAAAGAGGCAGGTAACAAAAAGTATGATACCGCAACGGTTGCAATGATTGCCCTGCTCAAATATGGAAGCGGTTTGCCATTCAACCGAATCCAAGGGCTCCAGGCCAACCTGGGGATCCCATTGCCATCTTCAACCCAGTGGGATATCATCAACAGGTCGGTTGATTACTTCAAACCGGCATATAAAAAGATGATAGAACTGGCTGCTCAGGGCGAGATCTTCCATAATGACGATACCACCATAAAAATCCAGAGCCTGATCAAAGAAAATAAACAGGAGTGTCCTGCTCGCAAGGGCATGTACACCACCGGCATTGTCTCCATTATAGATGACAGGAAAATAGTCCTGTTTCTCTCTGGTCGTAAACATGCCGGTGAGAACCTGAACAAGGTGTTGGACAAGAGGGATAAAGCCCTGCAACCCCCATTGCAGATGTGCGATGCTTTAAGCAGGAATACACCCAGCGAGTTCGACACCATTCTAGCGTTTTGCCTCGTTCACGCAAGGCGTCACTTTGTGGATGCGGTGGTGAATTTCCCGGAAGAATGCCAATTCGTCATCAATACTCTGGCAGAGGTCTATTCTTTTGATGCCGAAACCAAAAAACAGGATCTAACCCCAGAACAACGATTGCAATATCATCAGGAAAACAGTGCAGAGTTAATGGAAGAGCTTGAGTTATGGCTGGATGAACAAATTGAACAAAAAAATGTGGAGCCAAATTCAAGCCTGGGCAATGCCATTTATTATATGCTTAATCATTGGGAGGAACTGACAGCCTTTCTGAGAATTCCAGGTGCCCCTCTTGACAACAATATCTGTGAACGTGCTCTGAAAAAGGCTATACTGCACAGAAAAAATTCTCTATTTTATAAGTCTGAACATGGAGCCGCTGTGGGCGACATGTTTATGAGCCTCATCTACACTTGCGAGCAAGCTGGAGCCAGTCCCTTTGACTACCTCACGGCATTGCAAGATCATGCTGAACAGGTCAAAACCATCCCCTCGGAATGGATGCCCTGGAATTTCTCCACAAATCTCACGATCGCATAATCCCCCCCGACACAGTAACTATCCTCGATTCAGCTTAGCCCGTGTTTTTTCTAATCTACACTGGCTCACCGGAAACACACGCATCTTGCAACTTCTTGTCACGGAAAGAATACGCGACACATAGCGTTCGCCATTTTTTGATTGGCTGCCAAAGCAGATCTTCCGCCACATTACAGCATGTCGGAATGATTGTTCCGCCCTGTTATTCGTTGGCTCCACACCTTCTACTTCGAGGAAGGTGAATAAATGAGGCCAGTTCTTCAAGGTTCGGCGTGCTCTGGTTTTGACAGCTTTTTCCTCACTGTCACGATATTTTTTACACCACTTTTTCATCCTTGCCCTGATGAGGGTCGTTGCCTGGTAAAGTTCCTCAAGCGAACAATCATCAGTCTCCAGGTAGGCATGCCAGTATGTGAAGAGTCGCCCGATTTCCTGCAGCATATTTTTACCAAACATATAGGAGTCCGGACTCCCCCGGTTATCTTTGAGTGCCTTAAATTTTCTTATGAGATGAGCCCAGCACAGTTGGCGTTTCCCATTTTTATGGTATGCGCTGTAAGCGGAATAATCGTCACTTCCGATTATGCCATTGAAGACAGGGCCGAGTACCGCTTTCAGAACTTTTGACCCTCTTGAATTGTCGATATGGAAAAACACACACAGAGTTGCAACGAAGCTCCAGAGATAAATACGTTTTCCTTTGTTTTTCCAACCAGTCTCGTCGATGTTAAGATTAAACGTATTGGCAATATAACTCCTGATCTGCTCAGCAACTGGTTGGCAGGCATCAGAGACCCGATTGGCGATGCTGCAGGTCGAACCGAGAGCAATATCAAGGTTGAATAAATTTTTGACGATATCGGTGATACCACGTTTGGTCACTCGATGTTCTACATTGAGGTATGCAATGGCAGCATGCAGTCTTGGCCCAAAACATGATATGGCAACATGTTTTGGCAAAAACGCTGTGGTTCGATGACCGCATTGGCAGGTAAGTGTGTGGCATCGAAACTCTTCCATTATCATCTTGATGACCGGCAACTCAAACCACTGATACCTGGCGGGATTATCTGTGGGCTTTTTTTGATCATCAGCGAAGATGTTGCTACATTTGTCGCATTGATCCGGATAGCAATCATGGGTTTTATCCATTTGCTCGACGGGCAGCAAGTCGCGCTTCTTGCCTTTGTGGCCGGGTTGACCACCTTGCTTTTTTCTGGATTTTCTTTTTTTGATCTTTTTCTTAGTTCCAGGGCCATCTGAAGAAGGTGGTTTGGAGGAGTTGGTGGAATCTTGCCGAAGAGAGGCAACGAGTTTTTCAAGCTTTTCGATTCGTTCGCATTGTTGGCTCAAGGTGACAACCACTGCCTCTTTGCCAGCCTCATGAATTGCTTCGGCATCGGCCCTATCCATGACACAGTCTCTTGCGAAAATCACGGACAAGAGGTAGGCCGTACATGGCTTTGATAGAG
>JAYEME010000056.1:0-1027 GCA_034717915.1 Thermodesulfobacteriota bacterium
GCGCAATCAACTGTTTGCTACACGGGTGCAGAAAACCGTAACTTCTGACCCGGCGAAACCCTTTGGGTAAAATGTGCTGCAGGAAAAGCCAGAGAAACTCCTCCCCCGGAACCGTTCTGGTTTTCACTTGTTTGGACTTCGATTCTGTATATCTAAAAGTCACCATCCCCTCCTCACAGCTAAGGATATCCTCTTCTCGGATAACCCCCTTATAGAGATAGCGCCCCAGATAGGTCAGCGCCTTAGAGCCATTACCCACATACTTACAATCCACCACCCACTTTTTCGGGCAATCCTTCGGAATCTGTAACTTATTATCAACCAGTTCTTTTAAAAGTATCGCCCGGAACACCGTTGCCAACGATTGTTCTTTAAACAAGTAGTTCCCCGTTTTGACACGCCATAATTTAGTTTTTGATGAATGCTGCCAGCCGGAATAACCACATGAATATGAGGGTGAAACTCCAACCGGCGGGAGTTGGTATGAAGCACCGCAGTAAACCCGGCCGCTCCACCCAATTGGGGGTCATTCTGGGTAAAGGTCTGTAACACCTGCTGCACACAAGCAAACAAGAGCGAGAAGACCAGACGCTGATGAGACCAGGTCAGTTGCCTCAACTGATAAGGGAGTGTAAACGTCAGCAAAAAGTAGTCCACCGGAAGCTGTTTGCTCAATTGTTTCTCAATCCACCGTTGCCCCTCATAGCTCTGGCAATGAGGACAATTGCGCTGCCCACAGGAATGGGGGATAAAACGGCAGAGCTGACAATCCACATCTGAACACTGTGCCAGCATCAACGGGCTTGCCCGCGAGCGGCAGGACTTCATCACCGCAAGAGCTTTTTTGTGAGAAGGGAGCAATACACCGGCATAACGCTCCAGAAAAGAGACCTCAAACTCTCTGATAATCGTCGCCAGCGCCATCATTTGACACCTGCCCAACGAATCGTAAAGTGATTCATCAATGCATCAATTTTATGATAAGAACACGATTGGTTTTTAGCTGTCAGGTGGGTGTATTTAGCCG
>JAYEME010000057.1:0-3690 GCA_034717915.1 Thermodesulfobacteriota bacterium
TTTGTTGTCTTTGATATGGCGGCAAGTCAATTGTTAAAATCCGTCATTCTCCCCGTTCCGACCGAACGAACCAAAGGAATTGTCCTCTTTCCCACTATTTTCGGAAATATTGCTGTTGGTCCGACCGCAGAAGATCAGGAGGGCAGAGATGACGCCTCCGTTGATAAAGAGAACCTGGAAGCTCTGCGCACACAAGCCATTGAAAAGGTACCAGAGCTGGCCAATATTCCAGTCACAGCCACCTACGCAGGAATTCGACCGGCATCTGGAGAAAGAGAATATCAGGTGATCGAAAACCTCGATCGCAACTGGATTAGCCTTGGCGGGATTCGTTCAACCGGACTGACATCGTCTCTCGGCCTTGCTCAGCATGTTCATCAGATGCTGACAAAGCAAGGGGCTCATTTTGAGCCGCTAGAAAAGCCAGAGGTGCCGCGTGTCCCGAACCTGGCAGAACATCTTCCCCGCGACTATGAAACCCCGGGTTATGGTGAAATTGTTTGTCACTGTGAAATGGTCACCGAGCGGGAGATCAATGCGGTGATGGAAGGTTCGCTACCGGCAGGCAGCCTTGTGGGCTTAAAGAGACGCACGCGTGCAACCATGGGTCGTTGTCAGGGATTTTACTGTTCAGCACGCCTTGCAGAGCTGACCAAGGGGAAGTTTGCCAATCCTCTTGGGGTTGGAGATGCTGATGAGTGATCCCCTCAAGCATGAAAGTTGCGATGTTGCAATTATCGGTGCTGGCCCGGCGGGACTATCGGCAGCAACAACGTTGAAACAGGCTGGGGTCAAATCGGTTCTGGTGTTGGAGCGTGAAGCGGAAGCGGGTGGCATCCCGCGCCATTGTGCACATCCACCCTATGGTATTCGTGAATATAAGCGACTGCTGACCGGGCCAACTTACGCAAAAAAACTGGTTGAGACCGCCCGAAATGCGGGAGTTCAGATTGCGCTGAAAAACAGTGTGATAAATCTTGAATCCGGTGGGATTCTTACGATCGCGTCCCCCGAAGGTCTAAAAAAATTAACCGCAAAGCGGGTTCTCCTGGCGACTGGCATCCGTGAGACACCCCGTTCAGCTCGATTGATTTCGGGTGACAGAGCATTGGGGATCTGTAACACCGGTACCCTGCAATCAATGTACTACCTGAAACAGATGGTTCCATTTCGCCGCCCGGTTGTGGTTGGAACAGAAATCGTCAGTTTTTCCGCCCTCTCAACTTGCAAGAAAGCGGGTATTCAACCTGTTGCGATACTTGAGGAAGGACAACGCCCGATTGTTCGTTGGCCAATCCATTATGCCACACGGTTTTTTGCTGTGCCACTGCTTTTAAATACCCGGATTGTCAAAATTTTCGGCAAGGATCGGGTTCAAGCTGTTCAGGTTATGGATAAGGATGGAAACGTACGCGAAATCCCTTGCGATGGTGTTCTCTTCACTGGACAATTTACCCCAGAATCAGCTCTCGCCCGAATGAGCCATCTTGAACTTGATTATGCAACGGGCAGCCCGGTTGTTGACCAGTTTGGCCGCTGTTCGGATCCAATTTATTATGCTGCTGGCAATGTTTTACAACCTCATCCCGGTAGCGATCATTCTACCCCTGTCCCGCTCTACTACAACGCCGACAATCTTCCGCAACCCGTTGATGTCGCGGGTCAATGCTGGAACGAAGGGCACATAACTGCACAATGGATTGCAAAAGATTTAAACGGGAAACGACCTTCCCAGCCTTAAAATAGTGACACGTATTGATACACCTTGCCCGTCAAAAGCTCCTGACCGGCGACTCAATTGATGTAGAAATCGACAAAATCCCTTGTAATTCTTGATATATTTACTATTCTTTACTATTGCACCTGCGTGCTTCTGACAAGACCCTGTCCATATAGTACTCCCTGATCCTGAAGAGGTTTCTTATGTCATTTGTTAGTATTTTTAAAAATCGTACCGGTATTGAAAAGGAGATCGACAGCTTTTTGAATCTGGCTAGCGAGTCAGGGCTGATTTTCATTCAGGGAGTGGACGCTTTTCTGCTCAATAAGCTCGATACCTTCACTGAACATCTTAATCATATTATTGAAACAGAAAAAGAGGCCGATATACTGCGCCGCTCAATAGAAGATTTACTTTACCGGAAAACCCTGATTCCAGAATCACGAGGAGATGTTCTGGAACTGATAGAACGGATGGATGTTTTGCTTGGACGCTTTAAAGGGGTGATGTTCCGGATCGAAATCGAACGCCCCTGCATCGATTCAAAATTTCACGATGATCTAAAAACTCTGATTAATTGTGTTATTCAAGCTGTCGAGGCAGCAACTCTGTCGTTAAGAGCTTACTTTAAAGATATTTCTCAGGCCACTGACCATATCCATAAAGTTTCTTTTTGGGAAACTGAAGCAGATAAAGCCGCAACCTGCCTGCAAAAGGCTATTTTCAAGGATACTGAATTAGGGTTGGATTCAAAAATGCAGCTGCGTGATTTGGCCAGAAGTATCGACAAAATAGCCGATCAAGCCGAAGATCTGGGTGACACTTTAGCCATCTATGTTATTAAACGTTCGCTATAGGTAGCACGTATGTTCTTGTTTTTTCTTTCAAGTGGCATGTTTTTAGGATGGTCTCTTGGTGCCAACGATGCCTCTAATGTTTTTGGTACGGCTGTCGGTTCGCGGATGCTCAGGTTTCGTACCGCAGCAATTCTCTGCTGTATCTTCCTTACTCTAGGAGCCGTCATCAGTGGGGCAGGAGCGACCCACACTCTCGGGAAACTGGGAGCCGTCAATGCGGTTGCTGGTGCTTTTGTCGTCGCATTTGCCGCAGCCATGAGTGTCTACCTGATGACCTTGGCACGCTATCCCGTATCAACATCACAAGCGATTGTTGGAGCGATTATCGGCTGGAATATTTTTTCCGGATCACCGACCGACAGCAACGCTCTCTCTAAAATAGTCATAACCTGGGTAGCATGTCCCATCTTGTCAGGAATCATTGCCGTCATCTCATATAAAATTGTTTCTTATTTTATCCTCAAATGGAAGATCCATATGTTCAAACTAGATGAAATGACCAGATATGGATTGATACTGATGGGAGCATTCGGAGCCTTTGCTCTGGGAGCCAATAATATTGCCAATGTGGTTGGAGTCTTTCTCCCCGTATCTCCCTTTACCGAAATAAATCTTTTCGGTGGTCTCAGCTTTAGTCCGGCGCAACAACTCTTTTTCCTTGGCAGCGTAGCAATTTCTATCGGCGTTGTGACCTACTCTAAACGGGTCATGGATACTGTTGGCAGCGGAATTTTTAAACTTTCTCCAGTCATGGCTCTGGTTGCCGTCTGGGCGCATTCGGTCGTTCTGTTCCTGTTTGCCTCACAACATCTGGAGCAATTACTGTTGAATTTTGGGTTACCAACTATCCCTCTGGTTCCAGTTTCCAGCTCCCAGGCAATTGTTGGTGCCGTGGTTGGAATGGGTCTGCTCAAGGGGGGACATAATATTCGCTGGAGGACGGTTGGAGGAATTGCCGGAAGCTGGATAACCACCCCCATATTTGCTTGCCTGATCAGCTTTATCTTTCTGTTTATTATCCAGAATGTCTTTCAACTGACAGTCTATCTGCCTTAGAACAAAGGTTCGAGGAGCAAGGAGCAAGGAAAACCTTAAACCTTGAACCTTGAACCT
>JAYEME010000057.1:3790-18181 GCA_034717915.1 Thermodesulfobacteriota bacterium
AACCTTGAACCTTGAACCTCAACCCACTGCAATTTCAAATTGCTCAAGATGAAATCCCGGTCGTGAATTAATTGAAACAGTCCGTCCATAACGCTGCTCCAGTTCATCCAATCCACACCGTTCTTCATCAATCAACAAACCAGTTATTTCCGGATGAGCCAACAAAGTCACGTGCCCGGCTGGCAAGTTAGTCATTTCACGACGCAACTCACGTAGAATTTCATAAATAATTGTCAGTTTCCCTCGGATATAACCTTTTCCCTCACAATATGGGCAAGGTTCACAAAGGGTTCGACCAATACTTTCCCGAACCCGTTTACGGGTCATCTCAATCAAACCAAGTTCAGAAATCTTTAGAATATTGGTTTTATTTTTGTCAACCTTCAACGCTTCTTCCAAAGTTGCATGAACCTTTTCGCGATGGGCTTCCTTTTCCATATCAATAAAATCAATGATGATCAGACCACCAATATTGCGCAGTCTTAGTTGAAAGGCAATTTCGTTTAGAGCCTCCAGATTGGTTTTAAGGATCGTATCTTCAAGATTGTGCTTTCCGACATAGCGTCCAGTATTAACATCGATAGCGACCAATGCTTCGGTCTGTTCAATAATGATCGATCCACCGCTTTTTAACCAGACCTTCCTTCCCAAGGATCGGGAAATTTCCACCTCAAGTCCATAGGCATCAAAAACCGGCTCATCCCCTTTATAGAGTTCGATACAATAATTCAAACGGGGCATAAATGTCCGGAGAAAACGGACAATTTTATCGTACTCTTCAACGTTATCAACAACGATTTTTCTGACATCTTCGGTCAGAATATCACGCAGCACTTTACTGGTTACGTCGAGATCAGAATGGATCAGACTGGGTGCGCTGACGTCGTCAATTCCACGGCTGAGATTCTCCCAGAGCCCTACCAGAAATTCCATGTCGTGGCGCAGATCATCATCACTTTTACCCTCTGAAACAGTCCGGACAATAAAACCGGTTCCCGGTGCTCGCATCGATTCGATACTCTGGCGCAACCGTTCACGTTCCTCTTCACTTTCAATCCGTCGTGAAATGCCCACATGATCAACTGTCGGCATATAAACCAGATGCCGCCCCGGCAGGGAAATATGGGAAGTAATTCGAGCCCCTTTGGTGCCAATTGGTTCTTTGGAAATTTGCACCAGGAGTTCCTGCCCTTCGGTGAGAAGATCTTCAATCGGTGGCAGGGATGGCAACTCAGCACTGGCATCCGACTCCGGCGGTTGGTCATCCCCCTCGATACTTCTTTCAACCTGCTCCATTTCGTCCATAACATCTGCAACGTACAAAAAGGCCGCCTTTTCAAGACCGACATCGACAAATGCTGCCTGCATTCCCGGCAAAACCCGGATAACCTTGCCTTTATAGATATTCCCAACAATCCCCATTTGCCGATCCCGTTCAATATAAAGTTCGGCAATATGGCCCCCTTCAAGCAGAGCGACCCGGGTTTCGTGGGAGGTGGTACAGATAACCAACTCCTTTGTCATGATTTTCTCCTGTCTAGTCTATATTTATTAAAGTGATAGTTTAAGTATTCAGCAAAACCCGGGCTGTTCCAGGCATTTGTTAAAGGTTCAAGGTTTCAAACCTTGTTCCTTGCTCCTTGAGCCTGATTCCTGTCTTTTTTACCCCCAAACGGCGGATATCTTCTATATCCATTTCAAGTAAAGTTGCTGCAACTTGCAACGGGCTCCCCTTGATCACCTCAATTTGCAATTCAGCGCCAAATTGAGAGAGTTCAAGCACGTCTGACCGGATATCAATCTTCTTTTCAACCCCTTTTTTGATGCGTGAGACCAGAATTTGATCCGCATCCAGAAAACTGTTGATCCGTTCAGGCAAATTTTCTGGCAACGGTTCCGGTAACGGAACACGGTAGCAACTGGAAGCAACATTTGCCGAAGGAGAGGGAGACTTCCAAGGAATAATTTTCCCTTCAATTATCCTGAACCCTGCTGGAAGTTGAACATTAATATCATTGATAACTTGATCTATTGGCACACGAGACAACAATTCCAGATCAACCAACTCTGCTTCACTCGATACTCCCATCGGCAAAGCTTCAAGATAAGAGATCTTTGGCATCGGGTGAAATCCTTGGGAAAACCGGATCGGCAATTTTGCCCGACGAACCGCGCGCTGAAACATCTTCAGATACTCAAGATGACCCACCATTCGGGCTCGACCCAACTTACTCAACTTGAGACGCACCCGGGTCAGTTGTTCCATCTCTACAACTTGGTTCTCTTTTTCAGCCGGTGCGGGGGCATTGACCGCTTGCATTTCTGTGGGATTGATCTGGCGCATCCGCAGCTCTTTAAAGTCACAGATATCACACCCGTGACAATTATCATCACGACAGTCGAGAGTTGCTACGCCGGCAAAAGCTTTATGTCGCTCCGTCAAAAAGAATTTTTTCGGCACCCCGCAATCAATATGTTCCCAAGGGAGGATTTCATCTTCATCGCGCTGCCGCAAATACCAACCGGGATCAATATCACAGTCGGAAAAAGCTTGTTGCCACAGACTGAAATCAAAACATTCCCGCCAACCGTCGAAGCGACAACCAAGATCTACAGCTCGTTCTAAAACAACAGACAACCGTCGGTCACCGCGGGAAAAGACCCCTTCCAAAAATGAAGATTCGGCTCCATGATATTTGAAACGTAACTTTTTCTGCCTTAATCCATCCCGCAGAAGCCGCTGTTTACGCACTGTCTCATCAATACCAATTTGAGCTTCCCACTGAAAGGGAGTATGTGGCTTTGGAATAAAAGTCGAAACGGCAACATTGACATCATTTCCACCGGTTCCCTTGCCACTTTTTTTCACCTGCGCGGCAAGTTCAATCAGTGCCTGTAAATCGTCATCTGTTTCGGTCGGCAATCCCATCATGAAATAGAGTTTGATCAAGCGCCAGCCAAGTTGAAATGCATTTCTGGTTGTTTCCAGCAGATCCTCTTCATTGATCCCTTTATTAATCAGCTCCCGCAGCCGCTCACTTCCTGCCTCTGGAGCCAGGGTAAAACCGGTTTTGCGCACCTTTTTAACCTCCTCCATCAATTCTGGAGTGAGGGATCCAACCCGCAAGCTGGGGAGAGAAACAGCCACCTTGTCATCGACATATTCTGCCATCAACTGCTGTAACAGCGGCTCAATACATGTGTAGTCACCGGTGGATAACGAGAGGAGAGAAATCTCCTCGTACCCCGAATTTTGCAATGATTCAGCAACTAATTCACGAATTTTTCCGGGGCTGCGCTCCCGCACTGGACGGTAAATATAACCCGCCTGACAAAACCGACAACCACGGGTACAGCCTCGGGTAATCTCCATGGCAACGCGGTTATGAATCGTCTGCATAAACGGGATAATCGGTCGTGTTGGAAAGGGAGCTGTTTCGAGATCATGAAGAAAACGGCGCAGGATTTTGTCATAACCCGGCTGAAGAGAGGTGATTTTCTCGATACAACCATCGGGACGATAGCTGATATCAAATAGCTCAGGAACATAAAAACCTTCACAGACTGCCAACTTTTGCAGTAGCTGCTTGCGATTCCAATCTTCCTGTTTGCTCAAGCGAACCAACTCAGCCAACTCAATAACCGCCTCTTCCCCATCGCCAATCAGAGCGACATCAAAAAAATCGGCTAATGGTTCAGGATTGAACGCACACGGGCCGCCAACCACAATCAACGGAGCTTTCTCATCCCGCTGCTCCCGACGCCGTGGAATTCCGCCCAGATCAAGCATCGCAAGCAAATTGGTATAACTGAGTTCGTATTGCAGAGTGAATCCGAGGATATCGAACTGACTTAAGGGGAGAGATGATTCCAGTGAACAGAGGGGCTGTTGATGGTCACGCAACCACTGTTCCATATCTGCCCAGGGGGAATAAACCCGTTCTGCTGCAATCCAGTCGAGACTATTGAGGATATTATAGAGAATAGGAAAACCGATATGGCTCATCCCCACTTCATAAACATCGGGAAAAGCCAGCACCATCCGTACTTCAATGCCAGCATCCACCTTACAGATACTGCCAAGCTCCCCACCGAGATAGCGGGACGGACGACTAACCTGAATCAACGCTTCTGTTTGATCTGTTTTTGACAAGAAATTACCTTCTTATTTTTATCCGGGAAATGATCCCGTATGGGGGTAAAAATCCCCCTCAATCCCCCTTTATCAAAGGGGGAAACTTAAAAACTCCCCTCTTTGGCAAAGAGGGGTTGGGGGAGATTTGAAATATCCAAAATCAGCCCATCCATCATTTTTTTTCGCCCCAAAGACCAACTCCGTAAAACTGTTCCTGCAATCGCTCTTCTGGGTATTGCCCCCAAAAAGTTTCCTTGGAGAAATCAAACCGGTAATCGCCGATATATTCGTTCAGAATTTTGTATGCAGCATTGATACGCCTGATCTTGTCATTATTTGGATCTGCCCCCTTGTCGGGATGATAGCGACGCACCAGCTGACGGTGACGCTCACGAACCTTCTTCAAAGTAGCCTGTGCCGGCAAGTCTAACTCGGTCAGTGCTGCCATCAATTCGTCATAGGTCATAAAACCTCCCAAACAACAGGATCAATAATCGAAACAATAACTTGTAAGCATACCTCAGAATAGTTTTTGATAACAGACGATAAAGACAAATTTTCCCATCTAAAAACACTCTTTTATCATCTGTTTGACAGGTTACCTGGGTTCAGAATAGGATGCTTTGTTATTCTATAAATATTTAAGGAGGGATTGTGGCACGGCAAAAAACCATCTACAGCTGCCAGAAGTGTGGCTTTCAAAGTCCAAAATGGCTGGGGCGATGCCCCGACTGTCAGCAATGGAATACTTTGGTGGAAGAGCAACCAGTTGCGGTCTCTGGCCATAGTCGAGCAATGCCCCAGCCGGGCAAACCTCAGAAACTTGTAGAAGTTAACAGCAGTGAAGAGGATCGTTTGAGCTGTGGAATGGCAGAGCTGGACCGGACCCTCGGTGGCGGTGTTGTCCCCGGATCGTTAATCTTGGTCGGTGGAGATCCCGGCATTGGAAAATCCACCTTGCTACTCCAAGCTTTTGCCCAATTGGCAAAAAATGGCACAGCTCTTTACGTGACCGCAGAAGAATCGACCCGACAGGTCAAACTCCGTGCCGACCGGTTAGAGATCAAAACCGACAATCTCTACCTCCTGGCAGAAACCTCTCTGGAACAGATAAAGCAACGGATCAAGGAGCTGCAACCAGCCTTTCTGGTCATCGATTCGATCCAGACTATTTTCACCAGCTGCCTTGATTCTGCCCCCGGCAGTGTCAGTCAAGTGCGCGAATGTACTGGACAACTGATGATTCAAGCCAAAGGTGATGGACTGCCAACCTTCCTGGTCGGACACGTCACCAAGGATGGCGCCATTGCCGGACCGCGAGTCTTGGAGCACATGGTTGACACAGTCCTCTATTTTGAAGGTGATCCCGGCCACCCCTATCGTATTTTGCGGGCAGTGAAAAATCGCTTCGGTTCGACCAATGAAATCGGAGTTTTTGAGATGCAGGAACAGGGGTTGCGTGAAGTCAGCAATCCATCAGAACTATTCCTGGCAGAACGGCCAAAAGGGAGCGCCGGCAGTGCCGTGGTTGCTTCCCTCGAAGGAAGTCGTCCACTGCTGGTGGAGCTACAAGCCCTTGTCTCCAGCAGCTCTTTCGGCACCCCACAGCGAACCTCTATCGGAATCGATCACAAACGAATCGCTCTATTAATTGCTGTTCTGGAGAAGAAAATTGAATTATCCCTGGCGGGTCAGGATATTTTCCTCAATGTCGCCGGCGGGGTTCGGCTCGATGAACCAGCCATCGATCTGGCGGCTGTGGCAGCGCTGGCGTCCAGTCACCTCAATCAGGTGATCAATCCACAACTGGTTCTGTTTGGAGAGGTTGGCCTTACCGGGGAAGTCAGAGCCATTTCACAACCAGAACTTCGAGTCAAAGAGGCAGCCAGATTAGGATTTACCCAATGCGTTCTACCTCAGGGGAATCTGAAAAACCTGGATATCCCAGAAACAATGAAATTAATCGGGGTCAAACATGCCAGTGAAGCACTTGATGTCATTTTTGAATAAAATATGTTCCCTGAACGGAACAGAGCAAGCTGATTGCAGGAAAAATCCGCAGAATAGGGGGAGATAATCAATGTCTGACGAATTAACCCATTTTGACAAAGATGGCAAAGCGATCATGGTTGATGTTGGCGAAAAACCACTGACCGTCCGTGAAGCCGTTGCCGGGGGTGAAATCCAGATGAAACCCGAAACCCTGCAGCAGATTCTGGCACAGCAGGTCAAAAAAGGGGATGTCTTCGCAGTTGCCCGACTGGCAGGAATTATGGCAGCGAAACAGACAGCATCCCTGATCCCCCTCTGTCACCCGCTTCCGTTGAGTGCAGTGGAGATTGATTTTGACAGTGATCCACAACGAGGACGGGTTACTATTTCGGCAACCGCCAAAGTGACTGGGCAGACCGGGGTAGAAATGGAAGCACTCACTGCCGTCTCGGTCGCAGCACTGACTATTTACGATATGTGTAAAGCAATTGATAGAGAGATGGTTATTGAAGCGATCTGCCTGGTAAAAAAATCGGGTGGAAAAAGTGGCACCTTTATCCGCAATCAACAGCCACAAGAAGATTAAAGTTTACAACCAGGAGTTGGCAAAAACTGCCAGACCTGATAAATTCCATAGCAACATTATTTGCGGTGACTCAATACACTCCGATGGAACTGGAGAGAGTGCATCAAGCTTACTGAATAGTTATTCTGATTTTGGAAATGACCGACATGGAACCATCAACCTTCAGCATTAGAAAAAACTTCCTGATCCCACTGGGGTTGGTTGTCTTGCTCAGTTTGATATTGTTGGCAAGTGCTTTTTTCCTGCAACTACCGATGGCAAAGATAATTGTCCTCATAGCATTTTTAGTGCCCGGGTGTATTATTTTTGCTGAAAGCTACCGACGCAGGGTAAACATCAGCGATGATGCCATCGAGGTCAATAAATTATTTCGCAGTAAACGTCTAGCTTACAATGAGCTGACTTCGGTGGATGCCATTCAAGTACGCAAACGCGCCTTTATCAGCCTCAGTAGTGAGAATACCGTTATGATTATTTCCAACAGTTATGCCCAATTTGGATCACTGTTGCAGCAGTTAGTCGCTAGAGTTCCTGAAAATGTCGTAAGTGATGAAATCCGCCAGTTGGCAGAGAATCCACCCCGAAAATGTAATGATATTTTTTCAGCCTGGCTTGCTGTTGCCGTTTTGACTTTAATAATTTTTGTTCAACTCAGAGGTGCATTCTAATCTTCAACAATGATGAGAACAGTGTACCTGGAAGGATGGTGTTATGGATGATAAAACCTTAGCAGAATTTAGGGAGCTACTAAATCAGCAGTTGGAATCCCTTTCGCAGGAAGTTGGCAAAACGGTTTCCGGCATGACTGAGGAAAACCCTAACTTTCCTGATCCAACGGATCGGGCATCACTAGAATCAGATCGCAATTTTGAATTACGGATCCGTGATCGCGAACGGATGCTGAGTAAAAAAATCCGCCAGGCATTGGAACGAATTAAAGATGGAACTTTCGGCCACTGTGAAAGTTGTGATGAAAAAATAGGGCTTGAACGATTACGTGCCCGCCCAGTAACGACCCTCTGCATTGATTGTAAAACTGAGCAGGAACGGCAGGAGAAGAATGGTTAAAATTCGCGTTCAGATAGCTTGAACTTTTTATTTTTTCGGCCAGGGAGCACGCCGATCCTGGCCCGAATATGTTTCACGACTTCTGTAATCGCGAAGTTTGGCATTCTGTCGAACAATATCAACCCAACCGTCAGAGCGCTTAAAACGTATGATCTTTTCGGTCGCAATTAAAACGTCAAGAACATCATTGCTGACCGTGCTTTCAGTTCCATCAAGATAGACAACCTCAATTAAAGTCTTAGCCATAACACCTCCTCCGTCTGTTCTTCGTTCCTATCTCTTTACCCACCGATTGTGAGTATACCCAAAACCAATTGATTTTTCACTGGAAATTTATCTTTGTAACAATTCTCTTGGCAAGCTCAGCGTAACTTTTATTGTTTTTTAAAGACGACCAGTGTATGTTTATCAATCTCAAATGGACTTTATGTTGAACGATTGAAATAGAGGGAGATTTTATGTTTGGATTAGGAACACAGGAATTACTGATCATTCTGGTATTGGTCATGATCATCTTCGGCGCAGGCAAAATACCTCAGGTTGGCGGAGCCCTGGGCAAAGGGTTACGTAACTTCAAAAAAGGGGTCAAAGAGGCCGATGATGATATTGAGGAAGGGCAAGTTGAAGAGATTGCCGATGAGGATGGAGACCAAAAAAAAGACGCCTGATGACATTTCAAAAAACATGGGTTATTTGATAACAACTCCCGTTTTATTCACTTATCACCCTTGTTAGTTTTCCACCGGCGGCAGTTTCGCCTCAAAAATACGTTTGTCGACAGCACAACGATGTGCTTCTTCAGCCGTTACTTTTTCTCCGTTGAGTAATTCCATCAGGTGAGTATCCATCAGCTGCATCCCCTCCCCTTTAGCGGTCTGGATAATTGATGGAATCTGAAAGGTCTTGCCTTCGCGAATCAAATTCCCAATCGCAGCATTGCCAAGCATGATTTCCAGTGCAGCGACACGCCCCTTGCCATCGGCAGTCCGCAGAAGTTGCTGACACACCACACCCTTGAGACTTTCACTGAGCATGCTACGAACCTGCTCCTGTGCATCCCTGGGAAACACATCAATAATCCGATCGATAGTTTTTGGTGCTGAATTTGTGTGCAGTGTACCAAAAACCAGATGTCCCGTTTCTGCTGCCGACATTGCCAGCTGGATAGTTTCCAAATCACGCATTTCACCAACCAGGATAATATCGGGATCTTCCCGCAATGCTGCCTTTAAAGCACTGGAAAATGACTCGCTGTGTGTTCCAATCTGCCGTTGATTCATCAAAGACTGTTTATTTTCATGAATAAATTCGAGAGGGTCTTCCAGAGTCAGAATATGCTCTTTGCGGGTACTATTGATCAGATCGATCATCGCCGCCAACGTTGTCGATTTACCACTGCCCGTCGGCCCGGTCACCAGTACCAGGCCCTTGTTGAAACGGGTCATTTTAAGCACCCCTTCGGGTAAATTCAGCTGTTCCGCCGTCAATATTTCACTGGGAATCAGCCGGAAAACCCCGGCAATGCCACGATGAGTATCAAGAATATTGCCACGAAACCGCGCCAGTCCAGGGAGTGAATAGGCAAAATCAAGATCCCGGGTCTCTTCAAACTTCTGAACCTGATCATCATCCAAGATCTCAAATAACAATGCCTGGGCTTGATCATGGGTCAAGTTGGGCGATTTCACCCTGATCATTTCACCATGCAGACGTAAAATTGGTGGTGTCCCCGTAGAAATATGGAGATCACTGGCTCCCTGTTGTTGCATCATCTTGAAAAGTGCGTCAATTTTTGCCATTCTGTCACCTTGATCAAATTATAAAATTAATAGTTTCTTATAATGACAGTTGTCTTCATAACTGTCAAGCTGTCATAATAATTCGGTGAGCTGAGTAGTGGTAGCTTAACCAGTATTGTAGTAATCTCGGGACTGTCCCCAGACCCATCGGGGGCTGTCCCAAGAGTTTACGAACCACGAAGAACCGTACTGGTTCGCACCGCAAAAGCCTGGGACAGCCCCCATGCGGGGACAGTCCCGGATTTGCTAACTCTGGGGCTTGTTTTACAGGCTCATAGATGCAAAAGGGAGATAGATGAGCAAAGCACTCGGACTGATTTCTGGAGGCCTCGATAGCACCCTGGCCGCCATGACCCTGATGCGGCAAGGAATTGAAGTGACTGGAGTAGCCTTTGTCACACCATTTTTTAATGCTGATAAGGCAAAAGCTGCCGCCAAGATCCTTGGTCATCCACTGATTATTGAGAATATTGGAGACACCCATCTTAAGATAGTGAAAACACCCAAATATGGCTATGGCCGCAACATGAACCCCTGCATAGACTGTCATGCATTGATGTTTCAACTGGCAGGGGAAAAAATGGCTGCCGAGGATTTTGATTTTCTTTTTTCCGGAGAAGTCCTTGGTCAACGACCTATGAGTCAAAATGCTAATGCCCTAAGGTCAGTTGCCAACCTGTCCGGGTTTCCTGATCAGGTTTTGCGCCCGTTAAGTGCAAAGCTGTTACCGATCACCCCGATGGAAGAATCGGGCTTGGTCAAACGAGAGCAATTATTTGATTTTCAGGGGCGCTCACGCAAACCCCAACAGACACTAGCCAAGGAATGGGGGCTTCATGATTACCCTGGATCAGGAGGGGGATGTCTCTTGACGGAAGAAGGGTTTTCCAACCAGTTGCGCGATCTGTTCAATCATGAGCCAAGTGCAACTGTTGCCGACGTTGAATTACTCAAGATCGGGCGGCAATTTCGTCTCTCAGAAACAGCCAAGCTGATTCTAGGACGGCATCGATCCGACAATGAAGAATTGCAGCAACAAAGCAGACCTGAACAAACAAAACTCCGCAGTCAAAATTTCAGCGGTCCTCTTGGTCTATTCTGCGGAGATGCAAATCAAGAGGAATTAGATACAGCAGCAGCAATTGTCGCCTCATACGGAAAAGGGAAGAATGAGGCCGAAGTCGATGTACTGTGCATCGCTACTGGCAAAGAATTTGTCCGGCGAGTTAAACCGTTGCCGCGGGAGACATCAAGGAAATTACAGATTCGCTAAAATTTTAACGGAGAGATGCAGAGAAGGGGAGAAAAAGCAAAGACTAAAGATAGCCACCAAGACGCCAAGAGCACCAAGTAAAAACAAGAGTTTTTTTTGATTTTAAAACCTTATAAATGCTTTTGACTTTGATTCTCTTGGTGTCCTTGGCGTCTTGGTGACAAAAAAAATTAATTTCTCTCTCTATCTCCTGTCTCGATTAAAAAACAAAAAGCCCCCGCCAGAGAAATTCCAGCGGGGGCTTTTTGTTTTAACTAAGGGTGGTACGGAAATTACATCATTCCGCCCATGCCACCCATTCCGCCCATGCCACCAGGCATAGGAGGCATACCGGCACCACCAGCATCTTCAGCAGGCACGTCAGCAATCATAGCCTCAGTCGTCAGCATCAGACCTGAAACTGAAGCAGCATTTTGCAATGCGCTACGAGTCACTTTAGTTGGATCAATAATGCCAGCCTCGATCAGGTTGCAATATTCATCCTTTGCAGCATCAAAACCAAAAGCATCTTTGCCGTTAGCAACCTTATCAGCAACGATAGCACCTTCAACACCAGCGTTAATAACAATCTGGCGCAGCGGAGCTTCGAGGGCGCGGATAACCAAAGCCACCCCATGCTGTTGCTCACCTTCAAGCTTAAGTTTAGCCAAAGCCGGTAAACACCGAACCAGAGCAACACCACCCCCAGGGACGATACCTTCTTCAACTGCAGCGCGGGTTGCATGCAATGCATCTTCAACGCGAGCTTTTTTCTCTTTCATCTCGGTCTCAGTTGCGGCACCAACCCTAACGACAGCAACGCCACCAACCAACTTGGCCAGACGCTCCTGCAATTTTTCACGGTCATAATCACTGCTGGTTTCATCAATCTGGGCACGGATGGCTTTAACACGACCCTCAATGGCAGCCTCTTCTCCAGCACCATCAATAATAGTGGTATTCTCTTTATCAACCACAACCCGCTTGGCAGTTCCCAGCATGTCGATCGTTGCATTTTCCAGTTTGAAACCAACCTCTTCAGAGATCAACTGACCACCGGTCAAGGTTGCGATATCTTCCAGCATGGCCTTACGACGATCGCCAAAACCTGGAGCTTTAACAGCACAAACGTTGATGGTACTACGCAGTTTATTGACAACCAGAGTTGCCAGCGCTTCGCCATCAATATCCTCAGCAATAATCATCAGTGGACGACCTTGCTTGGCAACCGGCTCAAGAATCGGCAACAGATCTTTCATGGTGCTGATTTTCTTGTCATAAATCAGAATCAAAGGCTCATCCATAGCTGCTTCCATACGCTCGGCATCGGAAACAAAATATGGGGAGAGATAACCACGATCAAACTGCATTCCCTCAACTGTTTCAAGGGAAGTATCCATCGACTTGGCTTCTTCAACAGTGATAACACCCTCTTTACCAACTTTTTCCATCGCTTCCGCAATGATAGAGCCAATGGTCTCATCACTATTTGCGGAGATAGTCCCAACCTGAGCAATCTCTTTATGATCCTGAACCGGCTTGGAAAGAGCTTGCAGGGAATCAACAGCAACGGCAACAGCCTTGTCGATACCACGCTTGATTTCCATGGGATTATGACCAGCAGTAACCAGCTTGACACCTTCCTGATAGATGGACTGAGCCAGCACAGTTGCGGTGGTTGTTCCATCACCAGCAATATCGGAAGTTTTGGAAGCAACTTCCTTCACCAGTTGAGCACCCATGTTTTCAAACTTGTCATCCAGTTCGATCTCTTTGGCAACAGTAACACCATCCTTGGTGATCAATGGAGCGCCAAAAGATTTGTCGATCACAACGTTACGACCTTTGGGACCCAGGGTCACTTTAACCGCATCGGCCAGAGTATTCACACCAGTAAGAATCTTGGCGCGTGCATCTTGGGAAAACAAAATTTCTTTTGCCATAGTACGTATATCCTCCGTTAATTATTTTTAGTTTAAAAAATTTCCAGCAGTTTCGATTTTGTGTCCTGACAAGGCGCGAGCAGCGCAGAAGCACAGCATAGCTTTATGCTATGTGAGCATTTGAGCAGCACAGCAACGCCGCCGGGGCGCAAAAGCGGAACCTGCTTTATTCAACAACGCCGAGGATATCATCCTCACGCATAATCAAATAATCAATCCCATCAATCTTGACTTCGCTACCAGCATATTTACCGAACAATACCCGGTCACCCTCTTTAACATCCAACGGCAGAACCTTGCCTTCTGGTGTTACTTTACCTTTACCGGCAGCAATAATTTTACCTTCCTGAGGCTTTTCTTTGGAAACAGTATCAGGAATGATGATACCACCTGCTGTTGTGGTTTCCTCTTCAACACGCTCGACAATAATACGATCCTGCAATGGTCTGATGTTCATTCTTAAGCTCTCCTTTCACATTCAAGACTGGTGGCTCAAAGGCCGTTAAATTCGTCTACTTATCCAGGCCGAGAGTACACTTACACTCAAGGTTTGGATTCAGGCTGTTGTTAGCACTCAGCTAAGTTGAGTGCTAACAACGAAAGACAATAATAGTCACAGCTTCATTATTGTCAAGTGCTTTTTTTATGACGGCAAGTAACTTCAGGGAGACTAAATAGAACCCGGGAGAAATAAAAATCTTCATCCTTTCAGTAGAAACCCAAAAAAACAGCACAATAGCAAAGGTTAATCCTCGATTTTAAAATGATTAGCCATATAAATTCTTCCATAAATTTTTACTAGTAATAAAATATTGCAATTGACATTTTTCAGTGCGTCCGCTATACAAATCTGGAGAAAAGCCTTTTATGATGCACTCGCAAAAACTGATAATATGGCTAAGCAAAAATTCCGTCCCACAAGGCGTAGTGGTTTTTCAAGGGCGAAGACATACATGTGGTATGTCAAGGTCTTGAAAAACCGTTGCAACACCGTGGGTCGGACTTTTTGCGACGCCATCTTTTATATCTATCATTTCCCGTAGCCTGTAGAGATTTTATGGAATTCAATATTGGTCAAAAAATCAAAACCCTGCGTAAAGAACGAAAACTGACTTTGCAGGATGTTGCCAATGAAACCAGTTTCTCGCCCGCACTCATTTCACAGATCGAGAACAATAACGTTTCACCTCCCATTGCCACCCTGTCCAAGATTGCCCGTTTTTTTGATGTGAAAATGAGTTATTTTTTCGAAGAGGGGGAAGAATCATCGCGATATGAAATTGTTCGCCATGATGAACGTCGAATTGTCAGCCGGGTCATCTCCAAGGATGGCAGCAAACATGGCTATACCTATGAAGCTCTCTCTTTCAGGAAAAAAAACAAAAAGATGGAGCCGTTTTTCCTGACTGTAACTGAACGAGCTCAGGAAGAAACTCTCTACAATCATGAGGGTGAAGAGTTTTTACTGATTGTCAGTGGCAAAGCTGAAATCATTCTCGATGATGAACGTTTTATTCTGGAAGAAGGTGATGCAGTCTATTTTGATTCAACCGTCAAGCATCGACTCCTTTCCAAAGATGGTGAAACTGTACAGGTTCTGGCGGTGGTGACCCGCT
>JAYEME010000058.1:0-18154 GCA_034717915.1 Thermodesulfobacteriota bacterium
GCTATCGCAAATATCGATTTTATTGATTCTCTCAATCATCTATTGGTTGCTCGGATAGAAAACTATGAATGTATTATCGACGCATCATTAAATGCGACATTTCAGCGTAACAAGCTGATTGGAGTTGGTTGAAGATGTTGCCTGAAAAATCTGTTGCAATTGTCGGGGTCGGTGGAATGTTTCCAAATTCACCGACCCTGGATCGTTTCTGGGATAATATTGTTGCTAACGCCAATACTTCGCGCCAACCACCAAAAGGGCGCTGGCTCCTCCCTCCTGAAGACGTTTTCGATCCACAGGTTGGTTCAGCAGATAAGGTCTATTCTAAAAAAGCCTGCTTTATTGATGATGAAATCGATACAGCTCAGATTCCCGGGCTGGAGATAGATCCCGGCTTTCTCGCCGAGCTTGATCCCATGTTTCGTTTGTTGCTGCGGGTCGGGCAACAAACCCTCGCTTCTGTTGCTGCTGAAAAAATTGATCGTAGCCGTGCCGCTATTATCATCGGCAATCTGGCTCTCCCAAGCGAAAAATCTTCTGCACTGGCAAGAAACTACCTTGGTCGCACGTTTGTAGAGAAACTCTCCGATCAGGAGTTATCGCTGGATGATTCGCCGGTCGCTCCGGTCAACCATTATGTCGCCGGACTTCCAGCCGGTATTCTGGCAAAAACACTGGGTTTTGAGGGGACCTGTTTTACCGTTGACGCTGCCTGTGCTTCATCCCTGTATGCCATCAAGCTTGCTGTCGATGAACTGCAGTCAGGACGGGCTGATGCTGTCCTTGCCGGTGGTTTATCCCGACCCGATTCACTCTATACGCAGATGGGGTTTTCACAGTTACGTGCCCTTTCACCAACTGGAACCTGTTCGCCCTTCGATCAGAATGGTAACGGACTTGTTGTAGGTGAGGGGTGTGGTCTGGTGTTGTTAAAGCGGACTGCGGATGCACTTCGTGATGGTGATCATATTCATGCTGTTATCCGTGGTATTGGTTTGTCAAATGATCTCGGTGGTAGCTTGTTGGCACCTGCTTCCGAAGGGCAACTGCGAGCGATGCGCGCGGCATATAAACAGGCAGGCTGGTCGCCTACCGATGTTGATCTGATCGAGTGTCACGCCACCGGAACACCGGTTGGTGATGCGGTTGAATTCTCCAGTTTACAGCAGCTCTGGCAGGAGAGTGGCTGGAGGCCAGGACAATGTGTGATCGGCTCAGTTAAGGCGAATGTCGGCCATTTGCTTACAGCTGCCGGATCTGCCGCGATGATCAAAACTTTGCTGGCAATGGAAAAGCGGACTTTGCCGCCGATGGTTAATTTTAAGACCCCGGCAAACGGGATAGAACTGGACAGGAGCCCCTTTAGAATTCTCAACCAGGCGAGTCGCTGGGAGGTTCGGAAAGGGGAGTCGCCACGCCGTGCCGCAGTCAGTGCGTTCGGTTTCGGTGGTATCAATGCCCATCTGCTGTTGGAAGAGTGGGTTCCTGAAGAAAAGCCGAAGAGATCGGTCAGATTGCATCCATCTTCCCGACAGAGGAATCAACCTGTTGCCATCGTCGGGATGGGTGCTCAATTTGGCCCATGGGAAAACCTCGAACAGTTTCAATATCGTGTGTTTGGTGCTTTGGATGATGTTAAAGCTGAAGTGCCGACGAATTGGTGGGGAACAGAGCAGAGCCGTTGGTATAAGCAGGCGGGACTGGATAAAAGCAATTTTCGAGGATTTTTTGTGCCGGAAGTATTTTCCAGCCCTGGAGATTTTCGGATTCCACCCAAAGAACAGGAAGAGATGCTGCCGCGTCAGTTACTGATGTTGAAAGTTGCCGCAGCGGCACTGCAGGATGCTCAGTTGACCGATAAAGATCTGCTGTTTTCCGGTGTCTATATCGGCAGCGGTCTAGATCTTAATGCAACAAATTTCAGTTTTCGTTGGGGGCTACAAAAATATGCCCGACAATGGGCTGATGAACTGGGACTGCAGCTTGATAATGAGCAGTTTTCCGTATGGCTAGCTGAGTTGCGTGAAGCAGCTGGTCCGGCACTGACAGCTAATCGCACTATGGGGGCTCTTGGTAGTGTTGTTGCCAGTCGTATTGCCAAGGAGTTTCGTATTGGTGGTCCCAGTTTCACCCTGTCAAGTGAAGAAAACTCTGGACTCAGAGCTCTAGAGGTAGGAATCCATTCCCTTCAGGAGGGGTCGATCAACCGCGCAATAGTCGGAGCTGTTGATCTTGCAGGTGATCTACGCTCGGTTCTCAGTCGTCACAGCACCACCCCGTTCTCTGCCAGCGGGGTCAGTCGTCCCTTTGATCGCGATGGAGACGGATGTTTGATTGGTGAGGGTGCGGCGGCAGTGGTTTTGAAGCGACTGGAAGATGCCCGCCAGGACGGTGACCGGATCTATGCCGTAATCAACGGCATTGGTACTACAATTGGTGGAGAGGTGGAAGGTAACACTCCTGACCAAAAGAGCTATTCAAATGCTATTGAACTTGCCTGTCAGGATAGTAATATCTCTCCCGAAACGATCTCCTATCTAGAAACTGCGGGTTGTGGCGTTCCGTCTGCCGATCAGTTGGAAGCACAAACACTCGGAAAGGTGATCGGTCGTAAAGCGGATAAACGCACCATTAAAATCGGAAGCGTCAAGGCGGATATCGGGCATGCTGGCGCGGCTTCCGGCTTGGCTTCATTGGTCAAGACAGCTCTATGTCTGCAGCATAGAATTCTGCCGCCGTTGCGTAATCTGAACTCCTTGTGCCCTGAGTGGGTTCATTCCAAGGGACAATTTATTGCTCCTTCTGCCCCACAATATTGGTTGAACAATCGCGCCGATGGCCCAAGGCGGGCACTGGTCAGTGGCATTGGCGGTGATAGCTCCTGCTCTCATGTGGTTCTGGAAGAGGACTCCGGAACAGAACTGTTGGCAGAAAACGCAACAGTTTGCCGACCTTTGGGGAGGTTGTCGGAGGGGTTATTTGTCCTTGAGTCGGCCACATCTGAAAGTCTTATTGCTAAAATAGATGAGTTGCGGCAATTTTCTTCTGTGTACGTCGATCAGCCCATTGATACTCTGGCACGTCTGTGGCTGGTGCAGAATCAGCTCGAACCAACTTTGCAATATTGCCTGAGTCTGATTGCCAGTGGTCGCGATGAGCTGATTGTTCAGCTTGATCATGCTCAATCATCAATATCTTCGAATCCACACCGAACTATTGGTATGAACGGCGAGTTACAGCTCGACCCCGCTCTTCGTGATCGTCTTTTCTATTCTGCTCAACCTCTTGGTGGTGAAGGAAAGGTTGCTTTCATGTTCCCCGGATCTGGCAACCATTTTGCTGGAATGGGGCGAGAGCTATCAGCTCGCTGGCCAGAAATCTATCGGCAGCAGGAACAGCACAGTGGATATCTGGCGGCTCAATATCTCCCCGACCAGTTCTGGAGAGGGGAACTTTCTGAGTCGATTCAGGATGACCACAATGCTCTGGTGATCTCTCATGTTGCTCAATGTACTGCGTTGAGTGATCTGGTGTCATATTTTGGAATCAAGCCGCAGATGATCAGTGGTTATAGTCTGGGGGAGTCTGCCGGTCTTTTTTCTTCAGGTGCCTGGCAAGATCGGGATGGCATGCTGCAGCGGCTTGAGCAGTCGCCCCTGTTTAGCAATGAACTGGCAGGTGAATGTCGGGCAGCGAAACGAACCTGGGGGCTGAAGTCGAATCAGCAGGTAGACTGGGTTCTGGGGATGGTGAATCTGCCAGCTGACAAAGTCAGGCAACATTTACAGGGAAAGAAGCAAGCTTATCTGTTAATTATCAATACCCATCATGAATCTGTTGTTGGCGGGAATCGTTCACAGATTGAACAACTGGTTGCAGAACTCAATTGCCATTTTATCCCCCTGCATGGGGTGACAACAGTGCACTGTGAAGTGACCAGGGCGGTTTCTGACGCTTATCGTAGATTGCACCTTTTTGATGTCACCCCTCCTCGTGGAATTGATTTTTACAGTTGTGCTTTGGGAAAGAAATACCCTCTCACATCCAGTAATGCCGCTGACGTTATTCTTGCTCAAGCCCTTGATACCATCGACTATCCGCGGGTGATTGAACAACTCTATGCCGATGGCGCACGAATTTTTCTTGAAGTCGGTCCTGGAACCTCCTGTAACCGGATGATCCACAGTATTCTGGCAGACCGACCTCATCTGACTCGATCGATTTGTGCCCCGGGGCTGGACGCTACCACACAACTGCTTCGTTTGCTGGGGAGTTGCCTTGCTGAGCGTGTCCCGGTTGACTTGAACTCTCTTTATCCACCGTTAGCGGAAATCTCTCTACAGGTCGGTCAGAACAAGCCCCATATTAACACAATAATTGGTGGTAAAGCTTTTGATCTTGAATCTATCAAAGAAAAAATAATCGCCATTAAAACAGCTTATTCTGATAGACAAGTTAATCTTAAAGATCAAGAAAAGGTAGTCACAAAACAGGCGTCGAATCAGCTAAAAAAGGAAGAAGTCTCCGTTCCTGTTATGACTCAGTTTAAGCAGACGTTATCTGCTGGAGTTGAAGCACATGAAGCTTTCCTTGGTTTTTCCCAGACCATGTCACAGGCTTTGGCGGATAATATCTCCCTACAAACGTCGTTGTTACAGCAGTTGGTTGGTCATGGTGAGGAGATTTCAGCTCTACCGCCTTTTACCAAATTCTCTCATCATGATGGTTCACCAGCCAAAGTTGATTCAATAACCCCAGAGGTGACAATTCCAGAACAGACGGTTGCTTTTGATCGTTCCATGTGTATGGAGTTCGCGATTGGCTCGGTAGAAAAAATGCTTGGTGCTGAATTTGCCGAAGTCGACACCTATCCCACCCGGGTACGGCTTCCCGATGGTCCGTTGATGCTGGTTGATCGGATTATGGAGGTCGAAGGGGTGCCCCGATCGATGACCAACGGCCGGGTTGTCACCGAACATGACGTTACAGACGATCGCTGGTATCTCGATGGTGGCCGGATTCCGACCTGTATTGCAGTAGAAGCGGGACAGGCCGATCTATTTCTGTCGGGTTATCTGGGGATTGATTTTATCAGTAAGGGTAAAGCGGTCTACCGGTTACTCGATGCGGTTGTCACGTTTCATCGTGGTTTACCAGTTGTTGGCGACACAATTCATTACGATATCAAGATTGAAGAGTTTTTCCGTCAGGATCAAACCTATCTGTTTCGTTTCAATTTTGAGGGGACGGTCAATGGGGAACCGCTCCTTTCGATGCGTAATGGTTGTGCCGGATTCTTCACCGCTGAAGATCTTGCCGCCGGTAAGGGGATCGTTCATACCAAACTTGATCTCGTTCCACAACCGGGTAAATTACCATCCGATTGGCGCGAACCAGTGCCGCTACAAAGAGAAGCATATAACGAAGAGCAGGTTAATGCCCTCTATGCCGGTAATTTGCAAGGCTGTTTTGGGGCTCAATTTGCTGACTTGCCATTTGCCCCCTACACCTTGCCGGGCAATAAGCTGAAACTGGTTGACCGGGTGATTGAGCTTGATCCGCAGGGTGGGCGTTATGGCATCGGTCAGATAACTGCCGAAATGGATATCCACCCCGATGACTGGTTTTTGACCTGTCACTTTGTCGATGATCAGGTGATGCCCGGTACCTTGATGTACGAATGTTGTATGCATACGCTGCGGATCTTTTTATTGCGGATGGGATGGGTCGGTGCCGAAGATGAAACCTGGTGTGAACCGGTTCCCGGAATCGGTAGTGGTTTGAAATGCCGTGGTCAGGTGGTCGCAACGACAAAAACAGTCACTTATCGGGTCACTGTCAAGGAACTGGGTTATCGTCCCGAACCATTTGCGATTGTCGATGCGCTGATGTTTGCTGATGGTCACCCGATTGTCGAAATTCCCGATATGTCAGTACGTTTGGCGGGATTGGATCGACACAAAGTTGAGGCTCTCTGGTCAGGGACTGTCCCCGCAGGGGGACTGTCCCTCTCGCAGCAGACAACAGGGGGACAGCAGGTCAGAGGGGGACTGTCCCCATCCGGGGACAGTCCCCATACCAGTCCCCGTCAGGTTCTCTACGATACCGACCGGATCACCGCTTTTGCCATTGGTAATCCATCAGAAGCTTTTGGTGAACCATATCGGATCTTTGATCAGGAGCGTAAAATTGCTCGGCTCCCGGGCCCGCCATTCCAGTTTCTGGATCGGATCGTTGCTATCAATGGCGAACCGTGGAAGCTGGTCGAAGGGGTCACCGTTATCGCTGAATACGATGTTCCTGTTGATGCCTGGTATTTCGCTGCTAACCGGCAGACCCAGATGCCGTTCAGCGTTTTGTTAGAAATCGGCTTGCAACCGTGTGGTTGGCTGGCGGCTTATCTGGGCTCAGCGTTGACCAGCGAAACTGACCTGTCGTTCCGTAATCTTGATGGTAACGCAGTGCAGCATCGTCCGGTAACGACGCAATCGGGGACTTTGACAATTGATGTTAAGATTACCCGGATTGCCAGCAGTGGCGGGATGATTATTCAAAGTTACGATTTTGCCGTCAGTGATAGCAAGGGCGCGGTTTACAGCGGCGATACCGTGTTCGGTTTCTTTTCCAAAGAGTCGCTGGCGCAGCAGGTCGGGGTGCAGGGGACATCACTCTATCAGCCAACCGAAGTCGAGATGGCCACCGCCGAGCAGTTTGCCTATCCGACGGGATTGCCATATCCTGGCACCAAAATGTGCATGGTGGACGAAATTGAAATCTTCACCCCTCAAGGCGGTCCACATGGTTTAGGTTATATTCGGGGTAACAAAAGTGTTGATCCTGAAGAGTGGTTTTTTAAGGCACACTTTTATCAAGATCCTGTCTGCCCCGGCTCACTCGGTTTGGAATCATTTCTGCAATTGTTAAAAGTGGTTGCGGCCAAAAAGTGGGGAATAGATAGTGATACACAGTTTGAAACGGTTGTGTGTGGAGAAAAGCACAGCTGGAATTACCGTGGTCAGATTATTCCAGCCAATAAAAAGGTTCTGGTTGAAGCTGTCGTTACCATGGTTGATGATGATAAGAGAATGTTGAAAGCAGATGGGGTTTTGTCAGTTGATGGCAAGGTTATTTATCAGCTCAAAGATTTTTCTATCAAACTTTACCTGTAGGGAGATAAAAATGGAAACACGTGAGGTAGAATACGCTATTCTTGGCATTGGGACTGCGGGGCTGGGTGCTTTCAGCCGGATCCGCAAGCAGACCGATAGCCTCTTGCTGATTCAGCATGGACTCTATGGCACGACCTGCGCCCGGGTTGGCTGCATGCCGAGTAAAATGTTGATTGCTGCAGGAGATCTGGCTCATTCCATAGATGAAGGAGCCTATTTTGGTATCGATGGGCACTATCAGGTGAATGGCAAACGTGTATTCGAACGGATAATGGAAGATCGAAAAGATAAGTTTGTTGGCCCGGTTCTGAATTATGTCGACAGCATAAAAGATCAATTCAAGGTTGAAGGAAAAGCGACATTTATTGATCAGCATACGGTCGATGTTGATGGAAAGCTGCGGGTCAAAGCCGACAAGATAATCCTTACTTGCGGTTCCACCCCCTATATTTCACCGGTGTTCGAGCCCCTGTGCCATGAACTCGATACCAGTGATACTATTTTTGAGCTTGAAGACCTGCCTAAATCACTGGCAGTTGTTGGTCTCGGAGTCATTGCTCTGGAGCTGGGGCAGGCGTTTCACCGCCTTGGGGTTGAGACCACTCTTTATGGTCGTAGCGGTCGGATCGGTTCTTTTACCCACCCCGACATGCAGCGTGAAGTGCTGCAAACCTTGCAACAGGAACTGAATATTATTCCGCAAGGAAATTTTACCCACGCGACCAAGGTTGCTGACGGTTATGAGCTGACCTATCGCACCGGGGATGGTGAAACCATAACCAGAACCTATGAACGGGTGCTACTTGCCAGCGGTAGAACTTCCAATCTGCGCACTATGAATCTTGAGAATGCTGATCTGACTCTCGATTCCAGGGGGTTGCCCCAGTACGATTTGCGGACGATGCAGTGCGGTGACGCGCCGGTTTTTATTGCCGGGGATGCGACCGAAGATCTGCCTCTATGGCACGAGGCCTATATGGAAGGTCGGATAGCTGCGACCAGTGCGATCAATTTCCCGGCACGAAAAGAGGGAAAGCGGACTCCCGGCATGGGAGTATATTTCACTGACCCGGAAATGGCCTCTGTCGGAGCTGATTATAACTCTCTCAATCCAGAACAGACAATAATCGGTCGGGCGCGGATGGCGCGTGGTCCCCGTCACGAAATATATAATGATAAGCGCGGGATGATCCAAGTCTATGTCAATAAAGATACCGGCTCTCTGCTGGGTGCAGAGATATTTGGTCGTGGAGCTGAACACATGGCTCAAACTCTGGTCTTGGCGCTTGAGCACGAAATGACCGTAGGCGAAATTCTTCAGATGCCAGTTTATCACCCCTCTTTGGAAGAGGTGATGAAAGAGGCATTGAACAAGGCGTTGTTTCAACTGAAATAGGTTCAGGGGATGTGGCCTTGCTCGTGATGCTGACCAACTGTAGCCACTGTTGAGGGACTTCACCTGTCAGGTGTTTTTATGCTACAAACTCACCCTGATATCATTATCCTGTTTGCTATTATTGAAAAGATCAGATGAAATATTCTAGAGTTTACATAGAATCGGTTGGTTATGAACTGGCACCGATAGTCATCACCTCTGCTGAGCTGGAAAGCCGGTTGCAGCCCATGTATGATGCATTGCATATAGCACCCGGGCAATTGGAGGCGTTGACGGGGATCCGGGAACGGCGCTGGTGGAAACCTAATACACCGATTTCCTACGGGGCTATTGCTGCTGCTAAAAAGTCGCTGCAGGAACGTAATATCTCCCCACAGGATATTGGTGCAGTGGTTTATGCCGGGGTGTGTCGTGAGCACTTTGAACCGGCAACGGCTTGTCAGGTTGCGGCTGCTCTTGGTGTTCAGGGAGATGCTGCTATTTACGACACGTCCAATGCCTGTCTCGGTGTCCTAAACGGGGTTCTTGATATTGCCAACCGGATTGAGTTAGGACAGATCCGCGCTGGTCTGGTTGTGGCATGTGAAAGTTCCCGTGAGATAAATGAAATCATGATCCAGCAGATGCTGGATCATCCATCGATGGAGCTGTTTACCACCTCTCTGGCGACGCTGACAGGTGGTTCAGGGGCTGCTGCAGTTTTATTGACCGATGGCTCTTTTTCGCCTTCCCGGCGACCTAAATTACTCGGTGGGGTCAATATTGCTGAACCACAGTTTCACGAACTTTGTCGGTGGGGAATCAATACCGAATCTCCCGAGAATCATGTTCCCTATATGCAGACCGATGCCGTTGCGGTGATGAAGCATGGTGTTGAATTGGGTAAACGAACCTGGGCTGCTTTTTCAAAAGAACTTGGAGTCACTGCTGATCGAATTGACAAGGTTATCTGTCATCAGGTTGGAGAAGCTCACCAAAAACTGATACTGCAAACAATCGGGGTTGATCCAGCAAAAGATTTCCCCACCTTTGAGTTCCTCGGAAATATGGGAACAGTATCTTTGCCGATTACTGCAGCGATTGCCAGAGAACGAGATGAGTTACGTCCGGGCGATCTGGTCGGTTTTCTCGGTATTGGCAGCGGTCTCAACTGTCTCATGATGGCAATCCAATGGTAGTATTCCGGGGACATGTCCGAATGGTGCTAGTTTAAGCAATATTGCAGTAATCTCGGGACTGTCCCCAGGGTCATCGGGGGCTGTCCCAAGAGTTTACGAGCCATGAAACTGTGGTGGTTCACACCGCAAAAGCCTGGGACAGCCCCCATGCGGGGACAGTACCGGATTTGCTGATATCTACCCTTAATCTAGCACCATTCGGGGCATGTCCTTGTTATCTGCAAAAAAAATCAACTCTGCACCGGAGTGTCGTGTTGTGAGAAAGTGGCAAAAAACAAATCAAGAGGATGATAAATGAGTAAAGAACAAGAACGCGCTGAGCTGCATCGAGAGAGTTTGTCCGCGGCGGCAATAAAAACAAGTTAAGCGATGAAAACCGCCAAAATATCTTAACCGCCTTTAAAAACCGTAAAGACAGCGAGCATTTTGCCAGGCTGGTTGATAACCAGGATATTGGCGAGAATGATTACAATATTGCCGTATCAAGCTATGTGGAGCAGGAAGATACCAGAGAGGTGATAGATATAACAGAACTTAACAAAGAGATTGCCCAAATCGTCACCCGCCAAAATGACCTGCGCAGTTCTATTGATGCCATCGTGGCCGATCTTGAGGGGATATCATGAAAACAGATCCCCGTAAGGGCGGATTCCATATCCGCCCCAGTGAAATAATCATCTACAAAAGTGCTGACGGAAAACCGCAGATTTCTGTGCGAGTTGAGAATGAGACGGCGTGGCTGACTCAAGCAAAAATTGCCGAACTATTTGGTGTTCAGCGACCAGCGATCACAAAACATCTCAAAAACATCTTTGAAAGCGGCGAATTACAAGAAGATTCAGTTAGTTCCATTTTGGAACATACTGCAGATGATGCTAAGACATATAAAACTAAATTTTACAATCTGGATGCTATTATATCGGTAGGTTATCGAGTTAACTCTGTGACAGCAACCCACTTTCGCCGGTGGGCGACTGCGCGTCTGCGTGAATACATTGTCAAGGGCTTCACCATGGATGATGAGCGTCTCAAAGCATCTGGCGGTGGCAATTACTGGAAAGAGTTACTCGACCGTATTCGTGATATTCGCAGCAGTGAAAAAGTGTTGTATCGCCAAGTACTTGATTTATATGCGACGAGTGTGGATTACAGCCCCAAAAGCAAGGTATCCATCACCTTTTTTAAAACAATTTAAAACAAGCTCCACTATGCCGCACATGGGCATACTGCTGCCGAAGTTATTGCCAAGCGTGCTGATGCTGGCAAACCCTTTATGGGCTTGCTCTCTTTTGCGGGCAAAGAGGTACAAAAAAAAGATATTTCCATTGCCAAAAATTATTTATCAGAAAAAGAGTTAAAAGTACTGAACAACATTGTTTCGGCATATTTTGATTTGGCAGAAGTCAAAGCCATGAATGAAGAACAGATGTCGATGAACGATTGGCTGCTTCAATTTGATAAACTGATTACAGCCTTTGATCAAAAATTGCTCACCACCTCGGGCAAAGTGAGCCACAAGCAGGCAGCAGAAAAAGCCGAAAAGGAGTACCGGCAATATCAGGTTAAAACGCTCTCTCCCGTAGAAAAAGCCTATCTGGACACCATCAGAGGCGTGCAGAAAAAGATTGAGAAGAAGGCAAAGGTGGGAAAGTGAATATGAGCAAAAAGAACACAAAGATAGAGGTTAAAGGCATTGAGGTTACTTTTGTTCAAACTCAGCAAGAGGATTTTATTTGCATAACGGATATTGCCAAATTCAAAAATCCCGATGCACCCAGAGATATCATAAAAAACTGGATGCGAAGCAAAAATACGATTGAGTTACTTGGGCTTTGGGAAAAACTAAATAACCCTGATTTTAAACAGGTCGAATTCGACCTGTTTAGAAATGAAGCGGGGTTTAACCACTTTGTTTTATCTCCTCAAAAATGGATTTCAAGCACCAATGCTATTGGCCTTCAATCTAAATCGGGACGCTACGGAGGCACCTATGCACATATTGATATTGCTCTCGAATTTGCATCCTGGGTATCTGTCGAGTTTAAGTTTTATCTGATAAAAGAGTTTCAATTTCTCAAAAGCCAGCAGACAAAAGAGCTTGACTGGAACATCAAACGAAAACTGACCAAAATAAACTACCGCATCCATACCGATGCGATTAAGCAAAATCTGATTCCGCAAAGCTTAAATAAAAAGCAGATCTCTTTTGCTTATGCCAATGAAGCGGATGTTTTAAATATGGCGCTATTCGGCAAAGCAGCCAAACAGTGGCATGAAGAGAACCCTAGGGAGCTGGGTAATATCAGAGATTATGCCAATGTCAGTCAGTTGGTCTGTCTGGCGAATCTTGAAAACCTCAATGCGGTATTTATAAACGATGGTTTAGAGCAGAGTGAAAGGCTGGTAAAACTCAACCAAATAGCCATTAGTCAGATGAGAATCTTGCTGGACGATGGTGGGGTTAAGGGGTTGAGTCATGAATAAAACCAAAATCGTCAAGGGAATGAAAGATGCCAACTGATTACAGCTACAACCTGGTTGCCCAAAATCCAACCAGCACGGTTGTGGCAAAGTCGTGAATACAGATAACAAGTATATGTCCCCCGATAACTTTCTTAGGCTTAGTGTTCTGTCATGTCTGGAATGTCGTAAAATAACAAGCAAGATTCGACAGTTCATGCATGACTGGACACTGATATTAGTTGAGGACTACGCATGGAAATAGATTCACCTTTGTTTAAATCTGAATACCCCTTCAAAAGTAATTATTTCGACCTGGATGGATTGAAATATCATTATCTGGATGAAGGTCAGGGCGATCCGGTCGTTATGTTGCACGGAAATCCCTCCTGGTCTTTTTACTACCGCAATCTGGTACGTGAGTTGCGCAGCGATTATCATGTCATTGTCCCCGATCATATTGGTTGTGGGCTCTCCGACAAACCTGCAGATTCACAATACTCATTTACCTTGGAACAGCGTGTTGATGACCTTGACGCTTTGCTGCATTATTTAAACCTGAAGAAAAAAATCACTCTGGTGGTTCATGATTGGGGGGGGATGATCGGAATGGCCTGGGCGAGCCGTCATCCCGAACGTATTGCTCGACTGGTTATTCTGAATACCGCAGCATTTCATTTACCTGCTTCGAAAAAATTTCCATTAGCACTTAAGATTTGTCGTAATACCCAATTAGGTGCGTTTTTGGTTCAGGGTTTCAACCTGTTTGCCCGAGGTGCTGCATGGGTTGGCTGTCAACGTAAGCGGATGTCGTCTGAATTACGTAAAATTTATTGCAGTCCCTATGACAACTGGCAGCATCGAGTTGCGACACTCCGTTTTGTTCAGGATATACCGCTGCAACCAGAAGACCCTGGCTATGATTTGATCAGTCAGGTTGAGGCTGGTCTGGCTGGATTCAGAGATCTGCCGATCTGTATCTGTTGGGGTGAAAAAGATTTTGTTTTTGATCTCAATTTTCTTGCTGAGTGGAAGAAACATTTCTCTCATGCAGAAGTTCATTCCTTTGCTGACTGTGGACATTATATCCTGGAAGATGCCAGGGAGGATGTTTTGCCGATAATCAGAAACTTTTTGCAGGATAACCCGCTTCCAACATCAGGCCGGTAGGTTATGTCCGGATCTCACAGTTTCAATATCGCTGCCCATTTACCCGCTATGGCTTTGAAACAACCTGCCACAGCAGCGGTTCATTTTCCCTATAAACACGACAAAAACAAACAACCCATTTATCAGAGTTATACTTACGCTGAGCTTGATCAACAGAGTAATCGCATTGCCATCGGCTTGGAATCGATTGGTATTGGCCGTGGCGTGCGCACGGTTCTTATGGTCAATCCAAGCCTTGATTTCTTTGCTTTGACTTTCGCTCTTTTTAAGGTTGGTGCCGTACCGATATTGATCGATCCTGGTATGGGAGTGAAAAACCTGAAGGTCTGTCTGGCTGAATCTGAGCCTGAAGCCTTTATTGGTATTCCTAAGGCGCAATTAGCCCGGTTGCTGTTTGGTTGGGGGGGGGAGAGTTTAAAAATAATTCTGACTGTTGGCTCACGTTTGTTCTGGGGAGGGACAACTCTGGCGAAACTGATCGACCCGATTGCTCATAACCATTATTTTGAAACTGTCCACACCCGGGCTGATGAAACTGCCGCGATTCTATTTACCAGTGGCAGTACTGGCGTTCCCAAGGGGGCGGTTTATAGTCATGGTAACTTCATCGCGCAGGTTGACGCGTTAAGAGAGATCTATCAGATTTCCCCCGGGGAGATCGACCTGCCGACATTTCCGTTATTTGCACTGTTTGCCCCGGCGTTAGGGATGACATCAGTCATTCCTGAGATGGATTTTACCCGTCCCGGTTCTGTTAATCCCGAAAATATTATCACAGCGATTAAACGCTTTAATATCACCACCATGTTTGGTTCCCCGGCACTGATTCGACGTGTGGGACTGCATGGTGAAAAATACGGAGTCAAACTTCCTTCGCTGAAAAGGGCTATTTCTGCAGGAGCACCGGTTCCGGCGGTGGTGCTGAAACGGTTTGTCAAAATGCTCAATCCCGGGGTTCAGGTTTTCACCCCTTATGGCGCGACCGAGTCACTCCCGGTCTGTTCCATTGGCAGTGAGTCCATCCTTCAGGAGACCCATTTTGCCACTGATCAAGGGAAGGGTGTCTGCATCGGATTTCCTGTTCCAGGTATTCAGCTTGAAATTATTCAGATCAATGATCAGGAAATTTCTACTTGGCGTGATGAATTAATGGTGGCTGAAGGTGAAATCGGTGAAATTGTGGTCAAAGGTCCGCAGGTCACCCAGAGTTACTTTAATCGTACTGAATCGACCCGGTTAGCAAAGATTATGCTTTCTGGTGAGGGCTTTTTTCACCGGATGGGTGATCTTGGTTATCGAGATGAGAAGGGTCGGATCTGGTTTTGCGGACGAAAGGCGCACCGGGTTGTAACTTCGCTAGAAACTCTGTTTACCATTCCATGTGAAGCAATTTTCAATACCCATGCTAAGGTTTTTCGCACGGCGTTGGTTGGTATTGGTCAGGTTGATGAAAAACAGCCCGTTATCTGTGTTGAGTTGGAAAAGGGGCTGAATCAACAGGAACAAAACCGTTTTATTACCGAGCTGAAGAATATAGCTCAGTCTCATGAAATGACAAAAAATATTGATCAATTCTTGATTCACCCCGGCTTTCCTGTTGATATTCGGCACAATGCAAAAATTTTCAGGGAAAAGCTGGCTGTCTGGGCTCAGGAACAAATGTGATGAAAGTTCTTGTGACTGGTGGAGGTGGCTTTCTTGGCAAGGCGATTGTCAAATTATTGCTTGAGCAGGGGAATGATGTCTGCTCTTTTTCGCGCAATATTTATCCCCAATTAACGGCACTTGGAGTTGAACAGTTTGTCGGTGATTTGACCGATCTTTCTGCTATCATTAAAGCTGTTGATGGTTGTGAGATGATTTATCATGTCGCTGCCAGGGCTGGGGTTTGGGGGAGTTATGCTGAATTTTATCAGCCGAATGTGATTGGGACTAAAAACATAATTCAGGCTTGCCGGAAATGTCATGTTCCTCGTTTGGTCTATACCAGCTCTCCCAGTGTGGTTTTTGATGGTTCCGATATGGAAGGGATCGATGAAACGACTCCTTATCCTGACCATTATCTTTCCTGGTATCCGCAGACCAAGGCTGAAGCTGAACAGCTTGTTCTCGCCGCTAACGCTGATTCGCTGGCAACCGTTGCACTGCGACCCCATTTGATCTGGGGCCCTGAAGACAACCATCTGGTGCCACGAATTCTTGAACGGGGCAGGGCTGGAGCACTGCGTCGAATCGGAAGTAACCCTTGTCTGATCGATACGGTTTATATTGATAATGCTGCTATCGCTCATGTACAGGCTGCTGAAAAGCTTGCGGTCGGTTCAGGGGTTGCTGGTAAAGCTTATTTTATCTCCAATGCTGAGCCGTTGCCTTTGTGGGAGATTATCAACCGGATTCTTGCTGCAGGTGGACTTCCTGCTGTGACTAAAACAATTTCTCCAGCCATTGCGTATACCGCTGGCATGGTCTTGGAGACCTTTTACCGCATTTTTAAATTGTCGGGCGAGCCACGCATGACCCGTTTTGTGGCAAAGGAGATGTCAACAGCGCACTGGTTTGACCTTGCTGCGGCAAGGAACGATTTTGGTTACCAGCCAAAGGTATCCATTGAAGAAGGACTCCGTCGTCTACAGTGTTGGTTGCAACAAGGAGACTGATGTGTATTCTGAGATAACGATCTGGCAATCTTCGCCGCACAACCTGACCTTCCGTGCGGGAGAGTTGCACCTCTGGCGCTTTAACCTTGATTGTTCCGCTGAAAAAAATCAGAATCAGGAAACCATATTATCTGTAGATGAGTTAGCGAAGGCGGAGCGACTTCTTGACCTGCAGAAACAAGAAGAGTTTATTCTTGTAAGAAGTCATTTGCGTCGACTGCTTGGAGATTATCTGAGGCTAGATCCCGATCTTCTCCGGTTTCGGTATAATGAATCTGGAAAACCCTTCCTGGACGAAGAGCACAATTCAGCACTTTCTTTTAATCTGTCACATTCTGGTTCCTGGGCTATTATTGCAGTTACTTCAGGGATTGATGTTGGAATTGATAGCGAAAGAATTGATCCAGAACTTAACTTTCAACAGCTCGCGAATCACTTTTTTGATTTGACGGAGAAAAACCGACTGGAAAAATATTCACGAATTAGGCAACGCCGCGGATTTTACCGACTCTGGACAGAGAAAGAGGCAATATTAAAAATGGAGGGATCAGGTTTCAGGGGACTTAAGTCTGAAGAACAATTATCAGCACTACCAAAACACTCTTATCTGAAAAAAGTATTTCTAGCTCCCGATTATGTCTCTACTGTAGCAACAAACAGGGAAATTACCGCAATTATTAAATTTAACTCCTCTGTATAGCCGGCCGATAAACAGACTCTAGTATTTTAGAATAATTGCCGTATTGTCACTCTGTGTTATTCTTGAGTGTGAATCTAATCAATGAATAACCATAAAGGCAGATACTGATGAAAAAAAAGTTGCTGCTTGCATTGGGATGTTTCTTGCTGCTGTCGGGCTGGTTCATTGCGTTTTTGTTGAACAGTATGCCGCAGTATAGCAATCTGTATATTCTTGCTCCTACGTTGTTGCTGGGTGTCGGCATGGGGCTTATGCACAAAACCGTTGGTGGTAAGCTGACGGCTTTAACTTTGGCCTTTACGGCACTGATTGCAATATTGACCATGAATCAGGTGCTTCCCAGTCGTAGTGTCAGTCTCTCTGCATTTAATCAACGGATGGGGGATGGTGGACAAGTGGGTCACGCTATCCCCGTTATCACTCAAGACTCAGATCGTAGCGGTTCCTTTGCAACTGACAGGTTTCTTGAGACTTTTGCTGATGTTGAGGTGCATCTGTTTGCCAAACTTCCCGGATCGGTACGGATGATGACTTTTGATCCTGCTGGGAACCTGTATGTCACTATCCCAAAACTTGGTGCTATTTATCAACTGCGAGATGGTGATCACGATGGCCATGCTGACGAGTCGATTCTTTACCATGTCGGCCTGGATGACCCTCATGGTTTGCTGTGGGATAATGGTAAACTGTATGTTGCTGAAACTTCACAGTTGTTGGAATTGCAGGATACTGATTCTGATAATCAGGTGGATCAGGTCAGAACTGTCCTCGAAGGGCTGCCGGATGATGGCGGTCATTGGACCCGCTCTTTGGCGCTGGGGAAAGACGGTTTTCTTTACCTGTCTGTCGGTTCTCGATGTAACGCTTGTGAAGAAGAAGATCCAATGCGCGCGACCGTCCTGAAAGTCAATCCTGAGACTGGAAACTCTTCTGTTTTTGCAAGAGGTTTGAGGAACAGCGTTGGTTTGTCCTTCTCTCCTGATGGGGAAACTCTCTGGGGGAGTGACAATGGCCGCGATCAGTTGGGAGATGACATTCCCCCTGATGAAATCAACCAGATTTCTGCTGGGAACAATTATGGATGGCCGAACTGTTATGGAAAGCAGATTCCCGATCCTCAGCTTGGATCCTCCACTATTTGTCAGAATACAGTTGCCAGTGTAGTCGATTTGCCGGCACATTCAGCGCCTCTTGGAATCACCTTCGGAGAGCGTCTGAATGCCCCGGAAGAATACCGTAACAGTCTCTATGTGGCGTTTCATGGCTCCTGGAATCGTAGCGTTCCGACCGGCTATAAACTCATCAGAATTCCTTACCAAAACCACCAGATGAGCACAGCTGGAAAAGATTTTTTACGCGGATGGTTAGTTGGTGGTAATGCGTGGGGGAGGCCGGTAGCACCGGTTGTCGGGAATGATGGAAAC
>JAYEME010000059.1:0-4902 GCA_034717915.1 Thermodesulfobacteriota bacterium
CAGTCAATTTTTTCATCACATCGGTCAGGTGTTCATCTGGTGTTGCGGTAATCACACTTTTAGTTGCAATATCACCGGCAATGACCAGGGTTGGAGGAATATCTTCATTGAGAATCCGACGGATATCGGTCATTGAAAAGATCCCGACCATCATCTCTTCACTGTTGACAACCGGGTAGTAGGTGGTTTTTGCCGGGGCAATTTTATCCAAAATTTCAGGGAGTGTCATCCCTTCTGGAATCAAGGTTGGTTTACGCCCTCTTTTTGACAGACTGCGGATTTTCACCCCTTCCAGAATATCAATCACAAAATCCCCAAGATGAGCAGGTGAATCGAAACGACAGGCGACCTGTTGTTCGTAGATGCTGTTTTTACGCATGACGATCATTGCAATGACACAAACTAACATCAATGGTGCGAGTAACCCATAATTTCCAGTCAATTCGCTGACCATGATCAGAGTGGCAATAGGGGCGTTAGCGACCCCGGCAAAAAAGCCCGCCATACCCACCAGAACATAGGCGCGCGGATCTTGAACCAGCATGGGGAAAAGAATCTCTGCGGTGGCACCAAAAGTACCACCGAGCATTGCTCCGATCACCAGGCTGGGGGCAAAAACACCGCCTGAGCCCCCTGACGAAATGGTCAGGCTGGTTGCAACAATCTTGGCCAAGGCAACAACCAGCATCACCCAGAGTGCCATCTGGCCGTAGAGTGCGGCCTGAACCCAGCCGTATCCAGAACCGAGAACCTGCGGGATAAACATTGCCAGGATTCCTAAAAGTAATCCACCCAGGGCTGGTTTAAGCCAGGTTGGTATGGGTAATCTGCGAAAGGCATCCCGCATGCCGTAAAAGAATTTGACGTAGACAACGCCAAACAGAGCACAGATGACTCCCAGAACAAGATAGAGCAGCAATTCTGAAGGTTGGTCAAAACGGAACAGCGGGGTGTCCAGTAGTGGTTTCCAGCCGGTGACAGCGCCGAATAGAGAGTAGGCGATAATCGATGATATAATGCAGGGGATCAACCCTTCATGTTCGAAATCGGGGTCACGATAAAGAACCTCAGCAGCAAACAGAGCTCCCCCAAGGGGGGAGCGGAATGTGGCGCCGATGCCACCCGCCATCCCCGCCATTAGCAGCAGACGGCGGTCTTTGGCAGAGAGGCCGAGTTTTGTCGCAACAAAAGAGCCGAAACCGGCTCCAATCTGGGCGATTGGTCCCTCACGACCTGCCGAACCTCCAGTTCCAATAGTGATGACAGATGCGATGGATTTGATAATAGGAACCCGACCGCGGATGATCCCCCCTTTGCGGTGAAAAGCCTCAATCGCTCCATCGGTTCCATGTCCTTCGGCTTCTGGAGCAAAAGTGTAAACCAGCCAGCCGGAAATTAATCCTCCGAGTGCTGGTAATAGAAACAGACACCAACGGTAGGGAACGGAGAGATTATCGATAAAATGGGTAAAGGAACTTTCTGGTGTTCCTTCTAAGGGAGGGTGAAAATGACCGATCTTCCCCAGCATGAGATGTTCGACACTGTTGGTGGCAAAGTAGAAAGCCAGAGCACCACCACCTGCAACAACACCGACGGGGATAGATAAAATTAGCAGTCGAAAGCCGGTTCGTTCAAGGATGTTGAGAAATTTTGGAACCAGCAGCATGATAAATCCAGGTTGAGAATCAGTAGAAAAATTTTCTCAACAGAGTTTCTAAGGTAGAAATAAGCAACTTCTGTATTGAAACTGGTTGTTTAACAGTTTCAAGTGACAGGTACAAGTATAGATTTTATTCTATCCCTCTGTTGAACCTTTTCCACCGGAAACAGTCTTTACCTCAACGGGGCGCAAGTGCCAAATATCATTATTATATTCAGACATGGTACGATCCGTAGAAAAATAGCCACTGCGGGCACTGTTGAGGATACTCATTCTTGTCCATTGCTCTTTATTTTGAAATGCTGTTGCTGCTTTTTCCTGTGCTTCTACATAGCTACGAAAGTCTGCAAGAGTCATCCAGAGGTCATTCCTGGATTTCATGGAAGCGAGAATATCATCGAAAATACCCGGTTCAAACTGATTGAAATAGCCGGAGTCCAGTAAATCAAGCACTTTTTTCAACTCTGGATCATCAGCAATCAATGCTTCTGGATTATAATCTTTCTTCAGCTCCTCAACCTCATCAGCATGGAGACCGAAGAGGAAGAAGTTTTCCTCTCCAACAGCATCAAGAATCTCAACATTGGCACCATCCAGTGTCCCGATAGTGACGGCACCGTTCATCATAAATTTCATATTTCCGGTACCCGAAGCTTCTTTTCCTGCCGTTGAAATCTGCTCCGATAAATCTGTTCCAGGACAGATCACTTCCATGGCAGAAACACTGAAATCGGGCAGAAAAACCAGCTTCAGTCGGTTACCAACATCTGGATCCTTGTTGACAACATGAGCCACGTTATGGATCAACTTGATAATCATTTTAGCCATGGTGTAACCGGGTGCGGCTTTCCCACCAATGATGACGCAACGATTTGTCCAGGATTTAACTTCGCCGGATTTGATTTGAGAATAGAGGTGGATCACATGGAGAACATTAAGGAGCTGACGTTTGTATTCGTGAATACGCTTCACTTGTACATCAAATAGAGCCTCTGTCGTAATGGTGATTCCGGTGCGCTCATGTACTAAATCAGCCAGGCGTTGCTTGTTTTGTTGCCGAATCGCAACCCAGCGAGCAGTAAAATCGGGGTTATCAATTTGTTTCTCTATCTGGTTTAACTGGCTCAGATCGGTGAGCCAGCCGGTACCGATAGTCTCGGTTAAGAGCTGTCGTAAGCCTGGATTAGCGACCCCCAGCCAGCGCCGCGGTGTTACACCATTGGTTTTGTTATTAAATTTTTCTGGCCAGAGTTGATAGAAATCTTGAAATAATCCCTCTCTCAACAGGCGAGAATGGAGTGCTGCGACGCCATTGACAGAAAAACTGCCGACAATAGCCAGATGAGCCATACGGACACGGCTATGACCATCTATTATTGACATCCGTTGATAGCGTTTCTGATCAGCAGGCCATCTCATTGATACCAGGGCGAGAAAACGTGCGTTGATTTCATAAATTATTTCCAACAACCGCGGTAATAGTTTTTCGAACAAAGATGACGGCCAGCTTTCCAGTGCTTCTGGAAGAAGGGTATGGTTCGTATAGGCCATCGTTTTGGTAACAATGTCCCATGCTTCATCCCATTCAAACAACTCCTCATCCATAAGTAAACGCATCAACTCAGCTACGGCGAGACTTGGGTGAGTATCGTTAAGTTGAAATACATTATTTTCAGAAAAAGTACTGAAATCATTGCCATGGCTACGTTTCCATTGGTGAACGATATCCTGCAGACTGGCCGAGACAAGAAAGTACTGTTGCCGCAAGCGCAGTTCCTTACCATTTTCGCTACTATCATTGGGGTAGAGCACCATGGTAATATTTTCGGCATCGTTCTTTTCGGCAACGGCTTCAAAGTACGAACCGGCATTGAATTCGGTTAAATTGAAATCTTTAGCCGAAGCCGCAGACCACAACCGCAAGGTATTGACGGTTTGATTGTGATATCCCGATATCGGGACATCGTAGGGAACCGCTAAGATTTCTTCGGCATGTTCCCAGTGAACAATCAGTCGACCATTGCCATGGGTATCCTTGTACATCCGAGTATAACCACCAAAACGAACTACACAGGTATAGTCTGGGCGTCGAATCTCCCATGGATATTCATCATATCCCAACCATTGATCAGGTTCTTCCACCTGGTAACCGTCTTTAATCCGCTGATGAAACATCCCATATCTATAACGTAATCCATAACCCATGACGGGGAGTTGCAACGTTGCACAACTATCCATGAAACAGGCGGCCAGGCGACCAAGACCACCGTTGCCAAGTCCTGCATCGCGTTCTGCACTTTCAATATCTTCCAGTACTTTTCCCGCCTCAGAGAGCGCTTCTTGCACATTCTCATCAAGATCCAGATTGAGCAAATTATTGTTCAATGACCGGCCAATGAGAAATTCCATCGACAGATAATAACCTCTTTTTGTCTCAGCCTGATAATGAGCCAGCCAAGTCTGTTTCCAATGGGACATCAAACGGTCACGGATAGAATAGGAGAGCGCTTTGAATAGATAATAGCTGGGAGCCTCCAAATGGCGACCAAAGGTATTATAGAGATAATGGAGAAAACTAGATTCAATACTGGCAACATCATTGCCCAGGCAATGCAGTGCTTTGCGCAAAATGGCTTCTTGTTTTTTATCAGGTGGTGGTGCTTGCATAGAGAACTCCTTGCGGGGAAGCTTGGTGATACAGATGCAGATAGGTCTGTGCGCTGTGCTGCCATGAAAAATCTTGCTGCATGCCGGTTTTCTGCATCGCTTGCCAGCGGCGTGGTCTTTGATATTTTGATAAAGCGCGCTGTACGGTGTAACATAGTGCGGCCGGGGTTAGAGAGTCAAAAATAAATCCTGTCGCCGTGCCATTCTCCAAGGTCGTTTCATTGGTGTCGATAACGGTATCTTTCAGACCTCCCGTTGAATGGACAATGGGGGTGCTACCGTAAATCAGACTATACATTTGATTCAGTCCGCAGGGCTCAAAGCGTGATGGCATGAGGAACATGTCAGCTCCCCCCTCAATCAAATGAGCCAGTTTCTCTGAATAATCGATGCGAACAAAGATGCGCCGAGGGAACTGTTTGGCGAGTGTGATCAACTGTCTTTCGAACAGATGGATACCAGTGCCAACGATAACAAAGCAGGCATTGGTACTCTTTATTAGTTCTGGCAACGCCTGAATGATCAGGTCGATCCCCTTTTGTTCAATCAGACGTCCAACAAAACCAATCAATGGC
>JAYEME010000060.1:0-1014 GCA_034717915.1 Thermodesulfobacteriota bacterium
TCCTGCGTGAAGCGGTGGTGAATGCCATCGTCCACGCAGACTATTCACAAAGAGGTGCTCCGGTCAGAATCGCCTTTTTTGATGACCGCATTGAGATAGAGAACCCCGGCATCCTGCTTCCGGGTCTGACCGTTGAGGATATGCTGCAGGGCGTCTCCAGGATACGTAACCATGTTATTGCCCGGGTGTTCAGGGAACTGGACATGATAGAGCAATGGGGCAGTGGTGTCCCTCGCATGTTCGAGGAAGCAGAGGCTCTCGGACTTCCACAACCGGAGATTATTGAAATCGGGATGCGAGTGAGGTTCATTGACTATCTGGCAGAGTCCGCAGTCCTGCCTTCTGGGATGATATCAAGTAGGGGCCAAGCAGGGACTAAGCAGGGACCAAGTTAAAACTAAACAAGGAGCAGATTAAAGTTTTACATGCCTGCGTTAACGAGTCTGGAATAACAGAATTGATGAGTGCTACCGGGCGAAGCAATAGAACCAAGTTCAGGAACCAAGTACTAAGTCCCTTATTGTCAAATGAACTGATCGAAATGACCCAACCTGATTCACCAAAAAGTCCGACCCAAAAATACCGCCTGACGGCTAAAGGTAACTCACTTTTAGTCACAGAACAGCAGGGAGGGATTGAATGAAAATTGATATTAATAACATTGGGCAGGGTCCGGTGACTGGTGAAGGTACAAGTGTAAATTACAGCTTCGCAGAATTCGGTGTCACCCGTGCTGTTGCAGCAGTAGATTTCGGGAAACTGGTTGAAATGGGATTAGCTGAAAAAACTGGGGCCGGACGCTCCACCCGATACCGCCTGAAAGAGCTGGTCCAATCGTCAAGTAATCGTAAAGTAAAATCCACTAATCGTAAAGTTAAAGGAAAATATGGGCTCTCTGGTATCTTCCGTGATAGCGAACCCAGGAGCTCTATCAGATTGATCATCTATTCAGCCACTCGATATCGGTTTTGCAGAGTTTCCTGTCAGTTGAAAATATAATGAACCGCGGATAAA
>JAYEME010000061.1:0-1013 GCA_034717915.1 Thermodesulfobacteriota bacterium
CTGCAGGTCAAGAAAATTCCCACTCGCTTTCAGTTCGGGATAGGCCTCTGCATAAGCCAGTAATCCACCGAGTGATTTTGAAATTTTGTTTTCCTGCTCTACACGCGAAGACTCTGAGCCACCACCTAGTTGTTTAATTTTTTCCTCAAATATTGCATTCTCATGGGTGCTATAGCCCTCAATTACACGTACCAGGTTGGGAATCAAATTTGCACGGCGTTTCAAGGCCACATCAATACCACTCCACGCCTCTTCGATTCTGTTCCTGTATTTGACAAATTTATTGTAGGTACCTATAAGCCATGCACCAAAGACAAAGCATACAAAAAAGATGGGGATAAAAAACTGTGGTTGCATTATTTTTCTCTCAACACTTTATTTTTAACGAAGCCCGAGCAGCTCCCGCAAATTGGATTCGCTGGAAAAGCTGTGCTTATCATCGGGAAAAGCACTATTGCGTACGTCATTATTGTAATCGGCAACAGCCTCTTTAATGGTCGGGGCAAGTTTGCAATAGGTTTTAACAAATCCCGGTATAAACTTTTCAAACATTCCCAGCAGGTCATGGGTGACGAGCACCTGTCCGTCGCAGTGAACTCCTGCCCCGATGCCAATGGTGGGAATTTGAATTTCCTCAGAAATTATTCGACCAAGTTCATCTGGTATACATTCAAGCACGAGCGCAAAAGCTCCAGCATTTTCAAGACATCTTGCCTCTTCCACCATTTTCTTTGCTGATTCAATATCGCGGCCCTGCACCTTGTACCCGCCCAGTTGGGTAGCAGTTTGCGGGGTTAAACCAATATGTCCGATAACAGAGATACCAGCCCGTACCAGAGCCGTCACTGTTTCACAAACTTCCAACCCACCTTCCAGTTTTACTGCATCACAACCTGCCTCTTTCAAAAACCGGCCGCCATTGAGAATTGCATCACGTTTCCCGCTCTGGTAAGAACCAAAAGGCATGTCACCAACCACAAAAGCTCCTGGTGCACCACGGCGAACGGCAGCGG
>JAYEME010000062.1:0-4860 GCA_034717915.1 Thermodesulfobacteriota bacterium
CCATTTTTGAGCAGGTGGGTAATCAGCACCAGAAACAGGTCGGCGGTCTCACGGGTACGAAAATTGGCGGGGAAGTTGGCCTCGATACCATCTTCTTCCGTCCCACCAAAAGGCGGGTTGGTGATAACCACATCAACACGGTCCTTGGGGCTGTAATCCCGCAGAGGACGTGCCAAGGTGTTGTCGTGACGGATATTGGAAGGAACCTCGATTCCGTGCAACAACATGTTGGTGGTGCAGAGCAGATGTGGCAATGCTTTCTTCTCAACGCCGAAAACTGACTTTTGCAGCTTGCCACGGACGATGATACGGCCAGCAGTAAAGGTTACCTCTTCACGGATTTGTGTATGAAGATCCCAGTCTGATGCGATAATGGCAGGTGTGATGTACTTCGTTCGGATGTCTTGCTCAGATAGATTTTCTTTAGACATGGCATCCCCAAAAAATCATTACACAGGCGGATCATATAAGAATTGTCCAAATTCACCAAAGAATTTAACAATATATTTCCTAAAAAGTAAGTTACATCCCCATTTTAACTTTCTCATCAGGATTATGATATTGGACGCTGTTTTATTGACTATGGTAAAAGCTACTTGTTAGATTTCAACCTGATTCAACCAATAGGAGTATGAGATGACGGAGTCAGAGGAAAAATTTTCCATCGAAGCCATCCTGTTTGATCTTGATGGGACTTTGTTGCGAGCCAATATGAAAGAATTTATCCAGCAGTATCTCCGTGGACTGGCGGCATATTGTGCCGATTTGGTGGAACCAGAGAGGTTTGAAAAAGCGTTACTTACAATCATCCGTGATTTGATCCATACCGAAGGCGATGGTTTCACAACCAATGAGGAGCGGGTTTATAGCCAAATGCACAGGGAACTGGCGATCCCTGAAACGATGCTGCGGGAAAGCCTGACTCAATTAAAGGAGCAGGGTCTGGATAGACTACAGGGTTTTATTCGCCCGATACCGTTAGCCGGACAGATTGTAAAAGAGTGTCGAAGTAAAGGTATCCCCCTGGTGCTTGCAACCAATCCGGTTTTCCCCAAATTCATGATTCAGGCACGGTTGAAGTGGGCTGAACTTGAAGAAGATTCCTTTACCTACCTGACCAGCTATGAAAACAGTCACTATTGCAAACCCCATGCAGGTTATTTTCATGCCATTGCCGATCAACTTGGTATTTCACCAGAGAACTGCCTGATGGTTGGTAACGATATTAATCATGACTTGGCAGCTGTAGCTGTTGGAATGAAAACCTTTTTGGTCGATACCTGGTTGGTTGATCGAGATGGCCCGGAATGGCCCTGTGAACACCGTGGTGATCATGGTTCTCTACAAAAGTTTTTACAGGAACAGCTGAGAGGTTAAAGCAATATGACATTTTTGATTACCCACTTTACTCAAGTGACTCAGATCGGTTATCTGCAAAACCAACCAAACCCTTTTTGCCACAGACGCACACGGACAAGTGCTGGACAGATCAAAATCTGTTTTTTTTGGTTAAACCCCAAGGGCTTGATCTTGTCAGCCTGTGTCTGTGTGTGTCCGTGGCAAGGTTCGCTTTAACAGGTCTTACTGGAGAGAAAAAAATAACCAGAAGAACCTATTCATTTTGTATTCAATATCCCGAAAGGACTCAACTTTTGAGTATCATTAAAGAAGAAATCTTATATCATGGTCGCATCCTTGACCTGGCGCATGAAGTCCACAAAATGCCAGACAATAGAGAGTCAGGCTTTGAAATTATTCGACATCCCGGTGGAGCCGCTGCCCTACCAATCCTCGACGATGGGCGCCTACTGTTGATTCGCCAATTCCGCCCTGCGGCACAGGATTATATCTATGAAATTCCAGCTGGTCGCCTAGAAGTTGGGGAAGATGCCGCCAGTTGCGTTGAACGGGAACTGGAAGAAGAAGTTGGCTATCGACCGCAGCAACTTGAATCCTTAGGGTATGTCTACAGTAGTGTTGGGTTTTGTAACGAACAGATTTATCTATTTATTGCAACTGAACTGGAACAAAAGCAGACAGCCCATGAACCGGATGAATTTATTGAACCGTTGATTGTCACTCTGGATGAAGCGTTGGAGATGATCTCTAGCGGAACAATTACCGACGCAAAAACCCAGATTGCCCTGTTACGTTATGCCGTTTTAGATAGAACTAAATCATGAAAATGATGCTGCCTGATTATTACCCGACTCCAGTTGATCTCCCTTTTAATCGAGCCAGTCTGGATAAATATTTCCGGCCTGAAACTCCAGATCTGGATCCGGGAGGTGATGGCGTCTGGGTTTTATTGCGGGGGATGAATCTGCTGACGGTTGAAACCAAACAGGGGCACATGCTACCGGAAGGGAAATCCCCCATATTAAACAGTGAGTTTTCCCCGATCTACATCGGTCAATGGGAAGGGAAACCTTGCCGTCTCCTGAATGTCCCGCATAGCATTGATGTGCCACCACAACTGCATCAACAACCACTAAGAGCAATCGAACCAATAATTTCTCTACCCCTCTTATCCCTGGCTGGTGTCGGGCAGATGGTTCTCCACTGGGAATACACTAGCAGGCACTGTGGAAACTGTGGGGAAAAGCTGATCCGGCTGCATGGTGAATGGGGTAAAGAGTGTCGGGCTTGCAATACTCATCACTTTCCACGGATTCATCCCTGCGTTATCGGTCTGATCGTCAAAGGAGATGAAATTCTCCTTGCCCGGAAACCGGAGTGGGCAGACGGACGCTACAGCCTGGTTGCCGGATTTGTCGAGTTCGGAGAATGTCTGGAAGAAGCGATGGCAAGGGAAACTGCCGAAGAGACAAATATCCAGATCAAAAATATCCGTTACCTCGGGAGTCAGTCCTGGCCGTTCCCCAGCCAATTAATGTGCGGATTTGTCGCCGACTATGCCGGAGGAGAAATTGAACTGCGGGATAAAGAATTGGCAGATGCTAAATGGTGCAGGCTTGATCAGTTACCAATCTTGCCGCCAAAACGTAGCATTGCCAGACACCTGATTGATCGGGCGGAAGAATTTCTGTTATCAGAAACAGCATAGTAGCAGCATCACTGGTCTACCTAATTATCACGACAACACGGAAGAGAAAGAGAGTTAATAGCAAATATGAAATATATTGGAGCCCACGTAAGTGCAGCAGGAGGCGTTTTTAATGCCCCACTGAATGCTGTAGAGATTGGCGCAACAGCTTTTGCCCTGTTTACAAAAAATCAGAAACAGTGGAAGAGTGCGCCATTAACCGAAGAGGTGATTGTAAAGTTCAAAGAGAATTGTCAAAAGCACCAATTCGATCCGAAACAGATTCTCCCCCACGATAGCTATTTGATTAACCTGGGTCATCCCGAAGCAGAAAAATTGGAAAAATCGCGCAATGCTTTTAGTGATGAGCTCCAGCGTTGCCAACAATTAGGGTTGATCTACCTCAATTTTCATCCGGGAAGCCATTTAAAACAGATAAGCGAAACAGATTGCTTAAGCCGCATCGCCGAATCAATCAATTTAGCTTTGCAACAAACGGCTGGAGTGACTGCAGTAATCGAAAATACCGCAGGTCAAGGGAGTAATCTTGGCTACCGTTTTGAACATTTAGCCCAAATTATCGAGGAAGTAGAAGATAAAGATCGAGTTGGCGTATGCTTAGACACCTGTCACACCTTTGTTTCTGGCTACGAACTGCGTGGTGCAGAGGCATGTTCGACAACCTTTGCTGAGTTTGAGAAAGTTGTCGGCTTCAAATATCTAAAAGGGATGCACATCAACGATAGTAAAACGCTCTACGCCAGCAGAGTCGATCGCCATGCCCCACTGGGAGCTGGTGAAATTGGCTGGGATTGTTTTAAATACATTATGGCCGATAATCGTTTTGATGAAATACCACTGGTTTTGGAAACAACTAACCCGGAGCTATGGCCGGAAGAAATTGCAGAGTTAAAACGGCTGGCGGGATTAACTGAATAGATAATTCCCAACGCAAATACCAGTCCGGATCAGAAGCAAATGAAAACTATCAACTTCTATCGTTGATCCTCTGATTCCTCTGAGAGATACCCGCTTAAACTAAGCATCCACAATAGGATTTTCAGAGCCATTTGATCATTTGATCAAATGGCTCTCTCTTTTTATTAAGTCTACACAAATATATTTTGTGCATATGCACATTTTTTCTTGACAAAACTTCCCGACAAGCATAGTCTCTATTTTGTGCATATGCACGTAGCGGTTGAAACAGTTTATTTTAAATCATTCTGTATTCCCGCAAATAACATTCACACAAAACAAAAAGGAGGCAATTATGCCAGGAAGAGATGGAACGGGACCGCAAGGTCAAGGAGCAATGACAGGAAGAGGTTTGGGAGTCGCTGACAACCAAAGACAAGGTGTTGGAACTGGACGTGGACAGGGTCTTGGACAGGGTCAGGGATTAGGTCAAAACCAGGGAACAGCTAACCAACCAGGTCGGGGATTAGGTGCTGGTGCAGGTCGCAATCAAGGTTCAGGCCGCGGCAGAGGCAGGCGTTAATCCAGCAAGCTAACACCAGGATAAATCACAGAAACCTATCGACCCGGATTGTATAAATCAATCCGGGTCGATTATAAATTGGAGAACAAAATATGCTCATAGCAATAACCGCATTGGAAAATTCACTGCAGTCGGAAATCGATCCTAGATTTGGACGGGCTGCCCACTACATGATCATTAACACAGTCACAAACGAAGTCACTGCCCACAACAATAGCGATGGGATCAACGCATCAAATGGCGCGGGAACCGGAGCAGCACAAACCTTATCTGAGTACGGGGTTGAAGCCCTTTATACCGGAGGAAGTGTCGG
>JAYEME010000063.1:0-4842 GCA_034717915.1 Thermodesulfobacteriota bacterium
TTGAAAAGAGTCGAAGGAAATAAGGTTTTTGTCGAGGGCATTGATGTTCTTGACGGTACCCCTCTGTTGGATATCAAACCTTATGTTGAAAAATTTGATGCTGTGGAGGAGAGTACTTCCGGTTGGTTAGAAGCCAACACCGAGGATGTTACCAAAAAACGCTCTGATAACAGATTTGAGTAATGATTATGGTTCCTGAACCATTGGCGGGACAAAGAATGCCGGATCAAGGCGCTGGTCAAACCAGTTGATCCGCCAGTCGAGATGGGGGCCGGTGACCCGTCCGGTTGCGCCAACCTCAGCAATAGCTTCTCCTTGAACGATCTGATCGCCGACCTTGACCAGAATTTTACTCAGATGGAGAAAAGTAGAAGAGAGCCCATGGCCGTGATCCAGGATCAGGGTTCCTCCGGAAAAGAACATCCCAGGATGTGCCAGAGTGACAACTCCTCCTGCCGGAGCTTTGACCGGGGTACCTGTTGAAGCCGCAATATCGATGCCAAAGTGAGGACGACGGGGTTCGCCATTGAGGATTCTCTGACTGCCATAAATTCCGCTGATACGACCGATCACCGGCCAGATAAATTTTTCTTGGAAATTCAACCGGTCACTGTTCTGTCGCCGGGCCTTTGCAACTCCCTTCGCCTCTTGCCTGATCCGGCGCAGGTCTTCCTTGCTTGGATTCATCATCCGTTTGCTGATACCGTCGATTTTCTGGATATCGTATTTACGCTGTTTGAGTTCAATTCCTCGTTGATGAGTAGTCCCGTCAGGATCGATCAGGGTTAGAGTTTGCTGTAATGACACATCGCGGCCAAAACCGAAGATAAAAGATCCGTCCGGGGAAATTTTCAATTGTCGTTCGCCGTAATATACCTGACTTCCCGGACTGACATGACCACGCATCAAGCCGCTCTGGGTGGGGGAGCCTTCAAGTTGTAATTCAGCTAAACAGGGATTTGAGAATCCCAAAAAAAACAAGAGGATGGTGAAAAAATAGGGTTTCAAGTTTGTCCTTTGTTCCTCCGCATTCGGGGGACACGTATCAAGTACATGTCCCCCAAATACTCCAAAGTTTCGCTCTATTTACTACTGATATTGAATTCAACCCGGCTGGCGACCCCATCTTTGGGAGGTTGATAGATATCCGACTTCTTTAGAAAAAGCCGTGGTTTGATTTCTTCATTGACCGCTACCAAAGCATCGCGTACTGCCATAGCCCGCGCTTTTGCCAACTCTTGAAGCTGTTCTTCCGCTGCCAGGATATTTGCCAGCAGCAGCTTTTCCATCTCTGGAGCGGGGAGTTTTTCAAGTATTCCGATAAAATTACGGGGACGAGGGAATTCTGCCTCTTTATAAACTGTCAACAGAGTCTCCGGGTATTCTTCGTCACTGATAACAATTTCTTCTTTTGTTGCCGGAGCCTGACCCTCTTCCTCCAGTTCCCGCCACTTTGCGGCAACCAGCATCTGCTGAAATTGGTCTTGCCGGTAGCCTTCAGGATCCAGCTCTTTATCAGCAAAACCGCTGATTTCAAGAGTCAGGGCGGGTCGTTTGACGAGCATTTCAGCCAATCCTTCTAATTTTGACAACTGCTCTTCATCAATAATTACGATCCCACTGGGAAAGCTGATACCGGTAAAGTCTTCATCTCCGCCGAGCATTGAACCCAGCAGCGCAAATGGTGATGTTGCAGCCTTAACCAGCAGATTTTTCAGAACAGTGAAGATAACCCCGCCGATACTGAACTTCGGGTCATTCAGATCGCCGGAAATCGGGATGTCGAGATGAATTTCATCATTACTGTCTTTCAACAGAGCGATGGCAAAAGCAACCGGGAGAGAAGTCGCCTGGTCACTTTCAACTGTATCGCCAAAAGTAAACTGATCGATCATTACCTGGTTCTTCGCAACGATTTTCTGGTGCTCAATCTGGTAATTCAGATCAAGATTCAGCTTGCCCTTGTCGATCACATAGCCAAGATAAGTTCCCGAATAAGGAGTCATCGGGGTCAGATCGATATCCTTGAAACTGAGGGTCAGATCGGCGAACAAATCCTGACTTAAAGGATTAATTTTCCCGCTGACAGTGAGTGGCGAATGGTTCTCCAACTGGCCACGCAGATCAACATCGGCCTGCATCTCTTCCGCGGAAGCCAATCCGGTCACCCGACCGCCTAATTCGTACATCGTTGTTGAAAAGACTTTTGGCAGATGCCGGTCGGTAAAGGAAACGGTACCACCCTGCAGGGTCAGGGAGTCAACTCTGATATCCGGCGGAGGCTCAGTGGGGACTGCTGCTTCGATGATGATGGTCTCTTCGATGCCGGTTGACACCAAGTCGGGTTCTTTGTCGTCCGCTTCCGTCTCAGTCGCTGTTATGCTGGTCAGGTTGATCTTTCCCTCCGGGGTGATCTGGATATTTGTCAGATAGTTACTCAGAACAACTTCTTTGATATGGAGGGAAAGGGGGGCAATCTCCCCGTTGATACCGGCAAGATCAAGGTTTTCCCAGGCGAGCAGCTCACCCTGGCCAAGAGGATCGCTCAGGTTGAAATTACTGACGTTGATTTTTCCGGTGAAGTCCCCACTGAATTTGTCTGGTTGCTGTTTGAGGTTGATTGCCAGGGTCGAGTAGAGCTTGCCATCTTTCAAGCTGATTTTAACCTCTTCAGGGACAAAATCGTTAAAATCGGCCAGGGGAAATGCTTTAATCTTGGTTTGTGCCTGGAGTTGCAGAGGAGTGTGGATAACTGTGCCATCAGCTTTAACACTTCCATTTTTCCCGATTTTCAAGCCAAGAGAAAATGGGCTTTTTTCAGCTTCGGGATATTTGAGGTTTTCTGCATGAAAATTGAAATTGGGAATCTTGACCTGGGGCTTTTTTGCTAAGCTGGCATCGGTGAACAGTAGTTTGAATTTTTCCAGATCAACACTCTGAGCGTGAATCTTCCAGGGCTCGCTCACTTCAGCGTTGAGTTCTGGTTCGGTTTCCTCCGCTGCGGGTTGTTTGCGTAACAGCTGTAATGGTGAAAAATTCCCATCCGCCAGTCGGGTTGCTTTGATATTCCCATCACTTAATACAATGGTGCCAAGACCAACATCCTGCTGTCGCAGATCAAAAGAACTGTCAGTAATATTGAAAGTTGACAAAGTAAACTGATCCTTGCCGGAGAAGGGAACCAGCAAGTTGTTCAATCCCAGCTGAACCTGTTGCGCCTGGATGTTTCCATCTTCTGTGTAGATGATCTGTCCCGCAAGATTCAAAATACCTTCGATTGGTGCCGTCAACAATCCTTCCAGGTAGGGGTAGTAAGGTTTCAGGGATAATTGTTCAGCACTTAAATCGATCTGTGCCGTGGTTGGATTGATTCCAAATTCGCCATTGATTGCCGTCGTAAATTCCCGGTCGGTTTGTAGCTTCAGAGTTGCAGTCGTTTTCTGCTTCAGGTGGGTTGAGAGTTTGTTCAACTCAAGATTGATGGCGTAGATCTCTTCAGAAAATCCACCCGGGACAAAATCGTCACGATAATGAACTTGACCATCAATCAGTGCCAGTTTTTCGACGGTTAAAAGAGGCAGGCTGCCAGCTGTCGTGTCTTTCCCGGGCTCCTTTTCTTCCGTGACCGGGGGAACCTCTTTGGCCGGAACAATGCGCTGGAAATTCCAACGCCCTGAACTGTCTCGATCAACATAAAATTGTGGGTCGTAAATATCGATAGAGATCAGATTGAAGTCCAGGGTAAAGAGATCCGCCCAGTCGAGATCAAGAACCAGAGTTGGCATACTGAATAACTCACGGCCATCCAGCTCGCGCAGATCGATATCTGATAGTGCCAGTTCACCACCAATCATCAGCCGGGGCTTTTCTGCCTTGGAGACCTGATAGGAGAGGTCAATTTCACAATCAAAGGTACCCTGCTTGACATCTATCGGTAACGGAATCGGTGAATGAAATGCGTAGTAGGCCAGGTCGACATTATCCAGGCTTAGATAGAGGTCGGTCTCCATTGAATCGTGGAACGGTTTCAGCTGCCCATCGGCTTGAATTTTTGCGCCATTCAGAAGCATGGACAGGTGTGGCTCAACATAGTCATCGGTCATGTAGGGAATATTGCCAATGAAAGGAATGCTCAAAACCAGTTCACGAATCTGGTGCTGCGATTTTTTCTCTGAAGTTTGATCGGTAAAGTCTACACTGCCGTTGCTGAGAACAATATTATTGAGAGAAAAATGGAATGGTTTTTTTTCTTCAGTCGGTGTTGGTTCGGGATTATTGCTGCCAAGTCGGGTAAAATCAGAGAAGTTAAATTCCTGCTTTCCGAGCAGCTCGATATTGACGAAAGGCTCATCCAGTTCGACGCGGTCAAGAATGACCGCTTGTTTCATGATAGACATAACGCTGCCGGAGAGCATTAGCCTTTTGAATTTTACGAAGGGTCGGTCACTATTTTGTTCGGTCAGTTTTGTCCCACTGAGTTCAACCGTCAGGGTAAAAGGGTTGAAGAATGCTTTTTCAATCGTTAAAGTGCGATCAGTGTTTTCGGAGACCCAATTGCTTCCCTGTTTTTTGATCTGCCAGGGGACAACCAGCATGGATAGGAGTAACAATCCGAAAATAACCGCAACAGAAATCAGACTAATTTTCAACCAACGCGACATAATTTTTCCCTCCATGAGAATTTTGCTAAAGTCTACCATAAGGAAAAGAGATCTTTGAGAAAAATATAACTTTAATAGTTTCCATTTGCTGATCATAAGGACTTTTCATGTTTGTAACCGGAATTTATCGAAAGCGTCGACAAAAACTCATTCAACAGGTCAAAAGCGGATTAATCCTTCT
>JAYEME010000064.1:0-4812 GCA_034717915.1 Thermodesulfobacteriota bacterium
AAGTAGGGGACAATGTTATGATTGGCGGCAGGGGTGGCGCAACTGGAAACGTGGATTCAAATCAGATTTTATCTGGTTTGCCGCTAATGCCACATAAACAATGGCTTCGGGCGACAATGACTTTGCCTAAGTTGCCGGAAATGCGTAAGGATCTGCAAAAAATGAAGAAGCGTCTGGAGGAACTCGAGGCGCTGCTAAAGGAGAAGTGATATGCTTGTTATGAATATTCAGCAGATTATGAAAACTTTGCCACACCGCTACCCCTTTCTTCTGGTTGACCGAATTGAAGAAATTGAAGAGGGTGTTAAGGTCAATGGCTATAAGAATGTGACGGTTAATGAGCCTTTTTTTCAAGGGCACTTCCCAGAGCATCCAGTTATGCCAGGGGTATTGATTGTTGAAGCCATGGCGCAGGTCGGTGGCGCCTATGTATCAGTTATCGATAAAATTGGCGATGACCGGGTAACCTACTTTGTCGGCATTGATAAGGCCAGGTTTCGTAAACCAGTTGTGCCTGGTGACGTTCTACGCATGGAGGTTGAATTGCTCTCAAAACGGCGGGGCATTTACCAGTTTAGCTGCAAGGCTTACGTCGATGATACTTTAGTTACCGAGGCGAGCCTGATGGCGACTTTTGCAGAGAAGTAAATTGGAGAAACTATGATCCATTCGACAGCAATCATAGCCCCTGGCGCAGAACTGGATTCTTCAGTCACGGTTGGCCCTTATGCGGTTATTGGAGAACATGTCAGAATTGGAGCCGGGACAACGATCGGGCCCCATGCAGTCATTGAAGGACGCACAGAAATTGGTTGTGACAATCAGATTTTTCAGTTTGCTTCGGTCGGTGCGATTCCTCAGGATCTGAAATTTTCCGGGGAAGTTTCCTATCTAAAGATAGGTGACCGCAATCGGATTCGCGAGTTCGTAACGATCCATCTTGGAACCGAAGATGGCGGCGGAATAACGACCGTTGGCAATGATAATCTGATTATGGCTTATGCCCATGTGGCGCATGATTGTATCGTTAAGGATCACGTAATTCTTGCAAATGCGGCAACTCTGGCAGGTCATGTTGAAGTCGATGATTACGCAATTCTAGGTGGTTTGAGTGCTGTACACCAATTTGCTCGAGTTGGTTGCCATGTGATGGCCAGTGGTGGTTCAATGATTGGTCAGGATGTGGTTCCTTATGCGATTGTTCAGGGTGATCGGGCGAAAGTTGTAGGACTGAACCTGACCGGTTTGAAACGACGTGGTTTTTCCACCGAAGCTTTGAGTAATATCAAAAAAATTTATAAACTTGTTTTCCGTTCAAATCTTAAGTTGGAAGAAGCAATAACTCAGATAGAAGGTCAGTTTGATACTTCCAGATCTGAGGTTGCAACTTATCTCGATTTTTTGCAGAAAAGTGAGCGTGGCTTGGCTCGCTAGCCATATGAAGTCAGTTTTGTTAGGGAACAAAGGTTGCGAGATCCGAATGGCTCTCGCCTTTTGTTTTTTTTGTTGTAGGTTTTATGGTGCAAGCGAAGATTAAACCGTTCCGAAGAGTGATGATTGTTGCTGGAGAGGCCTCCGGGGATCTGCATGGTAGCAATTTGATCAAGGCTGCTGCTGAACATCACCCTACCTTAAGTTTTTATGGTGTCGGTGGTGGTAAGATGCAGGCTGAAGGGTGCCGAATTCTTTTCCCTTCTGATGAGTTGTCGGTTATGGGGGTGGTCGAAGTTGTCCGCCAGTTACCGAAAATCTTTCGGCGATTTAAACAACTGAAGCGGGTTATTCGTGAAACTGAACGCCCTGATTTATTGGTTTTAATCGATTTTCCTGACTTTAACCTACGTCTTGCCAAAGTTGCGAAAGACGCTGGAGTACCGGTTCTTTACTACATTAGTCCCAAAGTCTGGGCTTGGCGTAGTGGGCGAGCGAGGGTCATTGCCGAGCGAGTTAACAGACTGGCATTGATTTTTCCTTTTGAACCACAAATTTATAAATCACTGGGGGTGGAAGCTGAATATGTTGGCAATCCCTTGTTGGATGAATTTATAGACAACCAGCCACAAGGTTCGTTGCGAAACAATCTTGGGATCGGGGCAGAAGAGCAGGTCGTCGGGATTTTCCCCGGTAGCCGCAATAGTGAATTGAACTATATTCTGGATAGCTTGATTGAGACGGCCAGGCTGTTATCTCGGGAAAAGCCGGAGATTAAGCTTCTGGTGCCGGTGGCACCATCATTATCGCACCATTATTTGGAGCAGCAGTTTTCTGCTGCGGGACTGTCGGTTTTTATTGTTGAAGAGAATATTTACGAGGTTGCTGCTGCCTGCGATGCTGTGTTGACGGTGTCCGGCACAGTGACGTTGCAGCTGGCTCTGACAGGAACTCCGATGGCGATTTTGTATAAAGTTGCACCTCTAAGTTATGCCATCGGCAGACGATTGATAAAAATCGACTATGCCGGCCTGACAAATATTGTTGCCGGTCGGGAAATTGTGCGAGAATTTATCCAGGATGATGCTGATCCAGAATTGATGTGCCGCGAAATGGTACGGCTGCTTGATGATCGGGAGTATCTTGCAGCCATGCGTCGCAACCTTGTTGAGGTTCGACAGTTATTGGGTGAGCCCGGCTGTTCCGGACGGGTTGCAGACATTGCTGCAGAAATGACAGCGTAGAACCGAGAGAGAAAATCACTGGTGTTATTGACAGCTAGACAAAAAAATATCTACATGAGGTTAGTCAGTTACGCTGCCCCATATAAATGGATCATTGCACTTTCGATGGTGGCTTCTATTGGGGTTGCTGCTTCAGACGCAATTCTTGCCTATCTGGTTAAACCGTTTGTCGACGAGCTGATTATCGCCGGCAATCTCGGACTGGCTAAATTGGTCCCTTTCCTGGTTGTTGGCCTGGCAGCTTTTAAGGGGGGGTCGCGCTATGTACAGGAATACAATATTCGCACGGCCGGCCAACGTGCGATTCAGGATATTCGTAATGAAACATTCGGCCATACCATAAAATTATCGATGCGATTTTTTACCAGCAGTTCATCGGGCTCATTGATGTCAAGAATCCTCAATGATGTTAATGTGATGCAGGCAGCACTTGCCGAGGTTCTGGTGACTCTGTTGCGTGAAACCTTAACCATTCTGGTCTTGACCGGCTACGCTTTTTATGCCGATTGGAGAATGGCATTAATGGCCTTTATCGTGATTCCCGCATCTGCCTGGCCAGCAGCAGTCATTGGCAAAAGAATAAAAAAATATTCCCGGCGTGGCCAGGATGCCATGGGGAGTGTTACTACGGTTCTGGAACAGAGTTTTTCCGGTATCAAGGTTATCAAGGCTTTTGCTACCGAAACGCGAGAAGAACAGAAGTTTGTGCATGAAAATGCCGGTTTTTTCACCTTTATCCGTAAAACATTCAGATATTCAGCGGCCTCATCACCGGTTATGGAAATTATGACTTCCTTCGGGGTCGCTGCAGTTCTCTGGTACGGACTCAATCGGGTAGCGCTGGAAGCAATGACCAAGGGAGAGTTATTTTCCATTCTGGCAGCAATCTTGTTGATGTACACACCCCTCAAGCGTCTGACTAAAGTCAATAACACCATTCAGAAAGCGATTGGTGCGGCTGAACGAGTTTTCGAAGTACTGGATAGTCAGATAGAAATTGTCGATGCCCCGAACGCAATGACTCTGCCTCGCTGTCAAGGAGAGGTCAGTTTTGAACAGGTGAAGTTCGCTTACGACGATGAGTTGGTATTAAGCGACTTTTCCGTACAGGCAAAGCCGGGTGAAGTTGTTGCTCTGGTGGGGACAAGTGGTGCGGGGAAAAGTACTCTTATCGGGTTGTTGAACCGATTTTATGATCCTCAACAAGGACGAATCCTGATTGATGGCCATGATATCCGGATGATCACGCAAAAAAGTCTGCATGCGAATCTGGCACTGGTTGATCAGGAGACATTTCTGTTTAATGATACTATTGCCAATAATATCCGCTACGGCCATCCCGATGCCGGTTTTGCACTGGTCAAGAAAGCGGCAATTCAGGCTTATGCTGACGATTTTATCCGGCAGATGCCGGAAGGTTATGAAACGCAGATTGGTGATCGCGGAGTGCGTCTCTCGGGAGGACAGCGGCAGAGACTCTGCATCGCCCGGGCAATTCTGCTTGATGCGCCAATCCTGATGCTGGACGAAGCGACCAGTGCGCTTGATACCGAAAGTGAAGCGATGGTGCAGGGTGCACTGAAGAATTTAATGCAGAATCGTACGACATTCGTGATCGCACATCGCCTCTCCACGATAATGCATGCCGATCGCATTCTGGTTCTTGACAAGGGGCTGATTGTTGAATCAGGAACCCATCAGCAGTTGATTGACTCAGGAGGGATGTATAAACGTCTTTGTGATGTGCAGTTTGGTGAGCAAGGATGATGAAAACCGGCGATAGACTGTTGCTGGCGATTGTTCCGTTTGTGGCTTCACGACTGATGTTGCTACTTAATCTTCTGTTGCACAAGGAAGTCTTCGGCGAAGAGCATCTCCGATCTATTTGGGAGCGAGGTGAGCATGCTATTATCCCTTTTTGGCATGATCAGCTGTTTTTGCTGGTTTTTGGCTATCCGGCAAAACATGCTAAACTGCTGATCAGTGCGTCAAAAGATGGTGAACTTCTTGCTCGCACGATGAAGTATTTTGACCAGGATACAGTGCGCGGATCTTCTTCTCGCGGAGGTCGGGCCGCTTTCAAGAAGATGCTGGATCTGTGCCGCGAACCCGCTGATATTGTGCTGACTCCAGATGG
>JAYEME010000065.1:0-1000 GCA_034717915.1 Thermodesulfobacteriota bacterium
TTTATACAAATGCCACTTGGGCATGAATTTATCCATGCAGGCTACGAAACGGTCGCTGTGGTTGCGCTCTATCAGGTGTACCATTTCGTGTACGATAATATATTCAAGACAATGCTCCGGCTTTTTTACGAGTTCAAGATTCAACCAGATTCGACGACTTGCAAGAGTGCAAGTCCCCCATTTCGTCTTCATTTTCTTAACACTCCAGTCATCAACTATGAGCCTTACCAGTTAATAACCTTCATACCTTTATTAGTGAACTGCCAGTTACGTAAACCGGGTCCTTCTTGAAACCAGCAAACGTCTGGTAACTTTTTTTACTTCCCACCCCTCAGGAATAACCCCCATCTCACTCTGTTTATATCCTTCCCTCAATTGAGAATTGACAGTTGATAATTGACATTTATCCGTTTTCAATGTTCCATTACCCATTATCGTCCTCCGTCTGGCAAATCATCTCTAACTCCCGCCGCAGTTCCTTTTCGTTGGGCAGGTAGAGCTGATACTTCTGCACAAAAAGCTGGCTGTTCATCTGGTAGGTGGCGTATTCCACAAGCAGTTCATCCTTGTTTTTAGTGAGGACGATGCCAATGGGCGGGTTGTCGCCTTCGGTGTTCTCTTCGTTGGCGAAATAGCCCATGTACAGGTTCATCTGCCCAATGTCGTGGTGTTGCACATCGTTTATTTTAAGGTCGATCAGCACAAAACAGCGGAGTATACGGTGGTAGAAAACCAGATCGACCCTGTAGTGCGTGTTGTTGATGGTGATGCGGTATTGCCGCCCGACAAAGGTAAAGCCCTTGCCCAGTTCGAGCAGGAACTGCTGGAGATGATTACATAGTAGGGTTTCCAGATGTGTTTCCGATGGCAGATATGGCTCGGGCAATTTCAGAAATTCGAACACATAAGGGTCTCGCAAAATATCTGTCGGTTGCTCGACCAGTTGCCCCTGCGCCGCCAGCTTCAAAATCTCTTCTTTGTCTTTACCCGCAGCCAGTCG
>JAYEME010000066.1:0-4731 GCA_034717915.1 Thermodesulfobacteriota bacterium
AGCCAGCAAGATTAAGCTCTGCTCCAAAGAACTGATCGGCATGTCGTCTTCGGAACTATCTGTCGTTGATAGCAAGGATGTCATTTCAGCAATAAATCTTTTTTGCTGAGCTTTAACCCCAGAGCGTTCTTTGATTGCTGAATTATACTCATCTATTGTTTTCCAGGTTTTGTCGTTGATTTTTCCAACAATGATATTTTCCAGGTTATCGTCCAGCCAGTCACAGACAGCAGCAAACATTTTTTGTGTCATTCGGTTATCAAGCAGCAGATTCCGCAGATAATTGCGTAAAACTTTCTTTTCAAAATTATCCAGCACTGATTGCCTCCTTTATTGCGTTGGATACCAACCTACCTCTATAATGCGACAATATGTGACCTTAGGAGTCTGTCGAACTTTACATGAATTTGCTGCAAAACCGCCTGATCGATCCATATTCTCGATCCTTTTCGACAAATAGCTATGGCTATTCGCTCTCAAACGATCAAAAATCTGTCCTCGACCAGCCGATTTTTCACGACGATCCGTAAAATTCAACAGACTCCTGTAATTTTAATTGCAGTGCTACCAATTCAATTGGCCCCAAGAACGGTACAGATATCTTTACCTTTCAAGGTGAGTGATGCTTTTTGCAGCTGACAGCCGTTGTCATTGGTCATTTCTCCATTGGGTAAGATAGCCAATCGTTGCTTGACATCGTAAACATAAAGATATCGATGGATCTTTCCCCAGAGTTCCAAGTGACCATTATTTTCCCGGTAATGTTGCATCACAATATGCTGTATGCGCTGAAGTTCAGCAGCTTTATTCCGCAGGACATCGTATTTTGAGATATGGATATGTCTCCGTCCTTCAAGAAATGCGAGGACATGAATTGGCTGACCTTGTCGCTTGAAATTTGTATCGATAAATATGTACGCAGGGAACATCTTCTTGATTCTCACTTGCTCCTTGTTTACCGCAGTAATGCCGGCTGTCATCTCCGACGTTGGGATATTTAAGATATCTCCCAACGCGAGAATAAATTCCCGGTTGGAATATTTAAAATCGAATCCACTCTGGTTAAACCACCCCAGCAGGTCTGGAGCTGTTAGCAATAGGGTTAACCGGTTCAGTGCCATGATTGAATTCTGCCGTTGATATCCCATCAAAGTGACAATATTATTTGGATCATAGTGAAGTGCTTTCACTTTGATTGTTGCCAGTAAATCGGTCATATTATTTCCCTTCATTGCTCAACTTGAGCGGCTATCCGGTTAATAAGGTTTGTAATTAAACAGATCCTCTCTGTCTTGCGACAATCACCCGTTATTTCAATATCGTGAGCTATAAGTTCCTCGTTGCTGACGTCGATCTCAATGGTGGCAAATTGTTTGGTGATACAGATATCAACTTCATCATCAGAGATATCAAGAACAGGAAATTCCTCTTTCCCGTGAATCAACCGTTTACAGATAACAGTATTTTTTTAGTCGCAAGAATGGCGGCAGCTTTTTCTTGTTTGGTATTTTTTCTGGTTTTACGCCAGTGTGATTTGGATTTTTTCCTGGTTAACACCGGCTCAACCAGTTCAGGAAAAAATTCAATGCCGGCATCGCTTAACAGCATATAAACTCCGCGGACTGATTGGTTTTTCTAGGGGTTGTTTTTTGATGTTTAACAGCATACTCAACTGAGGCGTCAAAATGTGACCCTCGGAAAGGCCATCCATATCCTGAGCCTTTTATTCTTGTGCGTCACGTTTTGACGCATATGCCTGGTTTTCTATAAACAATTGAAGAGATGATCTTGCTGTTGGCGGGGTTCGATTAACTGTCTACCGACAAGTAACTTACAGTTTTATTGTGGATTTCTACAATACATAACCCATGTCGTTTACCCGTCACCCATAACTAAGTGCAGTAAGAAGGGTTTATTTATTTTATGATGAAAGGTTTCCTCATGGCTCCTGTTCCAAAAAGCCCACCGCATCAAATCAATCAATTCTTAGGGGAACTTTTTGAGGATATTGAAAAGGTTTTTGAAAACAAAATTCGGGTTCGCGGAATATCAACAGGTTTTCATGATCTGGACACTATGACTTCTGGATTTAAGGCTGGCGACCTCATTGTTGTGGCTGGACGTCCCGCTATGGGTAAGACAGCATTTTGTACCAACGTTGTGGAACATGTTTCAATTCATGCCAATGATCCTTTGGCAACGCTGATCTTTTCTCTGGAAATGAACAGTAAGCAGCTAGTACTGAGGATGCTGAGCTCGGTGTCGATGGTTCACGCCAGCAGTCTGCGCACCGGATGCTTTACAGATCCAGAATCTGCCTTTCCCAAGCTGACTATGGGAGCTGGACAACTGGACAACGCGCAGATTTTTATAGATGACACCCCTGATATCAACATTGAAAAATTATGCGCTAAAACTCGAAGATTAAATGCAGAGAATAATTTGGGACTGATCGTTATCGATTGTCTTCAGCTCATTCAGAGCGATCATCGGGCTGGCCGTTTGCAGGATATTTCAAAAACTGTCAAGGCTCTTAAAGCCTTGGCTGAAGAGCTAAACCTGCCTATTGTTGTTACGTCACAACTTAACGGTTCATTGGAAAACCGTACAGACAACCGTCCAATTTTAGAGGATTTGTGTGGCTTCGATACGGCATTTGGTCAGAACGTAGATCTTGTCATATTTGTGTATCGTGAGACCGTCTACTGCGATGACTGTATGGGGCTGAATCGGTCTTGCGACAAGGGACATTACGGTGACGCTGACATTATTGTGGCTAAGCAGCGTACCGGGCCAATTGGTACATTGCGACTAAATTTTCATCCTGATTCCATCCGATTTTCAAATAAGTCCCTACAGTCAAAAGTTCATGATTTGCTTTATTGATGGTCAGTAAAATGTGAGCAGGAGATCGGGAATTGTTATTTTCAACAGTGTTCTGTTCCGATGTCTCTATCCATAAATTCTGTTATTCAGATCAATATGAAAGGAATTTCTGTCGTGAAAGTTATTGACCTGTTTCAGACCGTTGCTCGTTACGAATTATTTGCAACTTTGTTTGAAATTTATCCGGATAGTTGGAGCTGTCGGCACGGTTACACTGCCGCCTATGCCGAAATTTTGGAGATAAAGGACTTCAAACAGAGCGTAATTCAATGTGCCATCAGACGTGTTCATTTCGATGACAGCGAAGATGGAGCCCCGCAATCGATTATCGATGTATACGGAATCCGTTATCAAGGTGGGGCAGAAAATATTTCAGCACACACAGAGTGCTTGGCTCTCGGTTTTGTTTCTTGGAGTGAATGGCTCAATATGGAAATTCTGGTCGATACTGCCGACCCCGAGTGCAATACGGACGCAAAAAACCTTGCCCATATTTTCTCCCAGATGACAGCAATAGGTTACAGTGAAAGTCAGATTCAACAGGAGACTTCTCTGATCGAAGAGTTGATGGACGGCGATTTTTCAGGGATTAGCTTTGATTTTCATGAGATCACGAAAATAGTCATGGAATGATTTCAGGCTATTTTTACGAACCAAGGTCAACTCATTCCTCTGTTACACGACAAAGTGGGGCTCTCGGAAAGTGATTCAGTTTTTTGTCAGAATCTGAGAGTATATTGCTTCGTGCGTCATGTTCTGTCGCTAGGATTTGTTTTGTTGTCACAACAAAGGAGACTTTCTGTGGGAAGCAATAAAAGCTATGAAACGCTGAAACGACAATGGTTATTACTGAACCGCATGCCACATCGTGGCAGAAAAGGAACCAAATATTTTCAGGAAGCACTGCGGGAAATGGGATTGGATGTTTCTTTAAGAACTATCCAACGGGATTTAAAAGAATTGTCCCGACAGTTTCCATTGGTAAGCGATGAAGAACGTGTCTCTGGCTGGAAATGGTCTGAGGATGCTGCAGTTTTTGATATTCCAGGAATGGATCCCCACGCTGCCCTTGCATTCAAAATGATTGATCAACATTTGGCAAAAATGTTGCCAGAGAGTTGTTTGAACTTTCTTAAGCCTTATAGCAAACGAGCCGGAGAAGTCTTAAATCATCTAGGAGATGGTGGCATAGCCAAATGGCCAAAAAAGATCGCCCGAATATCACGCCATCTTGCCCTGGAACCACCAGAGATTGACCGATTGCTTTTAAGTGTTATCTACGATGGCTTGCTACTGGAAAGGCAACTGAAAATTTCCTATTGCAATCGTACTGATAGCGAAACGCAAAAAGGGATCATTCATCCTTTGGGGTTGGTCTTTGTAGACAATATCGCCTATCTGGTTTGTACCTTTTGGGAGTATCAGGATCTACGTCAGATCGCAGTGCATCGAATCGACTCTGCTCAACTTTTAAACGAGTCCTCCAGAACGCCGGCAGGGTTTAAGTTGAAAGATTATATTGCCAAGGGGAATTTTGATTTTCCTGAGAGCGAAGGAACCATTCAGCTAAAGTGTTTGTTTCATCCGCATGTGGCCAAACACTTGGCGGAGTCGCCGATTAACCAGACTCAGGAACTGATTACTCAGTCAGATGGACAAATTCAGTTGGTTGCAGAAATTGAAGATACTGCACAATTGCGCTGGTGGCTTTTGGGTTTTGGAGACCAAGTAGAGGTCACAGAACCTGAAACTCTACGCAATGATATTTTTCACATATTGTCTGAAGCGATTGTTAAATATAAGCAATCTTAAATCGCCCATAATGGTTCACAAGAAAGGCAAGAT
>JAYEME010000067.1:0-4675 GCA_034717915.1 Thermodesulfobacteriota bacterium
ACGATAACCGAGATGATTCCACTTTTGGGTCGGTTTGGCATCGTTGGCTATAGCGGTCAAGGTCAAGATGGCTGAGGAGAAACAATAAACGGCCAGAGCAACACTGATCAGATAAGCTGGAGGTGGGTAACCGAGGATCTGACGCATCGACTCGGAAGCTGATTCAAATAAATTGAAGTCTTTAAAAGTAAAAGCACAGATGCTGATCAGAAGAAATGCCACCAGGCTCATCAAGCTATGGTTTTGAACATTTGATTCGCTATTTGTTTTTGTATTTTGAGTTGTTTCGACTTTAGAGTATCCCATCATTTCCTCCGTAATTTGTTTGATCTTTCGTTGTTGCTATTTACATATAGCATCAGCCATGCCAACTCTGACAAAAAAATAAATCCATGCAATATCAGGAAGTTATAGATTATCATCGATAAAATCATTTTTTGTCGCACCGGGGGATTCCTGCCAGGCAGGAATATTCCTGTGTTGTCAGAATGGATTATTTTGGAGGATGGAGAAATAGCGCTAGTTTAAGGAAATTTGCAGTAATCTCGGGACTGTCCCCAGGGTTATCGGGGGCTGTCCCATGAGTTTACGAGCCACGAAGAACCGCAGTAGTTTGCACCGCAAAAGCCTGGGACAGCCCCCATGCGGGGACAGTCCCGGTTTTGCTAGAGATTTCCTTAAAGTAGTATCATTTGAAACATAAGTCGTTCTGTGGCAGGAACGTAAAAAGCGGGCAGGGTCTTTTCAGAACCTGCCCGCCTAAGGGGTAGAAACATCTGATCTTTACTTAAAGAGGATCAAGAACCAGCCGTTGGTTTACTCTCCTCAGCTTCTTCTGCATGTCCTTCCTCTTCATCTTCCCAGCCAGTCCACATGGTTTTGATATGATCTGTGGGGGTCCGTCCCAAGGTTGCCAGATAAACATGGGTCGGGATAAAAGCGATCAGACAGCACGCCAGCAGAAAATGGAGCCCCGCCAGAAGTTTGAGTCCACCGACCATGACGATCAGCCCACGTAATGGGTCGACGTTGGTCAAGAAAATCCCCGACAGACTAACCAGTGGCATCATCACAAACATGATTGCCAGATAAACAGACTTCTGCATCGGATTGAATTTACTCTCGGGAGTTGGGTGATGGGGATTTTCCCAACCAAGAAAGTAGGTTAAAAAGTAGAACTTTACCTGTCGCATGATACCGCTCTTAAAATCATCTACCTTTGGAACATACAGATTGGCCATCGTTCGAGCGACGAAGGTATAGTAAAAGAACCACAGGGAGAAGGAGATCGCCACCACAAACCCGGCGGTATTATGGAGATAGATTGCCGATTTATAGGTGCCACATATAGAAATATAATCCGGGAAACGAATCTGTGCACCAGACACCGTCAAGGTAATAATCCCGAAAGCATTCAACCAGTGCCAAATCCGAACCGGTATCGGTTGTAAATAAATTTGATGTTCATGTTCTTCAGCCATGATTAATCCCCTTAATGTTGTCTATTTTTGCGGGTTAAGAAACGCAGCGTCCCGTGGCCAATCGGCATGATAAAACCACCACAGATAATGATTAAACCAATGATATTCAACACTGGACTGCGAGTACTTCCGGTCATGTAAAAATTAGGCGTGCCATAGAGAGTATCAAGCATTGCACCCTCTTCAACTGTCATCCGCCGATAATTGCCACCTTCTGTCGGCAAAGCCAGAAAGCTGGTCTGCATACTGCCAGGGCCGGAGGCATGACAAAAAGTACAATCATAACGATTATCCAATGTGCCTAGATCATGAGAGACTTCGTCAGGAACCATAGTGCCACGCAGAAGCAAATTGCTATAGGCAGGATTACGGTTGAATGTACGTAATTCTGCCAGAGAGATATGGTTGTCACCGTCAATATCAATAATACTGTGGATCTCTTTATCACCACTGATCTCTTTTAAATCGGCATAACTGGAGAAACGGTACCCTTTCAGCCCTTCCGATTTCTTCTGTTTCTGGGTAATATTCAAGACAATTTCATACCCCTCTGCCGAGGTATGGCAGGTTATACAGGGGAGCTTGCTGATATGCAGACTTGCCTGAGGCAACCATTCCGCGTGGCTGTCCATAACATCAATACTATCGTGACACTGACTGCACTGCTGGTTCATGTCGGAACCGGCCACTGCTTCGATACCGTGAACCTGGTGAGGATTATGGCAATCACTGCAAACGGCATTTTCTGCGTGTGCAGTCGCCAGGTATTCACTGCCAAGCTCATCATGACAATCGAGACAATCTGAGCTTGAAACGGCCTCACCATCATCTGGATGTTCATCGGTCACAGATTCGTGACAAGTAACACAGCCCATTTCAGCATGTACGGTCGGAGTAAATTTATCCTCATCGATAAATAGTTCCTCACCAACCATATCGGTATCACCATGACAGCACAGGCAATCGTCCATCTCCATTGCACTCGCCGATAGCGGCACAGCAAAAACCATTAGCAGTAAAAAGCTCCATAAATAATTGATACTACGATCCATTTTCATGTACTCACCCTTTGGCAGAAAATCTGAGAGAACCCCCTTGAACAACCAGGTTCAAGAATAAATAATAGAAAGGTTCTGAAAAGAGAACCTTACCTTTTTATCTGGCAGACAAAAACACATTATTCAAATCGCTACCTACAGTCACGAATGGTGCTAGTTTAAACGATTAGCAGTAATCTCGGGGCTGTCCCCAGCTCTATCGGGGGCTGTCCCAAGAGTTTACGAGCCATGAAATTGTGGTGGTTTACACCGCAAATACCTGGGACAACCCCATACGGGGACGGTCCCGCTTTTGCTGATATCCCCTTAAACAAAGAACCAGTCCGGGCAATCGCCTAAAAATCTTTGGAAAATAATACTCCTAGACGCAAATTAATAACAGAAAAAACCACAAAACGCAGAAAAAGAGACACGTCGCCCGTCTCTTTTTCTGCTTAATAAAATGGATACTCTAAAATCAAGGGCATAAAATCTTTCCCTGTGAGGTTTCTAAATCAATTGGAAACTCAGTGTGTAAGAGGTTTTGTAGCCTTCTTTTTCCCACCAAAAAATCCTTTGATTATGCCAAAACCTAAAGCGAAGACAGGAATGAGCTGGAGAAAAATAATCAGGCCACAGATGCCTAAAAACAGGTAGACCAACATCATGCTGTTATCTTCTCTCGCTCCCGTTTCAGCAAAAACTGGTACGATAGTGGATAAAAATACGATTCCTGCAAGGCTAAATTGAGATATTTTTTTCATGGCAAACTCCTTTTATAAATTTTACACACGTCGTGTTGTAATTAACCCATTGAGGGATGAAATCCTTTGACAGCACACTCGACAACGGAACGTAATTCTTCGTTATCTTCCTGACTATGGGGTCTCAACGCATGATAAAAAATTCCATCTTCACGAATCCGGCGCAAAGTTTCCAGAGAGCTATCATCTGAAATCAGGATGATCTGAAGATTTTTATTGCATTTATGCATCAAAGCAATGACATCGGCTGAAGCTATTTTCTCTTCAAATGAATCACCCAAAATCACAATGGGTTCATTCTTCTGTACAATCTTTGCGATGGCATAAGCTGCTGAAGCAGTCGTTTCTACTTCATAGTGTGAATTTTCAAAAAAGGCTGCCAACTCTTTCCGTGCAACTTTATCTTGATCTGCAATCAGTATTTTTCTGGTTTTCATCTCGGTGACTCCATTTCTGACTAATGTCTCTCTGGTCGATGCTGATCGTCTCTCAACCAATACGCTCTTAACTTTGCTGGTTAACAACAGTCCAGCCGGGACGCTCTGGAGAGCAATAATGGCAATAAAGAAAACTATAAAAAATTTAGTGAGTGGTTCTATCTGCAAGCCAAGATCACAAAGGATAAAACTAGCTGTCAGCATCAATGCCATGGTAAAAGTAATTAATCTGAAGCTAATTCTTTGATTCATCGATTTCTCCTTCAAGCCACTCTGTCTCTACACCCACTATCCTGAAATCAGTTGATCAGGATTTTCCCAACAGACCCTTGCCTTCATGATTCTCTTTGGCGTTGTGAAGCATGATGTGACATTGATCCAGACCGTAGAGGCTGAGCCCAACCAGCAGGACAGGAAGAAAGTTGGCAGCAATGGCACCGGAGAAACAGTAGAAGATAAAGAAGACGGAACGATAACCGAGATGATTCCACTTTTGGGTCGGTTGGGCATCGTTGGCTATAGCGGTCAAGGTCAAGATGGCTGAGGAGAAACAATAAACGGCCAGAGCAACGCTGATCAGATAGGCCGGGGGTGGGCAACCGAGAATCTGACGAACGGGCTCGGAAGCTGATTCAAATAAATTGAAGTCTTTAAAAGTAAAAGCACAGATGCTGATCAGAAGAAATGCCACCAGGCTCATCAAACTATGGTTTTGAACATTTGATTCGCTATTTGTTTTTGTATTTTGAGTTGTTTCGACTTTAGAGTATCCCATCATTTCCTCCGTAATTCGTTTGATTGTTCGTTGTTGCTATTTAGATATAGCATTAGCCATGCCAACTCTGATAAAAAAATAAATTCCTGCAATATTAATGAGTTACAGATCTGTCTCGACAAAATCACTTTCTACCGGACAAGGAGATTCTTGCCAGACAGGAATATTCCTGTGTTGTCGG
>JAYEME010000068.1:0-17367 GCA_034717915.1 Thermodesulfobacteriota bacterium
GAGTATCTCGCTGGCAGAAAAAACTTTTGATCCCAGCTCCAGCTAATACTCGAGCTGTCTCACGGGAGAAATCAGCCCCCATAAAACGAGCGTCATAACCGATCACAACCCCCCCGTCAGCCAAACCCTCGGCACGCAGATGATCGGCAATCGCTTGAACCACCACCCGAACATTGTCAAGAGTAAACCCTTCACAAAAAATATCACGCCATCCCGACGTACCAAATTTAATCTGTGACATTAAACCCTCCCTTGTCTGGATTGATAAACTGATTAATAACGTAGATAATAGCACAAAGCCCATCAAATTTAAGGATTATGCCCCATAAAAGACCCATATAATTGTCAGAATTCAATTCCCTCTCGCGCCGGCATTCAACTCAAAACTATTCATCAGCATCATATGCCTTCATTTTTCGCACATACGGACAATCTTCTGGCAGGATACCGGCTCGAACCAATTTGGGGGTTAAGCAGGCACAGTCAGGATTCAGCTCTGAGCGTCGATCATAAATGCGACAAAAGTTTGTCTCTGTATCCAAATATTGACATGGGGTTTCAGTGTAAAATATTTTTCCACGATAATCATATTTTTCATAGCAACAACGACCACAATGGTCGCAGATTTCCTCCCATTCCACAGAATCAATCCTTATATCGCTATTGTTGTCCTCAGCCACTATCTTTACTCCTTGCCATTACCATCCAACAGATCCATTACATCATATAGTAGCAAAAACAGCTCATTGACAATATTTATAAATACACATATTTTGATTTAATCAGATTGAGTCTTATCGGGAGCCATATATGCGCATAATGATCATCCTATCCGCCCTGCTAATGCAACTTTGTCTGGGTGCAACCTATTCCTGGTCCGTTTACGTTCAGCACCTCAAAATACTTGTTGGCATATCCCAAACCCAGGCACAAATTCCATTTTCCATCTTCTATTTTGTCTTTCCCCTGACAATGATTTTCTCCGGTAGGTTAGTCGACAAAATTGGTCCACGCTTCGCGGCAATGGGTGGTGGATTTTTATTCGGCAGCGGCTGGTTAATTTCCTCCCTGGGAATTAATAATTTCACCTACACCATCTTGGGAAACGGTATCATTGCAGGTGTTGGAGCCGGAATCGCATACATCGTTCCCATCTCCACCTGCATTAAATGGTTCCCCAACAACAAAGGGCTCGTCACCGGTATTGCTGTTGCCGGATTTGGCGGCGGAGCGGCACTGGTCAGCACCGTTGCAGGATATCTCCTCAAACTCAATTTTACCCCCTTTGCTCTCTTTGGCTATTTCGGCATTGCTTTTATGTTTTTAAGCGTTTTTTCCGGATTTTTCATGCAGAATCCGCCCAACTATTCAAAAAACAACGTAATTAAATTTGGTTTTCGAGAAATCCTGTCAGATAAACGCTTTATCATCCTCTATTTTGCCATGTTCACCGGCCTTGCGGCAGGATTTGCTATCAATGCAAATATCAAAGAGTTCTATAAATCAGCAACCCTGATGACCGGTGTCAGCGCGGTCTCCTTTTTTGCCATTGCAAACGCCGCCGGAAGAGTCATATGGGGAAGTATCTTTGACCGGCTCAACAGCCGCATAATTATTCAACTCAATCTCCTTTCACAAGCACTGTTGCTATTTGCCTCTCCTTTCATCGTAACTTCTTCACTCGGGCTACAAATTTTTGCACTGATAGCTGGGTTTAACTATGGCGGAGTTCTGGTCGTTTACGCTGGCTCAGTTGCCAGAATCTGGGGAGCAGACAAAGTTAGCTCTATCTATGGATGGTTATTCTCTGCCAACATTCCCGGTGCTGTAGCTCCCCTGTTTGCTGGTTATTTCTATGATATCACCGGCAGCTTTACGGTTCCGATGTCTATTATTGCAACTATTATTCTGTCAGCCATTATTCTTCTTAATTTCAATAAAAATAGTTTCGTTACTTAATAATCAGGGCAAAAAAAGCGTTGACTCTACTATCTAAATTCGCTATTAGTACGTGTTCTGAATTTGGACTAAAGTATAGATCTAGGAGGAAAAAATATGCAGTGCCAAACGGTTCTCGCTGGTACCGAGTGTAGTTTCTGGAAAAAGTCTGGTTGTTCCGCCGTAGGCGGCAGCTGTCAAGTTATTGTAGAAGAATGTCAGGGTTGTGACCGCATTGCCAAAGGTAGCATTGGCGACGTCTGTACCGCTTACCCGAACCCCGCAGCAAAATGGGCTAACGGGTTATGTAATTTTGCAACTCATAAGAAGGTTGACCTTAAAACAGATGATGTGCGAGTCAACCCACTCAAAGCTGCAAAACGAGCTGCTGCTGGTAAATAAGCAAGTTTTTAAATAATCAACGAGTCATAAAAAGGGCTGCCAATAATCTTGGCAGCCCTTTTTATCTATTTCTAAACTAACAGATAAAGCAGTCAAAACACCGCGACGGCTAAGTCATCATTTGAGACCATCAATAACAGCAGAAACCTCTGCACAGATATTCTTGGCCGCAGCACTTTTTTCCAGACGGAGAAACTGTTGGAAATGATCAATTGCCTCCTGAGTACGATCCAGGTCAAGACAGATATAACCGAGAGTCAAATAACCCAAGGCTAATCCAGCATCTAATTCCAAACCTCTTTGACAATATTCTTCCGCCTGATCCAGATCATCGGTTTCGTAGTAGAGTTCCGCAAGGCTCAGATAGGGCTGAGGGTTAGATGAATCAAGTTCTATCGCCCGGAGAAAACTTTTCATCGCATCATCTCCACTACTTTTGGCGACATAGATATCCCCAAGCGCATTCTGGGCAAATGCTGAGTTTGGATCTATTTCAAGAGCTTTGCGACAGGTCGTCTCAGCAGCCTCTAGATCATCATCATTCATCTGCGCGACCGCTTTACTGACCCAGGCATCCACCTCTTCAGAATCCAGATTGATGATCTGCTGATAGGTGGCCATTGCCTTGTCATTCTTCTCTTCTTCAAGATAGAGATCACCCAGAGAAAATAACAGATCAATATTGTCAGGTTCCAATTTCAAACCAGCAACAAGACTCTTATGCGCTTTAGTAAAAGACCCATTTTCAATCTGCGCCTCAGCTAACAACAGCCAAATTCCAGCGGATTCTTGCTGATCCAAAACTTGCTGAAAGCACTGCTGTGCTGATTTTGAGTCTCCCTGCTCCTGAGTCTGCAGGCCCTTTTCTAATAAATCTTCGACAGACATCGCTAACTCCTTCACTTTAAAAAATCTGGATACGGTGGTTAAGCAAAAAATTCGATTAAATTGACAACAGTCAATCGGCTCTTTATAGTCGTGGCCATGAGAGCAATTTTTCTATCAGATGCCCACCTGCGCCATCCGCAGGATAATAACTACCAGCTTTTACTCAATTTTCTCAATCAGCAGAAAGGACTCGATGCCCTTTTTCTGCTCGGCGATATTTTTGAGTTCTGGCTCGGCTACAAACACCTGGCTTTTACAGTCTACATCCCCTTATTGGAAAAACTACGCCAATTATCTAACAATGGGACAAAACTTTATTTTGTTGAGGGGAACCATGACTTCAACCTTGGCCCCTATTTTACTGAAACACTTAATTGTACCGTAATTCCTGATCAACAATTGATTGAATGGGATGGTCAAAGAATTTTGCTCAGTCATGGCGATCTACTTAACCCTAGTCCTAACTATCAGAGGCTCCGTTCTTTCTGGCGCAGTTGGCCAATTAAAATTTTAGCAAAAATTATCCATCCTGATCTGGTCTGGTCATTCGCGATATGGTTGTCTAACAAGAGTTCAAAAAACAACCCGGATAATCACCATCTTGATCCTACCCCCTATTTGCTACCATTTTCTGAGAAAAGCAACAGTGATATTGTCATATGTGGACATTTTCATCATCCAATGGACAGAGAACACCGAGGGGTAAGGATTATTGCGTTAGGCGACTGGATCAGTCAGTTTTCCTATGCAGAGATGGTGGATGGAGAAATCGAACTAAAGAGTTACACAAACTGATCTTTTATTGCTCAACCGGTTCAGCCTCGAGATCTTCCTGACAACGACCAACCAAGTCATTCAAAGTTGTACCGTCCAGACCATCGGTCACCAGATCTTCTACGCGACGGTAGGTTTCCAGGGCAATCAACGTTTGAGGGTGGGGATGAAGATGGAGAGCTTCCTCACCAAAATCACCCATTTCCCGCAGGATTTCAGCTAAACTGAGGTTTTCAGCAGAACGTCCAAGTTGATACTGACAACGACCGGCAAGGGTACAGTGTTCAGAGACAAAACCGATCTTTAGCAGAAGATTGATGATACTGCGACACAGGCGTGGGGGAATAAACAGGAACTTAGCCAGCTGTTCATTGCTTAGTGGTGGGTTCCCTTTAGCAAAACGATCCGCCAGCGTAACCAGCAGTGCCAGAGCAACCTGCTCAAAGCTGTTACGACTGACTTCCGACCCTCTCAAATCCCGGCCACTGGTGCGCAGGTTCTGTTTCGCATAACAAACACCCAGACCAAAGAGGACAATAACCCAGGAAAGATAGAGCCAGACCATAAAAATCGGCAGTGCCGCCATCGTTCCATAGATCGCATTATAGCGACCAACCCCAACCTGGAAATGGACATAACCAACCTGGGCTATCTGCCAGAGCGTTCCCCCCACCACTCCACCAACAAAGGCAGCCCGCCATTCCACCTTAATGTTCGACATGAAAACATAGAGACCGGTAAATGCCAGCCACATAAAGAAAAAAGGGGTAATTTTAAACAGCAGCAGGATGAGATTACCAACCATCTCCATTTCAATCAGTTTTTGTACCAGATTATTGCTGGCAAGTGTTGATGTCATTGAAATGGCACTGATAATCAGCAATGGACCAACCAGAATGACTGACAGATAATCGGCAAACCGGCGCAAGATTGGACGGACATCCTTTACGCCCCAGATATGATTGAATGTTTTTTCAACATTGGTGAGCAAAGAGACCACTGCAATAATAAGAAAAACCAGCCCAACGGCTCCCAATTGCGTGACCTGAGTATTATTGATATAGCCAAGGATAACCTCAGCGGCCTGGCCATCACCGACATTCAGCTTTTCAATGATCAATGGCTGCAGGAGATTTTGTACTCCGAATGCCTTCAGCAGCGCAAAGGTTAAAGCCAACAACGGCACCAGAGAAAGCATTGTATAATAGGTCAAGGCTGCAGCTCGCAAAAAGCATTTGTTAATACTGAAATCCCTGATCACCAAGGCTGCGGTCTGAACCTGACGCAATAAAATCCGCTGCAACAGTGACAAATCTGCGGGATTTTGCTCCCAGAGCAGATACTTTATTTTCTCACGCAGTTTGGATTGTGCTGTTTGGATCTTCATCATCCCCCTGACCTTTTCTCTATTGTGTCAGATATAAATCTATATCTTCAACGGGATAACCCAATGCTTTGATTTCATCCGTATATTGCTGACTGTTTCCAACCAGCACAATCTGCAGGTTATCCGGCTGCAGATACTGACGTGCAACCCGTTGTACATCAGCAATGGTCACGGCGGCAATTTTCTTCCGGTAATTCTCCAGATAATCTTTCGGATAATTATAGTAATTGAGACGAACTTTTCTACTCACAACTGAATGGCTGTCTGAAAAAGCAAAGACAAAGGAGTTAATCAGACTTTTTTTAGCCAATTCAAGCTCTGCAGAAGAGACAGGTTCAGCACGTATCTGTTGTATCAACTGTTGCAACAAGGTTACAACTTCTACTGTTGATTGGTTTTTTGTTTCGCTGCCAACAATAAACAGTCCGGGTAACTGGCGACCCACCTGAAAGTAGGAATAGACAGAATAGGCAAGTCCACGATCAGAACGAACTTCCCGCATCATTCGAGAATTAAACCCCCCACCACCGAGAATATAATTTGCAACCTGCAACGCCAAAACATCAGGATTATCTTTACTGATACCCGCGTGTCCCATCAAAACCGTCGTCTGTGGGATATCTTTATCGACCAACAAAATTTTACCCGTTGGTGGCGGTGGTAGTAATGGCAACTCCCGGAGCATACTTTCACCTGAATGCCAATCACCAAGTTTATTGTCAAGGAGTGAAACCAACTCAGCTTGCTGTACATCACCCGAGATAGCTAACCAAATATTCTGTGGCTGAAAATAGTGTTGGTGCAGTTCCAGCAGATCAGCACGGCTGAAGCTGGCAACCGAGTCGATGGTCGCATCAACTCCAAATGGATGTTCTGGATAAACAGCACCGCTAAGAAGGCGTCTCGCAATTGAACCCGGATCGTCGTTTTTACGGCGAATCTCTTCGAACATCTGGGTTCGTACCAGCTCCATCCGCTCAGAATCAAACCGTGGTCGACGTAATAAATCAGCCAGAATTTCTATACCCCGCTCTAAATCCTGCTGATTCAAAGAAAGGTTAACTTCATAGCCATAGGAAGAACTGGAAACCGATAAAACTGCCGCCATTGCCTCCAGTTCCATCTCCAACTCTGACGGGGAGTATTTTTCCGTCCCGCCAGTCGATAATGTCCTGGCAAAAAACTGCGACAATCCAACTTCAGCCAGAGGATCATAGATGCTGCCACCTTCAACCAGAAGAGTCAGTTCTACCAGTGGAAGTTCATGATCTTCTTTCAGATAAAGCTTCATCCCATTGCTGAGCGGTTGCTGTGCCACTTCAGGGAAGCTGAACTCTAAAGGGGGAAAGGTTAACTCATCGGGTCTTACTTGTGTGCTGAATAGTCCTTGGCTGCATCCCGAAAGGAGAATAATAAACAATAAATAACTAATATAACGCATCAGCTCTGTTCTCCACGGATTAAGGTCACAACGGTTCTGTTATCAGCATGCAAATAACGCTTTGCCACATCCATAATATCTTCCGCAGAAATCGAATTGAGATGTTTTTCATAATCAACCAGATAGCGCCAATCACCAAGGTTCTGATAAGAAGACAACATCCGAGCCAAGCCACTGTTCCCCTTTAATCCACGCAAGATTGAAGTCATAATTTGCTTACGGGCAATATCCAGTTCAGAAGAACTCAGGGGTTCCGACTTTAATCGTTCCAACTCTGAATAAACAGCATCTTCAATATCTGTACAGGAACAGCTGAAACGCGGCGTCATACTGAGAACCATCAGATTGTCATAACGGGATCCTGGAGCCCCGAACACATTCACATCTGTCACCAACTTTTTATCGACAACCAATGATTTATAGAGCCGTGAAGTTCTCCCCTCACATAGGATCTGCATCAGAAGATCAAAAACATAATCATCCCGTTGTGGCATGGTTGGCTTGTGGTAGGCAATCATCAACTGCTGTTCAGCATCAAAATTGATATAAGCCCGACGCTCCCCATTCTGTTGAGGTTCTCTGTCGACAACAACCGGAACTGGAACACCGGAAGCCAACTTGCCAAAATAGCGATCCACCATCTGCAATGTAGCTTGACTATCAAAATCACCAACCAGGGTGATCACCATATTGACCGGAGTATAATATTTGTCAAAAAAATCACGAATTTCATCCGGATCCAGATTATCGATATCAGAATTCCAACCGATGACCGGATGGCGGTAAGGATGAACCTTATAAGCTGTTGCCAGAAGCGTCTCGTACATGATTCCATCTGGACTGCTCTCATAGGAACGGCGACGTTCCTCATGAACAACATTTCGTTCGGTATAGAATTCACGAAAAACCGCATTTTGCAGCCGGTCTGACTCAATAGCCGCCCAGAGCTCCAGCTTATTAGCAGGTAAATTAATCAAATAAGTTGTGGAATCCTTCCCGGTATAGGCGTTGTAACCGACTCCTCCATTTTCCGCATAAATTTTAGAAAATTCGTTTTTCACCACCAATTTTCGATGTTCATTTTGCAGAGCGGTGAGTTGATCACGAAGTTGCTGCAACTCCTGTGGGTCATAATCTGCTCGATTTTTTAGAGCATCTATCTTTTGACCAACTGTTTTTATCCCCAGTAACATTTCTTTTTCGGCCGCATAGTTTTTTGTTCCAAGGGTTTTAGTTCCTTTGAACAACATATGTTCCAACAGGTGGGCAGCCCCTTGCTCATTGCTCCTCTCATTGACGGCACCAACCCGGAAACTTATATAAGCAGCCACCGTGGGAGAATCGTGCCGCTCCACCAGTAGTACGGTTGCACCATTATCAAGACGATGCTCCTGAACTTTATCCGCCAGTGTCTGAGCAAAAACCATCCCGGGAATAATTAAGAGAAAAATGAATAAATTTATGATAATTCTATGTTGCATCTGGACTCCTCCAAAAAAAATGATTATTTACTTACGCATCACGCTATAATATCTCATAGTCCGATGAGGAATCTACCCGGAGCATTCATTTTTACTCAACCAACAACATTCTCTATGTTTAGGAAGGTTATTCATCTTATGAAACGTATTGCCGTATTAACCAGTGGTGGGGACTGTTCTGGAATGAATGCAACGCTTCGGGCGGTTGTCCGTGCTGGATTAGTGTCGGGTCTGGAGGTTATCGGTATTCAGAAAGGTTTTCAAGGCTTGATCGATCGGCTCTATGAACCCATGACCACCCGTTCCGTAAGTAATATACTCCAACGCGGCGGAACCTTTTTACAGAGTGCTCGCTGTAAAGAGATGCGCACCGAATCCGGATTACGCCTGGCCAGCGAAAATTTGAAAGGGATGGGGGTTGAAGGTTTAATTGTCATAGGTGGAGATGGTTCTCTTAAGGGGGGTTATGCCATTCATCAACAAGGGATTCCAGTCATTGGAATACCCGGATCAATTGATAACGATATTTCCTTTACTGATGTTTCACTGGGTGTCGATACAGCATTGAATAATATAGTCCGGGCTGTAGACAATCTGAAAGATACCGCTTCATCGCACGACCGGGCTTTTGTTGTTGAAGTTATGGGGAGAAATTGTGGCTACCTGACTGTCGTTGCAACAATTGCTGCCGGAGCGGAGTACAGTTTGATCCCCGAAGAGCCCTACGATCTTGATGATATTTGTAGTGACTTGTGCAAACGCTATCAGGAGGGTCGCACCAACTCAATTATTATGATTGCAGAAGGAGCTGGAAAAGCCGAAAATATTGCGAATCAAATCAAGAACAGAATCGGGTTTGAAACGCGGGTTATCGTTCTTGGTCATTATCAGCGTGGCGGATCACCCTCGGTCTTCGACCGCCTTCTCGGAGCACGCTTTGGCCAGGCTGCAGTAGAAAACCTGATTAATGGTAATGGTGGAATGATGCTCGGACTCCAAGGTTCAACAATAGTTCTGACCGAATTAAAAACTGTCATAGCTGCAGGTATTCGACCGATCAATCCTATGTTGCCAAAACTGGCGAATCAATTATTGGCCTAATACAACAATCTCTGATGGCGTCGCAAAAAGTCCGACCCACGGTGTTGCAGCGGTTTTTCAAGACCTTGACATACCATATGTATGCCTTCGCCCTTGAAAAACAACTACGCCTTGTGGGACGGAATTTTTGCTTGGCCATCTCATCAGTTTTTGCGAGTGCATCAATCTCTAATTTTTCCTTCTCCGAAGAAGGGTCAAGGAGGTTGGATAGGTTAAAATAAATCAAAAAATTATCACGCAGATTGTTCAAATTCATCCAATCTGGCAGTCGCTTCACGACGACCAATTTCGATAAGCTCTTTAGCCCGTTCAAATTCATAAATAGTACAAACATCTTTCGGTATTTCAACTAAGACATCAGGGGCGTAAGCCGCAAGTTTAAAGTTGGCGATAGTCAGTTGCATGACATCGATGCTCTTTGAAATAATGTCAAAGAATCCGGCATCATCTTTTTTCTCAATCTCTTTACGCTGCAAATTATCTATAAAGTCGATGATTTTCTGATGATATCTATTATATTCTTTGGAAGTCTCCTTCCCTGACGGTAAATCCTCCGGGATATTTTTTACGTTACCACTCAAGCTGACAGCAATGGTTATATCGGTCAAATCGCGGAGAGTCGGTGCGATGGGAACAGGATTCAACAATCCACCATCAACCAGAATTTTTCCTTTATAGGTGAAAGCAGAAAAAATCGTCGGGAATGCAATTGAAGCCCGGATAGCATCACACAAGAGCCCATTCGAAAGCCAGATCTCCTTACTCTCTTTCAAATCTGTCGCAACGGCGGTAAAAGAGATCGGTAGATCCTCAATGTTCTGTTCACCAATCAGCTTACGCAATGTCTTGATAATCCGCTCCCCTTTAAAAATTGCTGTTCCACTGAAAGAGATATCGAGTAAGCGCAACACATCCAGACGATCAAGAGCGCAAACCCATTCGGTGTAAACATCCAGCTTTCCTGCCGCATAAATTCCACCAATTAACGCCCCCATGGATGATCCAGAAATTGAACTGATCGTATAACCCCGCTCTTCCAGCACCTGAATAACACCGATATGCGCCAAACCGCGTGCACCACCACTGCCAAGAACCAAGCTAACCGTTTTTTGTTCTGAAATCATTCTCTTTTCCCACGTCTGTTACCGAATCGAAGCGTAAACTCCTCTTCCTGGTGAGTGCTGCCGATCAAAACTAGTTTCATTCCACTCTCCAACCTCGTATCGGGCGGTGGAGAAGGAAATGGATCCGCCCCTTTCATTTCAAGAGCAACAACAGAACAGCCGGTCAATTGCCTTATTCTTGAGTTTTCAATAGTTTTGCCGACTAAAGTAGCAGGTAACAGGCGACGGAAGATCGTCAGCCCTTCGGTCAAAAAAATCGACTCTTTCGATTCCAGGATATTGGTCAAGATATTTGCACCAACCGAGGCATTAGAAATAACAAAATCGGCTCCAGCCGCATAAAGTTGCTCTACATTTTCTTCAATGTTCGCTCGGGCAACAATCCGGATATTCGGGTTCGAGTGACGACTGCTTAAAGTCAAAAAGACATTGGTACTATCATCATTGGTTGTAACAATCAAACCTTTGGCCTGTTCAATCCCGGACTTACGCAATAACTGACAGTTGGTAGCATCACCGATAACTGAAATATGCTTAGCGCAACTCAGGTTCTCAATCTGATCGATTAACAGATAAGGAACAGGTATGTGATCAAGAAAATTAGCTGCAGCACAGCCGATCTTGCCGTGGCCAAGGATAAAGATCAGGTCATCCTCAGCCTGCTCTCCGGTCAATTGTTCCAGCCGTGTCAACTGTTCACGAGTTCCCGCCAAAACCACCATAGCTGACGACGAAAGAACCGTATTTTTTGACGGAACAGTAAAAACTCCACGTTCCAGAATACCAATGACTGCCAGCCCGGTCTGTTGACGTATTTCAGACTCTTCCAAGGTTAAACCGGCAAACGGAGTGCAGTTAATCGGGATTTCAGCAATTTTCAAAAGACCAAAAGAGTCGATGATATGAGCTAAAGCCCCCTGTGTTGTCGCACGAATCCCCAGATAGCGACCGATAAGCCGAGTCAGTGGCACCACCTTGTTAGCTCCGGCCAGATGCATCAATTCAAGATGGTCGGGATCGTTGGCAATGACCGCAATCGGAGTGTCACAAAGAGATCGAAGCGTCAGGCAAAGACTGACGTTCTTGGTATCACTGAGACTGATAAAGATGTAGCGAGCCGAGGCAACCCTAACCCGTTGAAGCAGTTTCTTATCGGTGACCCAACCACAGGCCACGCGAATTCCCTCTTCCTCTTCCAAACGCAACGATGCCTCGTAGTCTTCAGTTATGACAAAAAACGGAATTGCGAGGCTTTCAAGATTATGGATCAGCGCGCGAGATGTCGGATTGATACCAAAGATCAAGACATGATCAGAAGTATCCACGGGCAAAGCAAAACCGGGGCGATAACGCAACCGTTGCTCAATCCAGGGAGCCAGAAACAAGCTGACCAAACCGAACGGCAGAATGATAAGAAGAAACACCACCCCGGAAATCGTCACAAAAGCAGCAAATATGTAACCGAGATCGGTATGGAATGTTATATCTCCAAACCCGAGCGTCGTCATGACGGTGATCGCCCAATAGACACCGGCGATAAAGGAGTACTCCCGCCCCTCAAGATGAAGCATCAAATAGCGAAACAGGGTTGCATAGAGCAGGATCATAAGCAGTAGAAAAAAGCTGTAATACCACAGTATTTTAAGATTCTGCTTGGCTCGACCACGCAAAAAATAGGCAAGTTCTGCGGAAAGTGTTTTCATAGAATTCCTGCAAGCTCAAAGACTCATGAAAAAAATAGATAATAATTGCGACATATTAACGGCAAAGCGGCTCATTGACCAGCCAAAACGAAGCGACTTTGAAAGCAACTCTCCCTCTGATAGAGGAAGTGCTACTATCTGTACCGGATCTGAACCTTATTAAAAAGATTCCTAAAGTCGTTGATATTTCACATTCTATTCAACCGGAAATCGATCATCCAGAAGAACAATTATCATGATAAATAGTTGCAGCGACATTCCACCACCGCTATAGTGCCGTTTCAACACAGGAAAAGGAGCAGAAAAATGATTACTGCAATCAGTCCGATTGATGGCCGCTATGCCTCGAAAGTTAATGAGTTAAACGAATGCTTTTCTGAATACGCTCTGCTCAAAAATCGGGTTAAAGTCGAGATTATCTGGCTGCTCGCCCTTTGCAACGAAACAGCAATTTCTGAATGTCGCGCTTTATCAGTCAATGAGGAGCAAAAATTACGTCAGATTATCGTTGATTTCACCCCGGCGGAAGCGGAAAAAATTAAAAAGATTGAAGCCATAACGAATCATGATGTCAAAGCGGTTGAATATTACCTTAAAGAACAGATTGCTGACACAACCCTTAACGATGTTTCTGAATTCATCCATTTTGCCTGCACTTCTGAGGATATCAATAACCTCTCACATGCCTTGATGCTTAAAGATGGGTTAACCGTACTGGTTCCTCAACAGCAGAATATTATTGAAGGCATCAGCACTCTGGCTCGAGAGTTCAAAGAGGTTCCGATGCTCGCCCGTACCCACGGGCAAACGGCCTCCCCAACAACCATTGGTAAGGAACTTGCGGTATTTTCCCAACGATTGCAGAAACAGAGTCATAAAATAGTCGCAATTGAACTTCTCGGAAAACTCAATGGAGCCGTCGGTCATTTTAACGCCCACCTCTCCGCTTATCCAGATGTTGACTGGGTTGGTCTGACCAAAAAAGTGATAGAAGCTGAACTTGGACTGAAACAAAATCTGTTTACCACCCAGATTGAACCACACGACTACATGGCTGAACTGTTTGACACGCTGGCGCGCTGGAACACGATCCTGCTTGATTTCAACCGAGACCTCTGGACCTATATCTCCATGGGCTATTTTGGACAGAAAACCGTCAAAGGCGAAGTGGGATCTTCCACCATGCCACACAAGGTCAATCCCATCGATTTTGAAAATTCTGAAGGAAACTGCGGTCTGGCAAATGCAATTTTCCACCATTTATCGACGAAATTGCCGATTTCACGCTTACAACGCGATCTGACTGACTCCACGGTTCTACGTAATATGGGCGTCGGTTTCGGTTACAGTATGATCGCCTATAAATCAACCCTCAAAGGCCTCGGCAAACTGAAACTAAACAAGACAAATCTGGAAAAGGATCTAAATGACGCCTGGGAGGTGCTGGCAGAACCGATTCAAACGGTCATGCGAAAAGCGGGGATTGAAAAACCATACGAGAAGTTGAAAGAATTGACTCGAGGACAGACAATTAACCAAGATACCATCCGAAATTTTGTTGAAGGATTGGACCTGAAACCCGCAGACAAACAACGTCTGCTGGAAATGACCCCTGCCAGTTATAGTGGCATGGCGGACAAGATAGTTGATCTTTTAGATTAATAAAAAAAGATAACATACTGATATACATAGTTGTTTTTTCAATATAAAGGCTCGGATCAATTTCGTTGATCCGAGCCTTTATCACATACAGTTATCAGGAGTGAGTCAAGGGAGCCTTACCCGTTTTTTATATTTGCATTCGAGCGACTTCGCTGGCCGATACTTTTGCCTTGGCTAGAGCGATTCGATCGTTGACTGCCCCTTTTGTTGCTATTACGACTATTTCTGGGTTTGGCATGATCATGGTGACTCCGCCCTTTTTTAACTGGCTCTGCCACGATAGCAGGATTGGGCTTGTAACCGGCAATAACTTCCGTTGTGATTTTAGTTTTAAGCAGCCGCTCAATATCGCGCAGTAACTTCTTTTCATCGACACAGACCAAAGAAATCGCCTCCCCAACATGCCCGGCTCTCCCGGTACGTCCAATCCGATGAACGTAGTCTTCTGAAATATTCGGAAGCTCGTAATTAACCACGTGGGGAAGTTGCTCAATATCAAGACCACGGGCAGCGATATCAGTAGCCACCAAAACCCGCACTGCACCACGCTTAAAATCAGCCAGTGCACGGGTACGAGCCCCTTGACTTTTATTGCCATGAATAGCAGTGGAACTGATACCATCCCGTTCCAACTGCTGAGAAAGACGGTTGGCTCCATGCTTGGTGCGGGTAAAGACCAAAACCTGTTTCAGATTACGTGAACCGATCAGAAAAGAGAGTAGCTCCCGCTTACGCTTCTTGTCGACATGATGAACCACCTGCTGCACCGATTCGGCCGCAGGATTTTGTCGAGCAACCTCAATACAGGTTGGGGAATTAAGCAAACCATCAGCCAGCCGCTTAATCTCGTTGGAAAAGGTAGCTGAAAATAACAGATTCTGGCGCCGCTTTGGCAGTAGAGCGAGAATTTTGCGGATATCGGGAAGAAACCCCATATCCAGCATCCGATCAGCCTCATCCAGAACCAATATTTCTACATGGGATAAATCGAGAGTTTTTTGACCAACATGATCCAGAAGTCGACCCGGTGTGGCGACCAGAATATCAACACCCCGACGCAAGGTTTGAATTTGCGGATTAATTTTGACTCCACCAAAAATAACTGTTGAACGTAAAGGGAGGTGCTTGCCATACAATTTGACACTTTCACCAATCTGAGCGGCAAGTTCACGCGTAGGGGTGAGTACGAGAGCCCGCACTGGGCGGTGCCCACTGGTTATTTTTTTAGCACTCAAGCGCTGTAATAGCGGCAAGGTGAACCCGGCGGTTTTACCGGTACCGGTTTGAGCACCGGCAAGGACATCCCGTCCTTCAAGAACAACAGGAATTGCTTTGGCTTGAATTGGGGTGGGTTGACTGTAGCCTTGTTCGGATACAGCTTGAAGCAGTTCGGTCATCAGACCGAGGTTGTTAAACGACATAAAAAGATTAAACTCCGAGATTGGAACCGGCCCATCCGATGAATAAACAAAGGAACGGTCTGAGGCTGGAAACGTATATATATGGTGTCAGGGAAATAACGAAAAGGATCTACCGAGGCACTAAAAAAGGTGCCGACCGATGGGCACCAAGACACGTCAACATAACAGCTTCTCTCAACCATGTCTAGCATTATTTCATGTGAATTTTTTATGCTTATTCTGACTAAGCCCTCTACACGGTTGTAAGAATCTCAGCCTCACCAGAAGTCACCAGAATTGTATGTTCAAATTGAGCGCTTAAGCTTCCATCTGCAGTAGTCACAGTCCATCCATCACTGACAGAGGTCGAAACTTCAGCAGTGCTCCCCATATTGATCATCGGCTCAACTGTGAAGATCATCCCCTCCTTAAGGCGTATTTTGTTGTCCTGGCTAAAATGGTGAAGGACATGCGGATCCTCATGAAATTTCTTACCAATTCCATGTCCTCCGTAAGTTTGAACAATAGAATAACCAAATTTACCTATGTATTTTTCAATAGCCTTACCGACTTCATATAAATATTTTCCCGCTTTGACTGCAGCAATGCCTCGGTACATGGCTTTTTCTGTCCGATTGACCAGATTTTTAACTGTTTCGTCAACCTGACCAACCATAATCGTGCGCGATGTATCTCCATGATAGCCATCAAGAATGACCGTAATATCGACATTGACAATATCGCCATTTTTGAGAATATCTTTTTCAGCTGGAATTCCGTGGCACACAACATTGTTAATGGAGGTACAAATACTTTTTGGAAAACCGTGATAATTCAGGGGAGCAGAAATCGCACCATGCTTTTGGGTAAATTCTTCACACAGGTCATTCAGGTAGAGGGTTGATACCCCTTCCTTTACAAAGGGCTCAATATAGGTCAATAACTGAGCAGCCAAATTCCCAGCTTTACGCATTTTTTCTATTTCTGCTTGGGTCTTGATAACTATCATTATCTTACTCCGTTTAACGTTGATGGTATTTTATCCTGACAAGTGGGAACCTGACAAAGGGCATGCACTCATCTTCCAAGTCTCTTAGTTATTGTGTATTTTCAATCATAATACGCTTGGATAATAAGTTCAGATGCCAATTCTACGTTGCCTAGAAGGTATGCGTCTGCTGCTGAATCTAATAACTTTGCAGATAGGCTGATCTCACGAATAGGCTCAAGAAGACATCTAAGCATATGTGTTACCTTTTATTCCTAACGCCAGCCATCACCGGTGACAGAACCGCAGCGAAGCGGAGGTTTTAGCATCCAGTGCATGGTATGGTTATGCAGCATGTAGCGGCTTGATTCGATCCACTTCTTCCTTGACCGACTGAGCGGCCGTCCAAAGATCAACAGATCGCTGCGCATTCAGCCAGAATTCCGGCGAATTACCAAACAAACGGGCAAGCCGGAGTGCCATTTCAGGACTGACAGCACGACGCTCGCGCAGTAATTCATTAACTGACTGACGAGAGACGCCCAGAGATTCAGCCAACCCCGAAACGGTAAGTCCATAGTCCGGAAGAAAATCTTCCCTTAGCATTTCGCCAGGATGAGTCGGCTTGCGCTGCATACCGGCAGTATTAAGAATAGCCATAGTCATCACCTCACTCAGTGGTAGTCACACACTTCGACTTCATGCGCATCGCCGTCTTCAAAACGAAAACAGATACGCCATTGATCATTTATTGAAATTGCGTGCTGCCCCTGCCTGTTTCCCGACAGTGGGTGAAGACGATTGCCGGGCGGCACTTTCAAATCCTCAAGCTGTACGGCCAGATCCACGTATTCAAGTTTTCTAGCGGCTCTCGGTGCAACATCCGCAGGAAATTTCTTTGACTTGCCCTTGGAGTAGAGTTCTTGGGTTCGTTTGTCTGCGAAGGATTTGATCATCGAGTAGAATTATCCTCCACTAATCTCGAAAGATTTAGTGAAGGATAAAACCCTCACAGATCCCCGCATGCGGATTTCCCGCACGGGGCTCTTCAAAGTTTGTTTCCGTCTACACATAAGGG
>JAYEME010000069.1:0-7402 GCA_034717915.1 Thermodesulfobacteriota bacterium
GATTGAATAACGGTTTAATATCAAGTTGTTGCATAACTAACCTAAGAAACAGGAAAAAGGGTTCATTGAGCAGCCGACCACATTAACATTAATTAAAACCAATACTATGCCAAAACAAGAATTAACTCAAGTAAATAATTATCTACCCCCTGCAACTGATACAAAATGTTCATATTACTGCTGTTATCTTAATAAACCTCCTGATCTAGATAACGTTCTTTAATTTCTATAATTTCCGGTAAATTTTCAACAAAAAGTTCGACCATTGTCGGCTCAAAGTGCGTGCCGGAATCTTCCTGAATAACCTTAACCGCTTTTTCCACTGACCAGGGCTGTTTATAAGGTCTGGCGGAGGTCAACGCATCAAAAACATCGCTGATTGCAGCAATCCGGGCGGAAACAGGGATTTTTTCACCAGCTATCCCATGGGGATAACCACTGCCGTCCCACTTTTCATGGTGATAGAGGGCAGTTTCCCGTGCCAGAGCAATGAGGTTTGAATCATGATCGCCAATGATTCTGGCACCTATTTTCGGGTGCTGTTGCATCACCTGCCACTCTTCCGGGCTAAGTTTTCCCGGTTTCAAGAGAATACTATCAGGGATACCAATCTTCCCAACATCATGCATAGTGCTTGCATAGAGTAAAAGTGTTGAAAAATCTTTCCCTAAACCACGTTTACTCGCCAATAAACTACAGATGTGGCTCATCCGTTTAACATGGGCGCCGGTTTCATTATCCCGCAGTTCACCTGCAGCACCGAGACGCTGCACAATTTCAAACTGGGTTTCACGAATCTCCCCGGTTCTCTTGATGACTTCACTTTCCAGAAGATCCGCCCGCACGACTTGACGGGTATAAAACAAGCGAGTTTGCAGAGTGTTTTCAATTCTTAACAGAACTTCCCAATCTTCAAATGGCTTGGTAATAAAATCTTTGGCACCCGCCTCCAAAGCCTGTTGCCGGGTTTCCTGATCTGTTTGCGCCGTAAGAATGATAACCGGTAGAAAATCATCCACGGTCACCTCCTTTAATTTTTGTAACACCTCAATTCCTGACATTCCCGGCATGCGGATATCGAGGAGAAAAAGATCAAACTGATGTTCCCGGTGCAGGGGAAGAACCTGAAATGGATCGGTCGTAGAAAAGATGTTCTCGTACTCCTCTTCCTCCAGAACCGCTTCAAGCAAGGCAACATTTGATGGATTATCATCAACAATTAAAATTTTAGCATCGTGAATATCAGCCAACGCACTGGTCGTCAGTAGATCGGTCAAAGCTAAATCAATGTTCATGTTCATAGGCTATCCCCTAAAATATCAGCAATGGTTTTGTGCAGCAGGTTAATATCAATTGGCTTTGGCACATAACCATCAAAACCCATCTTGTGTACTTTCTTGACTGTTTTTTCCATAGCATCCGCGCTGACGACAACCACCGGAACAAATTCTGTTTTTGGATTCGCCTTCAGCTGCCGATAAGCTTGAAAGCCATCAATACCGGGCAAGTTGAGATCCATCAGAATCAAATCTGGGGTATTTTTTAATGCCATCGAAATACCCTCTTCCCCAGTCATGGCAATAACCAATTGTAAACCTTCCAGTTCGGAAAAAAAGTCCTGCATAAAAGTGACATTTGCCGGATTGTCTTCGACGTAAAGAACCAGTTTTTGCTGGAGAGTTTTAGCGCTGGACTGAGTTTCTTTCTTGCTATCCTCAGATAAACTGACAGGACCCTCTGAAGTTGTCTGCACCACAGAAACCGGCAATGTAAACCAGAATGTACTCCCCGCTCCCGACTGACTCTCAAAGCCGATATCACCACCCATTTTTTCAACCAGTTGTTTGGTGATTGTCATTCCAATTCCGGTTCCTTCAATATCATCGGGATTTTCCACCGCTCGTGCAAATGGGGTAAAAATATCTTTCTGCTTATCTTCCGGGATCCCGATACCATTATCGACAACAACAAAGCGCAAGAATCCAGGAATATCAGTTTCAATGTCGATCACGACAGAACCACCCGGGTCGTTGTATTTTACGGCATTGGATAAAAAGTTAAGGACAACCTGCTTGACCCGAGTCAGATCCGCCCTGATTAAAGATAATCCTTTCCCCTCACACTGATTTGTAATTGTGATCGACTTCTCCTGAGCCAGAGGTCTGATCAAAGCAAAACAATCGTCAAGGACAACGTGTGGGTCTAGCGGTTCAACTGAAAGGGAGAATTCACCCGATTCAATCCGCGCCAGATCGAGTACTTCATTGATCAATTGCAACAGATGGTGACCAGCCGTCTGGATTTGCTCAGCCATCCCCTTTTGCTTCTCATTCAGTGGATTTTTTTTACTTTTGAGCATCAGTTGTGAAAACCCGTTGATGGCATTAAGAGGGGTTCTCAGTTCGTGACTCATTTGTGAAAGAAAATTGGATTTAGCCTGATTGGCTTGTACTGCCATTTTTCTAGCCCGTTTCAGCTCGGTGATATTTTCTTTAACGGCAACAAAATGGGTAATCTCACCTTTGGTGCTTTTAATCGGAACCACCAGAACATTCTCAATATAGAGTTCACCATTTTTCTTTTTATTGGTAAATTCACCCCGCCAGACATTTCCAGCTGTGATAGTTTGCCACAACTTTGTGAAGCGTTGCTCTGGTGTCTGTCCCGATTTCAACACCCTGGGGTTTTGACCGACGGCCTCAGTAAAACTGTATCCGGTTATTTCGGTAAATGCGGGATTGACATATTCTATCGTTCCGTCGATACCTGTAATCACAATGCTACTGGGTGATTGTTCAACCACCATTTGTAATTTATGGGTTTCTTCTTCGCTTTTTTTGCGAACGGTAACATCACGGGAACTCAAAATAAAACGATCCGAAGTTCCTTCTTGTTCAAATTTACGAACGATTGATTCAAAAACTCGATACTCTCCGTCGCCATTCAAAATCCGGTATTCAACAGGATTTATACCTTTAGATCGCTCACAAATCACCTCGATATTGAAATGAGTCAGATCCTCGGGATGCACAAATTTACGGATATTGTGACCGGTTACATTTTCAGATGAAAGCCCAAGAACAGAGAGTGCGGACGGACTGGCGTAAAACACGACTCCCTGGTTGTCAACAATCGTGATAACATCAGAAATATTTTCAATTAATCGCCGATAATGCCGCTCACTTTTGATCAACGTCAACTGCACCTGTTTTCGTTGCAGAATCTGATCTTCCAGCGCGCTGGTACGAATTTGAACCTTTTCCTCAAGTTGTTCATTCAACCCTTTCAGAGCTTGTTCAGCGTTCTTCTTATCCGTAATATCCAGCGAATATTCAATCATTTGCACCATGTTTCCATCTGCATCAAAAACTGGATAGCCATGGATTTCGACAAAAGTTTCTTCGCCCCGATCATTACGATGGATATGTTCTACAACTACTGGAGCCTTTGTCTTCTTTACAATCTGCAATGGGCAAGGATGATCAACACCGCTACAAGGGGTATCCTGATGGCCAACTAAGGCATAACAGGTCTTGGCTGTTGCATCACCATTTTTTAAAGCCGCTGAATTAGCAAGAACAATCGAATAGTTATCTGCATCAATTACATAAAAGGGGTGATCCAACGATTCGATTGTATTGAGCAGAAATTCCGCCTGTTCGGTTATCTGTGACTCTGCATTTTTCCGTTCCGCAACTTCTTTTTTAAGGTCTGACGTTCTTTTCTGGACAATCTCCTCAAGATTTTCATTCGTCTCCATAAGTTGCTGCTGGAATTGTTGTCGCTCCTGCAGAATTCTTCTACTGGATTTGAGGATCAAACCACCTACCAGCAGAATGAATAGCGTTGCAACCACCTTGGAGATGTTTTCAATCAAACCATAAGTCTGATTGAACTCGGTATAAACTTCCTGAATCCGTGCCCTTTCCAGAAGACTTTGTGAAAGAAGTTCGCGGGTGTTTTTCAGAATTCGATTAAAAAATGGCTCTATTCCCTTATAGAAGTTACTGACCTTTTGAATAGATTCTGCAATCTGAAGCAGATCTCTGCTTTCAAGAATGTATATTTTCTGCTCAACAAATCCCTCAAATTCCTCAACGATTCCATCGAGTTCTTTCAATCTAGCTCGTAGTTCAAGGACTTCAACATTAAACCTATGACGGTTAAAATTCACATAAGCCAGATCGCGGGAAATACCATCAGAAAAACCAAAGTTAACCAGGTTATTGATAGTGACTTTACCTCCTTTATCAATAACAGCCAAAATCTCCGCAAGTTCAGCATTCAACACCGAAAAAAAAGTTAACGATCGTCTCATCTCATTTATAGAAGTCGCATGGGACATATCATGCAACTTTACATTCATTGCCAAGGTTTTCTTTTGCAGGATATGTGACAGCTCTCCTTTGACCTGTTCATTGTCCCGTAACATCTGCAAGTAATTTAGCCGTTTATTCAACAATACCTGTCCGAAATGCAGACCAGCAAAGCTGATCATAAACAGACAAAGCAGTAAGACAATCTGGGCAATTATATTTCTTGTAAAGGATTGCGATATAGGTATTTTCAATCTAGAAATCCGTATTTGCGAAAGATATTCTGACCAACTTCCGTACTTGCCATTTCCATAATTTTACGTGCAAGATCTGGATGCTGGCTATAAGTCAACAAGCCCATGACTAATGGTTGTTTGTCAATTTCCTTCCCTGAAAGAGGTAAAAATGTCATCTTGCCGATGTTGTCTGGTAAAAAACTGACTGCTTTCCAATTTACAACAAGGTCGGCATTTTTATTCTTGATTGCTTTTGCCAGACCTTTTGAGTCAGTCGTCATATAGAGGCAATTATTGATAACTTCCTGATAATTTCCAGCCTGTCGGAGAATTCTTGCGGTTTCACGGCCTATTGCACCCGCTTTTTGAGTTCCGATAACAATATTGAGTTGTTTATTTTGAAGATTTTTCAGATCAGAAGAGATCTGCTTAGGATTACCAGGCTGAACGAACAAACCTGCCTGATTATAACCAACCTGTACTGATTCAGTGACCACTGCTTGTTCTTGCAGGATATCAATATAAGAGTCATCTCCCGGAAAAAAAAGGTCACCCATCTGATTGACTTCAACCGACCTGAGAATATGACCAGAACCTCCATAGGTAATGATAATTTTGCAATTTTCTGCAGCTTCAACCAAAGCACTGATTTCCTTCAGTGGCTGAATCATAGTCATGCCACTATAAATCAGAACCTCAGGACAGTTGTCACTTTCAGGTTCCGGATATTTTTCCATATCGCAGGCAACCAGAGAACACAGCAACATAAATATCGATATGAATTTTATATTTAGCATAATTCACCGTCAGATTAGAAAGAATCAATTATATAGATAACCACACATATATGCAACCTGTAAATTAGCTACACATAATTATCATTCATAAATAATAACTATGCATCCTATAACTAAAATCACAACCAAAAAGGGCGGTAGATCTTAGATCTACCGCCCTTAAAATTTAAACAGATAACTTGAAAATATCTGCTATGCTTCTTTTTCTTCAGCCTTAACAACAACCTTCAATTCTGCAACAACCCCAGCATCAAGCTTAACAGGTACGATATGCTCACCAAGAGATTTAATTGGCTCGCCAAGTTGAATTTTCTTACGATCAATATCAACTCCTGCATCTTGCAACTTGGCTTCAAGATCCATCGATGTAACAGAGCCAAACAACTTACCTTCTTCACTAGCACGCTGTGTAAATTCGCAGGTAACCTTTTCAACCCGAACCTTGACCCCTTCGGCATCTTTAGTCACTTTTTCAAGCTTGTGAGCCAGTTGACGTTTTTGATGATCCAGTTCTTTGACATTGCGCTCATTGGCTACACTTGCCAAACCCTTTGGGAGCAAAAAGTTTCTGGCGTAACCAGCTTTAACAGACACCACATCACCAATGATCCCAAGACCATCGATATTTTCCCTTAAAATAATACTTGTATTCATGTCTCTCCTCCGTATTGGATCGAGTTTATATTTTCTTTTGCCTGGGGCGGCGGAAATCAATCCACAGATCAAAAACACCGGCACAGGTAATAATTATTGGCAAAGGATTGAGTATCAACAAGAGGAGATAGATCAAACCTTTAACCAGCGGTGGATAGGGCTTTTTTTGGAGAAAGTTGTTGACAACCGCCATTCCCTGCAAAAAATAGAGAGGGAGCAAGACCACCAATAAATTTCGCCCAACTAACGAAACAATTTCAACCGGAAGCAGCCAAATAAAACCTGCTGCAATCAGTAACCAGATCAGCCCGGCAGGCAAACGCCATTTAGCAAAAGGGGTTCCGGAAATCTGGTACCAGCTCCCCTTAACACGTTGCAACAACAGTAGACAAAACGCCTGTATTACTAATATAGAAGCTAAATAAAGACCGTAAAAACTTTGACTGATAAACTTTGCCAGGCCATCGACAATCTGTTGCATATTTTGTAACTGCGACTCACTGAATCCGGTATCGCGATAAATTTGCATCGCCTGATCAACTTCAGCATTGATCATCTGATCAATCAGGGTCTGGAGGTTAATACCACTAATAACAACAGCCAGTAGCATCATCACCACTGTTACAATGGCAGAACCGATAGTTGCGTAGAAAACGGCTCGATCCCAAGGCAACTGCTGCCGTAAAAACAACGGTAGCAACAAAGAGCCAACACCGAATATGCCTAAATAAGCAAACAGCGTATATGTTGTCGCCAGTTGAAGTAATAAAATACTTGTTACAACAACGACAACAATCCCGGATTTCAAGCCGAAACGCATACTCAAGTAAGCAGCCGCCAGAGGGGTCAGGAGGTTAAGAAAAGCACCTGCTGAGCCAATCCAACTGACACCGAGCAAACAGAGCAGGGTCACGCCGATTCCAACTACTGTCAAAAGTGTCGACTGAGCTTTCATTCCGTAAATTAAGGTACCACGAATTAAAGTGAATGAGACTCAGTATAAGGCATTAAGGCAATCTGCCGAGCATTTTTGATCGCTTCTGCAATTTGGCGCTGGTGAGCTGCACAGGTTCCGGAAATTCTCCGTGGAACAATTTTACCGCGCTCAGACAGATAATATTTAAGATTATTGACATCTTTATAATCAATCTTCTGACTCTTATCAGCACAGTAGCGACAAATTTTACGCCGGCCAAAACGACGCCGTGGTGGTGCAGAAGATGGACGGGATGGTCTTTCGTAAGCCATGAATATTCTCCTGATTTGTGCCTATCTATAAAAAGACAGATGGCAACTAAATATTATATTTATTATTTTTCTTCCGTAGTCGGCACAGCATCAGCGCTGTCTGATTTCTCTTCAGTAGCAGCTTCTGTCACTTCTTCAGTAGCAGCTTCTG
>JAYEME010000069.1:7502-13897 GCA_034717915.1 Thermodesulfobacteriota bacterium
TCTTCAGTAGCAGCTTCTGTCACTTCTTCAGTAGCAGCTTCTGCTACTTCTTCGGCAGCAGGCTCTGCTTCAACTGGAGCAGGAAACTCTTCTTTAAAACGCACTGTCAAAAAACGGAGGATTTTTTCATCCAGTCGCAGACGACGCTCAAACTCAGCAATCACCTCCGGCTCAGCACTGAACAATGTCTGTATATAGCAGCCACGTTCAACCTTTTTAATCGGATACGCCAGCTTACGGACGCCCCAGATGTCCAGCTTGTGGATCTCAGCCGCTTGATCGGTGAGAACCTTCTGGAATTTTTCCATCACAGCAGTCAACTCCTCGCCGACCACCTCAGGATGGATAATGTAGAGTGATTCATAATTTCTCATCAGTGTATCTCCTCTAGGATTAACAGCCCCGGACACTACCCCGGAACAAGGATATGTCTGAAACCCCCACGGCTCCAGACGAAACAATAGCTTTTATCACAGTCCCCTGTTTGATTCAAGACTTTTTGGCGGAAGAGAGACAATCCCTCTGGATCAACTACATATTTTGCGGATGAACTCAACACGCCGCTGTAGAATAGATTTTTTCAGTTTTAGTTATACGGATCTATCCACGAGGAAAGGGAAATGAAGCGGTGACACTATCCCGGGCACACAAATTAGGGCGATAAAAAACCTCACAACAAAAGAATGGGGTGGGGTTTTAACATTGGACATCATCGTGGCTAAACATTGAAACGGAAATGCATCACATCGCCGTCAGTAACCCGATAATCCTTTCCTTCCAGGCGCAGCAACCCTTTTACTTTGGCTCCAGATTCACCACCTGAATTGATATAATCAGCATAGGCCGTGACTTCTGCACGGATGAAACCTTTTTCAAAATCGGTATGGATCACTCCGGCTGCTTGCGGTGCCAAAGCTCCATCGGAAACTGTCCAGGCTCGTGCTTCCTTTGGTCCTGCGGTGAAATAGGTGATCAATCCCAGCAAACGGTAACCGGCATGAATGGTGCGATCGAGGCCCGCCTCTTCAAGACCTAATTCCTGCAAGAATTCCCGTTTTTCTTCACTCTCAAGTTCTGCAATCTCTGACTCAATTTTCCCACAGATAGTGACAACTTCAGCCCCTTCGGCTAACGCATGATCACGAACTTTCTGGACAAAGGGGTGGTTTCCTTCCAAATCATCCTCAGCAACATTGGCAACGTAAAGAACTGGCTTCATGGTAATGAGATGGATTTCAGAAATCGCGCTGAGTTCTTCTTCGTCGAGGGCCACTGCCCGTGCCGCTAAGCCATCGTTTAAAGCAACAGACAATTTCTCAAGAACCTGTATTTCCAACTGCAACTGTTTATCGCCACTTTTAGCCTGCTTCTTTCCGCGCAGAATCCGTTTATCAATACTATCCAGGTCGGCAAGATTCAATTCTGTTTGAATCACTTCAATATCGCGGAGCGGGTCAACAGCGCCATCAACGTGGACAACGTTATCATCTTCAAAGCAACGAACAATATGGGCTATAGCATCAACTTGACGGATATGACCAAGAAACTGATTTCCCAACCCTTCACCTTGACTGGCACCCCGCACCAAACCAGCTATATCGACAAATTCCATGCTGGTCGGGATAATTTCTTTAGGATTAACAATTTTAGCCAACGCTTCCAGACGCAGATCTGGCACAGCAACAACCCCCACATTTGGTTCTATCGTACAGAATGGATAGTTTGCCGACTCTGCACCAGCGGAAGTAATCGCATTGAAAATCGTCGATTTACCAACATTTGGCAAACCAACAATGCCACATTTGAAACCCATAGATTATCCTGTAAAAATGACGATAGCCGGAGCATCAGCCCCGGCTATCAGGTAAAAACAATCTGTTGACTCAGCTATCAGACCAACAGCGGAGCAATCACCAATGCGACAACACTCATCAGCTTGATGAGAATATTCATGGATGGACCGGAAGTATCTTTGAAGGGGTCGCCAACGGTATCACCGATAACCGCTGCAGCATGAGCATCACTGCCCTTGCCTTCACCTTCCAGTTGACCACTTTCAATGTATTTTTTGGCATTATCCCAGGCACCACCACCGTTTGACATCATCAGTGCCAACAGAACCCCGGCAACCGTTGCACCAGCAAGCATACCACCCAGAGATTCCTTACCGAGAAGAAAACCGACCAGAACCGGGGCAGCGACAGCTATCACCCCCGGTAAAACCATTTCCTTCAAAGCGGCTTTGGCAGAGATATCGACGCAGCGTTGAGAATCAGGCTTAACCCCTTCTTTGCCTTCCAGCAATCCTGGAGTTTCACGAAACTGGCGCCGAATTTCTTCGACCATCGCCCCGGCAGCCCGGCCAACGCTGGTCATGGTCAGAGCACCCATAAAGAATGGCAACGCTCCACCGATCAGCATTCCAATAACGACCATCGGATTGATCAGATTGATGACTTCCAGCTTTACTGTCGTGGCATAGGCTGAGAACAGAGCTAATGCAGTTAACGCAGCAGAGCCGATGGCAAATCCTTTACCAATTGCGGCTGTTGTATTACCGATAGCATCCAGACCATCAGTGATCTTACGCACATCAGGACCTAAACCAGCCATCTCAGAGATACCACCAGCATTATCAGCAATCGGACCATAGGCATCAACCGTCATGGTCACACCAACAGTTGCCAGCATGCCAACAGCTGCGATCCCGATACCGTAGAGTCCGGCACAATAGTTTGCAATAAAGATACTGATACAGATAATAAGAATTGGAAGAGCTGTCGATTCAAGACCAACTGCCAGACCATGGATAATGTTAGTTGCCGGACCGGTTTTACTCGCTTCAGCAATCCGCTTAACTGGAGCATGAGCAGTGTAGTACTCGGTTATCTGACCAATAGCAATACCAGCTAGAGTACCAGCAAGAATAGCCCAGAAAATTCCAGTGCTAAGACCGGCAAACTGGATATAAATGAAAGCAGCAACCAAAAATCCAGCGGCGGCAACAAAAGTCGTATAATGTAAAGCCTTTGCCGGATCCATTCCCTTCAGGGCTTTCATCGAGAAAATACCAAGGAAAGAAAACAACAGTCCGACCATTGCCAGAGCCAACGGCAGCAACATGGCACTGGCTTGGACTTCGGCGCCAACGCCCAGTTTAGCCAGCAATGCAGGACTGGCAGCTGCAGCGATTGCAATCGTCGCAATAATGGAACCTACGTAGGACTCAAAGATATCGGCACCCATTCCTGCCGTATCACCGACACAATCGCCAACATTGTCAGCAATAACACCTGGATTACGTGGATCATCCTCAGGAATCCCTGCCTCAACTTTACCAACAAGGTCGGCACCAACATCCGCAGCTTTAGTATAAATACCGCCACCAACCCGGGCAAACAAGGCGATGGAAGAAGCACCCATAGCAAAACCAGTAATATATTTAGCTGTGTCCGGGCTACCACCAAAGAAAAGGTAAGCGATACCAACCCCAACCAGGCCTAAAGATGCAACAGCCAGCCCCATAACGGCACCGCCATTAAAGGAGACCTCCAGCGCTTTTGCCTGGCCTTGAGCACGAGCCGCTTCACAGGTTCTGACATTGGCTCGGGTTGCAGCTTTCATCCCGATAAAACCACAGGTCATGGAACAGATAGCACCGCCGAGAAAGGACAGAGCTGTCTGTATGTTCATAGCAATAGCAATCAGAATAAATACGACAACAATAAAGATAGCCAACACGCGGTACTCACGACCAAGAAAAGCCATGGCTCCACTATGGATATCTTCAGAAATCTCATGCATTTTCTCATCACCGACCGGTTGTGCTTTAACAATGTTATAGAGCACAATCGCGATCACAAATCCGACTATTCCCAGAATAGGAGCCCACATTTGCAGTTGCATTCGTTCTTCACCTCTCTGTTTTAAAGTTTAAAGATTATCGAGCAAGCTATAGTTGTTAAATGAATTCATTGCTTCAGTTGTTCCATTTAAAAGAATTTTCTCAACCGCCTCGACAGCAGCATCAAGCAACTGGGGAAGAAGTTTTTGTTCCCTTGTATCGAATCGACTCAGAACATGCCTGGTGACATCACTTCGTTCCGGTCGACCGATACCAATCCGCAAACGGGTGAAATCTTTGCGACCAAGAACAGAAACAATATCTCGCAAGCCATTATGACCACCATGGCCACCATCTGCCTTAATCCGCAAACGGCCAAAAGGGAGATCCAGATCATCATAGATGACAATCAAATCCCCCGGCGTAATACCGAGGGACTGATAAGCGGAATTCACACTAGAACCGCTACAATTCATAAAAGTCTGCGGCAGGAGGATCGTTGTTTCTTGGGTGACCGCTTTACCAACCCCGTAAATTCCCTGATAGCCTTTTTTTTTCAGTGCAATACGGTGACATCGGGCAACTTGCTCAGCAACCATAAATCCGACATTGTGCCGAGTCGCAGCATATTTATCGCCGGGGTTTCCCAACCCAACCAGTAATTTCACATTAAATCCAGACAGGGATAATTATTCAGATTCTGCCGCATCCTTTTCAGCAGCCTCTTCCCCTTCAGCAGCCTCTTCCCCTTCAGCAGCCTCAAGCTCATCCTCTTCAACCTCCTCAACCTCTTCTTTAACAATATTCAAGGTGAGAATGGTAAAGTTGACGTCATAAACAAGCTCAACATCTTCGGGGACAATGACCTCTTCAATATGGATTGAGTCACCAATTTCAAGTGCAGTTATATCAATATCAACTGTTTGAGGAACCTGAGTCGGCAGACAAAGAACTTCTAAATCGTTCCTCACCAACTCCAAGGTACCACCCTCTTTTTGCCCATTAGCTGTTCCAACAAGATTGATCGGCACCATAAATGAGGATTTCTTCTTAAGATTGATCATATAAAAATCAGCACTGATGACATTACGACGAATCGGATGAACATCCGCATTTTTCAGGATGACAACCTTGCCATCCAGTTCTGCTGCCCCTTTCAGTGTGATCAGAGTGTTCAAACCAGCTTCACCAGAAAGAGCAATTTCAAGATCTTTTGGATCAACAGTAATAGCTGCTGATCCAAGCTCTTTTCCATAAACGACAGCTGGTACTTTCCCCGCAGCTCTCAACTTACGAGCAGCACCTTTACCGCTTTCCCCACGAATCTCAACATTTAGTTTTACTTGTGCCATCTATCTATCCTCCATATCAATAAAGAAACTAATTTATTTTTATACAAACAGTGAGCTGACCGATTCAGCATTATGAGTACGACGGATCGCCTCCGCCAACAAGTGACTGACCGACAGCCGTTGCAATGTATCACACTGATCAAGTTTATCCTGAGATGGAATTGTATCAGTGATAAAAACTTTCTTCAGTGGACTTTCGGTGATCCGCTGCAAAGCCGGTCCGGAAAGTACGCCATGGGTTGCGCAGGCATACACATCAACAGCTCCCTGCTCCTGAAGGGCATTGGCCGCAGCGCAAAGGGTGCCAGCCGTATCGATCATGTCATCAATAATGACACAATTTTTCCCCTTCACATCCCCAATTATATGCATAACTTCAGCAACATTCGGGCCGCTTCGACGTTTGTCAATAATCGCCAAACCGGCATGAAGTCGCTTGGCAAAGGCACGGGCACGTTCAGTACCTCCAGCATCGGGAGAAACAAAGATCAAGTCAGAAAAGTTCTGCCGACGGATTTCATCGAGCATAACGGGAGCCGCATACAGATGATCCACCGGAATATCAAAAAATCCCTGAATCTGACCGGCATGCAAATCCATAGTCAGAAGCCTGTCGATACCGGCAACAGACATCAGGTCAGCCACTAACTTTGCCGTAATTGGAGCCCGTGGAGCAACCTTACGATCCTGTCGGGCATAACCAAAATAGGGAACTACTGCATTAATTCGTGCAGCAGACGCCCGCTTGAGAGCATCAACCATAACTAGCAATTCCATCAGATTATGATTGGCCGGTGAAGAGGTTGATTGAATGACATAGACATCTCGGCCACGGACATTTTCACCGATTTCCACCAGTATCTCACCATCAGAAAAAGTTTTGACTTTGGCGTTACCCAGAGAAACGTTCAGGTGCCGGCAAATATCATGTGCCAACGGCTGATTTGAGTTTCCGGCAAAGATTTTAGTCATCCCCACAGGTCATATACCTTTTCTGGCTGGAAGAACGCAAAATGGTTGAATTATGCCAGCTGCATAATTCAACCAACCCTGATTGCAGATTTCTGCTCATTTCGCTTCGATCCCTCTCGGAACCATTACATTTATTATGGCTGGGGCGGCAGGGATCGAACCTGCGAATGCCGGAATCAAAATCCGGTGCCTTACCGCTTGGCCACGCCCCAATATTTTCTAAAAAC
>JAYEME010000069.1:13997-17200 GCA_034717915.1 Thermodesulfobacteriota bacterium
TGATACCCATTTTCAAGACGGCCTAATACATACAGACAAAGATTGATTTTAGCTGGGGCTCTAAATGTTCTTTCTGGTATCTGCATATTCCCTCTAACCAAATTATGATGCTTTCGCAAAAACTCATGGGATGGCTAAGCAAAAATTCAAGGTGCAATAGCTTTAACCATGCAATACGAACAGTCAAGTCATTATGATGCCACCCGCCCAGACAAGCAGGACTAAAAGGATTCCCTATAGTGGTTTACGCAGCACAAAATATGTTCTATATCTTCAGCAAGGACTATCTAAAATGGCCGACCTTGACCACTGGTGGTCAATTTTAGCCATACAGAACAATTAGCGCTTCCTTAAAAAGATAGCAATGCCCACTGTTTCCGCAGGTCAACAAAAAAAAACATAATTCTAAAAGTGGCATTATCCTTGCGACACAGCGTTCTAGCTAAGCATATAAAAAAGAAACCTTTTACTACACCCTTAGCTCATAGTATGATGGTACGTATATTTTTCATGTCGCCAGAATAGAAATAAATAACGTTGTTTTTTTGTCAGGAAAGCATATTTCAGCCTTCTGACTTTTTGTAACATCACATGTTATCAACCCAAACCAAGGAGATTGTAAAATGAAACAAGTTGTTAAAGTTTTGTCGCTACTTATCGTAGCAACCGTCGCTTTCAGCATGCCGGCTCTTGCCAAGGATCGTATTGTTTTCGGTGGTGGACCAGCCGGTGGCACCTTCCAGACCGTTGCTAACGCTATCCAGGTTTACGGCCCGGTCAAGGCAATGAAATCATTCACAGTAAAGGCTCAATCATCTGCCGGCTCGGTAGAAAACTTGCGTAAAGTTAACGCTGGCAAGGTTGATTTTGCCACCGTCTACTCGGGTCATGTCTATCTTGGTGCCAACGGCATGATGAAAAATGATCCCAACAAGTACACTGATGTCCGTGCCGTATCATTCCTGTATGGTGCTCCAGCCCAACTGGTTGTGAAAAAAGGTTCCGGAATCAAATCAGTTAAGGATCTGGTCGGTAAAAAAGTTGGTGTTGGTAACGCAGGTTCTGGCGCATTTGCCAACTGCGACCTCTTTTTCACCCACATGGGTGTCTGGGACAAAATTGAGCGTAATGCCATGGGTTACAACGATGCCGCTGCAGCTTTCGGCAACAACCAACTGGATGCCTTCTGGCTCTTCACTGCCTTCCCATCCGGTGCTGTCATCATGGCCGCCCAAACCAACGATATTGAACTGGTTGATCTGGGTGCTGATGCTGAAGCCTCTGGTTTCTATAAAAAATACCCCTACTTCGGTAAACTCGCCGTTCCTGCAGGCACCTACAAGGGTGTTGACACCGCCACACCAGCCTTCCAGGATTCAGCTCTTTGGGTAGCCAATAAAGATGTTGCTGATGACGTCGTCTACAAGCTTCTCTCGGCAATCTACACCGATGAAGGTCTTGCGCACATGGTTTCCCAGAAGAAAACCTTCAGGGCCATGTCAGTTGCCAAAGGGGCTGACGGAATCGTGACTCCAATGCACCCAGGTGCTATCAAATTCTGGAAAGAAAAAGGCGTTCTCTAAGCCGTTTTCTTGATCAGGCTTTCTTCGGGGCAGGATATTTTATCCTGCCCCGAAATTTTTGATTTGTTGTTCAGGAACAGGAAATAGTGAACAAAATAATCCATTTTATGTTTTTGTTCACTATTTCGTGCCCCCCAGCTTTCAACTTGAACTTCCAACTAAACAGAGGTTTCCCGTGTATACCGAATTAAACAAAATTGAGCAGGTTTTCTTTGATATCTGCTCGCTCTTCCTGCTGCTGTTTTACTCCTATGCTGCTGTAATCTCTCCGGCTGCCACCCAGTATCACCGCGGAATCTACGTTATTATCACCTACATCCTGGTATTCCTTTTGTACAAATCCAAATCAACCCTGATGCGAGTGGTCGACTATCTATTGATTGGTACTTCGATTGTCACTCTTTCCTATTGGATCTACAATTTCGAGGCCATCAATTATCGGACGGGAATTGAGACCCAACTTGATACTTATATAGCCATGGCCGGGGTTTTGATAAGTATCGAACTTGCACGACGGGTGGTTGGCTCCGTCTTTGTTATTATCGGTGTTATCATGCTTTCCTATGGTGTATACGGTGATTATGCGCCCGACCTCATTTCCCATGCCGGGGCAAGTTTCCCGGAACTGTGCGTTTCCATCTTTTATAAGAGTGACGGCATTTTTGGTATCATGGCCAATGTGCTTGCGACCTACATCATCCTCTTTGTCCTGTTCGGTGCATTTCTGGAAAAATGTGGTGCGCAGAAATTTTTTATTGACTTTCCTCTGGCAGCTGTCGGCCACAAGATTGGTGGACCGGGCAAAGTTGCCGTTATCGCATCAGGTCTGTTCGGTTCCATTTCCGGTAGTGCTATCGCTAACGTCGTCTCAACCGGAGCGTTCACCATTCCGATGATGAAAAAAGCCGGTTTCAAACCACATATTGCTGGTGGTATTGAGCCTGCGGCTTCGATCGGTGGAATGTTCATGCCACCGATCATGGGTGCCGGTGGCTTCATCATGGCCGAACTGACCGGGCTACCCTATTCGAGAATTATGCTTGTCGCCCTGTTCCCGGCTTTCATGTATTTCTTCAGTGTTTTTGTCATGGTTCACTACGTTGCAAAAAAAGATGGTGTCGTTGGCGAGAAATCAGAACACAGTGCCATGGAAATCTTCAAAAAAGAGTGGTTCTACACGATTCCCCTTGTCACTATCACTATATTCATGCTCTACGGCTACTCACCAGGCTACTCTGCAATCCTCGGCTTGATCTCCTGTATTGCCATTTCGTGGGTGCGAAAAGAGACCCGCATGGGACCCAAACAATTTCTGGAAGCAGCCCGAAATGGTACCGAAAGCAGTCTCAAAATTGGCGCAACAGTCGGTGTTATCGGTATCATTATCGGTGTCTTGACCTACAGTGGGCTGGTTCTGACCTTCGCCGATATCGTCATCACTCTCGCCGGTGGCTCACTGGTTATGACCATTCTGCTGATTGCTCTGGCCTCTCTTGTTTTGGGAATGGGAGTGCCCGTCACGGCAGCCTATTTGATTACTGCTGTTGTTGCCGTTCCAGCACTCACTCATCTGGGTGTCAATGAGCTTGCCTCACACATGATTGTCTACTGGCTATCCCA
>JAYEME010000070.1:0-17198 GCA_034717915.1 Thermodesulfobacteriota bacterium
TGACCGCCTTGGCCACTGGATCAGGCAGCTTGCTGTGTTCAAGGTCAAGCCCATCTCTTTTCTCTCCCGACAGAACGATTCGCCCGGGAATTCCAACAACGGTTGCCGTTGGCGGAACCTCTTTGACAACCACAGAGTTGGAACCAATCTTACTGTCATCACCTACGGTAAAAGGTCCTAGTATTTTTGCTCCGGAACCGATAATAACGTTATTTCCCAGAGTCGGATGACGCTTCTCCTTAGCCCAGGAAGTTCCCCCTAAAGTAACACCGTGATAAAGGGTACAGTTTTCACCAATTTCAGCAGTTTCGCCGATAACAACACCCATGCCGTGATCAATAAAAAAACCACGCCCGATGGTCGCACCCGGGTGAATTTCAATCCCGGTTAAAAATCGTCCAAAGTGAGAAACAAGCCGACCGAGAAACTTCATGTTGTTGTTCCACAGCCAGTGGGCTATGCGATAGAAAAACATGGCATGAAAACCGGGGTAGCAGAATATAATCTCAAACACGCCTCGAACCGCGGGATCGCGCTCAAAGACAACCTTTAAATCTTCCTTGAGTTGAGAGAACATCTAGTTACCTCCAGTAAAGACATTGTCGCACAGTCTAATGCGCGATTGAAAGCGTCAACTTTCACATACTTAATGATATTTTTTATCATGAGCCATTTTGATGTTGAACAGGATTATCATACCTGACTATTTTTGTCAATTAATTTTAAACGTTTTAATCAGGTATTAAATAACCCCTTTTTTTACCGTTGATAAAAGTCGACAACTGTATAAAAATCCCCTATAATGCACGAGTTTTTATTGAGTTGACCCATTATTCTATCCCTATAAGGAGTGAAAAGATGCCAGATTTCAAGTATCAGGATCCAATGCCGCTCGGTGCCGACAAGACCAGTTATTACAAAATTGAAGGTTCCGAGAAATTTGTCAATGCCGTCAATTTTGAGGGGCAAGAGGTTCTTAAAGTAGATCCAGAAGCACTGACAGTATTATCAAACACTGCTATGCGGGATGTTTCTTTTCTGCTTCGTCCGGTTCATAACGATCAGGTTGGAAAAATCCTCAGTGATCCAGAAGCTTCTGAGAATGATAAGCTTGTCGCAATGGCATTTCTCCGTAATGCAGAAATTTCGGCCAATTTCGAGCTTCCTTTCTGTCAGGACACTGGTACCGCTACCGTTGTCGCCAAAAAAGGTCAACAAGTCTGGACTGGAGGTAACGACGCCGAGCGAATTTCTGAAGGTGTTTACAAAACCTACACCGAAGAGAATCTCCGCTACAGCCAAACCGTAGCACTCGATATGTACAAAGAAAAGAACACTGGAACCAACCTGCCGGCACAAATTGACCTCTATGCAACCGAAGGTGATGCCTACAATTTTCTGTTTATTGCCAAAGGTGGCGGTTCAGCCAACAAAACTATGCTTTTCCAGGAAACCAAGGCACTCCTCAACCCGGAAAAACTTGAAGAATATCTTCTGGAAAAGATGAAAACCATTGGTACTGCGGCCTGTCCTCCCTACCACTTGGCCTTTGTTATTGGTGGCACCTCAGCTGATGCCTGTCTCAAGGTTGTCAAGCTTGCAACCGCTCACTATCTGGATGAGCTGCCAACAGAAGGAAATGACCACGGTCAGGCTTTCCGCGATATTGAACTGGAAGCCAAAGTCCTCAAAATGGCACAAGATATAGGAATCGGCGCACAGTTTGGCGGTAAATATTATGCCCATGATGTGCGAATCATTCGTCTGCCACGTCACGGTGCCTCCTGTCCGGTCGGTATGGCGGTCTCCTGCTCTGCAGACCGTAATATCAAAGCAAAAATAACCAAAGATGGTCTTTTTATTGAGGAGATGGATCGCAACCCAGGACGTCTGATTCCTGCTGAATTCCGTACCAAGAAAGCACTTGGCACTGAGATCGACCTTGATCGACCGATGAGTGAAGTTCTGGCTGACCTGACCAAACTGAAAGTTGGTGCTCCATTGCGACTCAAAGGAACCATCGTGGTTGGACGCGATATTGCTCACTCCAAATTTAAAGAGATCCTTGACAGTGGAAAACCGCTACCAGATTATCTGAAGAAGCATCCAATCTATTACGCTGGTCCGGCAAAAACTCCAGCGGGGAAAGCTTCTGGTTCCTTTGGCCCGACCACAGCAGGAAGAATGGACAGTTATGTTGATCTGCTCCAGAGCAACGGTGGCTCAATGATCATGATTGCTAAAGGGAATCGCAGTCAACAGGTGACAGATGCCTGTGCCAAACATGGTGGATTCTATCTTGGCTCGATTGGCGGTCCTGCTGCTGTTCTGGCAGAGGAAAACATCAAAAAAGTTGAATGTATCGACTTTCCAGAATTGGGGATGGAAGCTGTTTGGAAAATTGAAGTTGAAAACTTCCCGGCATTCATTCTGGTTGATGACAAAGGGAACGACTTTTTCAAGACACTTGGTCTGTAATTCAAATTTCAGCATAACTTGAACTATAAAAGCCCCGGTTATTCAGCCGGGGCTTTTCTTTTCGTTAAAAATAGGCGATTATATGAAATATCCAATAAGCAAATTTAAACCATTAATTCACGGGGATGTCCCAGACCTTTACGGCAAATGTGATTGCCGTTGTTCACAACCGACCTGTTGCCTCCTTAATCCGTATTCCGGGGACACGTCACGAATACATGTCCTCGGAATACTTAAAGAATGGCAACACAGTACTGAATAGGATGCAAATGTACGAAACCATCATGAACATCTATGCCCGCACCATCCTGAAACACCCGATAGTGACGATCATTCTGGTGCTTTGTCTGGTCATCGGAGTCGGAAGTTATGCTAAAGACTTCCAGCTGGACGCTTCAGCCGACTCGCTGTTGTTGGAAAATGATCAGGATTTAAAATATTTCCGTTCCATCAACGCTAAATACGGCAGCGCAGACTTTCTGGTTATCAGTTATTCTCCAAAGCAGGATCTCTACGCCCCAGAGACTTTGGAAGATTTAGGAAAACTTCGTGACAGCCTGCTCCAGATTAAACGAGTTGAGTCGGTTCTCAGTATTCTTGATGTCCCTCTAATCGACAGTCCCCGTTTGTCATTAGGTGATCTCAAAAATGGAGTCCGTACTCTGGAAACTCCCGGCATTGATATCGATCTGGTTCGCAAAGAATTTAAAACCAGCCCATTCTACAAGAGTCTGCTGGTCAGCCCCGATGCTAAAACAACCGCCTTGCAGGTGATTTTTGAAAGGGATGAAAACTACCACTCATTGCTGCAGCAGAGAAATACGTTGCGCGAAAAAAGACTGACCGCCCCACTCTCCTCGGTAGAAACAGATCAACTTGAACAGGCCAGTAAGAAATTTGACGAATACAGCCGTGACCGGGCTGAGCAGGAAGCTCTCGATATTGCTGAAATCCGCAAGATCATGAAACAACATCAGGAACATGGAGAACTGTTTCTGGGCGGAGTACCGATGATCGTCGCCGACATGATCAATTTCATCCGCCACGATCTCACCGCTTTTGGCCTTGGGGTTCTGGTTTTTCTGGTCTCGATGCTGTTTTTGATTTTCCGCTATCCTCGTTGGGTTCTCTTGCCAATGGTTTGCTGTTTTTCCGCAGTATTGTTTATGTTTGGCTTTCTTGGTCTGATCGGCTGGAAAGTGACGGTTGTTTCATCCAACTTTACTTCGTTATTATTGATTATCACCCTCTCCCTCTGCGTTCACCTGATTGTCCGCTACAATGAACTATTCGATGAAATTCCCGATGCGGATCAGGCCACCATGGTCAAAGAAATGGTGCGGGGAAAAGCGATACCAAGTATCTACACGGCGCTGACAACAATTGTTGCCTTTGCCTCTTTATTGACCAGCGATATCCGTCCGGTCATTGATTTCGGCTGGATGATGGCAATCGGCATCAGTTTTGCTCTCCTCATCTCATTTGCAATTTTTCCAGCGGGATTAATGCTCTACAAAAAACCGGTCAAATTTACACACCGCTTTGACATCACCGGCACCATTACTCGCACCTGTGCGCATTGGGTTGAATATCGGGGTAAATTGACCTTGGCTATCTTTGCTGCACTGGTCATTTTAAGTGTTGTTGGTATTTCTAAATTGACGGTCGAAAACCGTTTTATCGACTATTTCAAACCAACCACCGAAATTTATCAAGGAATGGAGTTGATTGACCGACAACTGGGGGGAACCACTCCGCTGGATATCATTATTGATGCAGATCCTGATTTCTTTACCGATCAACCGCAAGAAGAGCTCCTGGCAGAAGATGATCCTTTTGCGGATGATTTCTTTAGTGATGAAGAGGAAGATGCCGGACTTTCAGGTAGCAGCTACTGGTATAACAGTTACCAGATTGACACCTTGAAAAATATCCACAACTACCTGGATGAATTACCGGAAACGGGCAAAGTTCTCTCCATGGCAACCACCATGACGATGATGCAACAATTGAATGAAGATCTCCCGCTGGACAACATCTCTTTGGCGGTTATCCACAAAAAACTGCCGGAGGTTATCAACCAATCACTATTTCACCCCTATATGTCGGAAGATGGCAATCAGGTCCGGTTTTCTCTACGTGTCATCGATTCAAACCCAGAATTGCGTCGTGCCGAACTATTGAAAAAAATCAGCTTTGATTTAACCGATAAATTTCAGATCAAACCAGAGCAGGTTCACCTGACCGGCATGTTTGTCCTCTACAACAATGTCCTGCAAAGTCTATTCAGTTCGCAAATCATGACTATCGGTGTGGTTTTTCTCGTCATCATGGTGATGTTTATTCTGCAATTCCGCTCTTTACGTTTAGCCATAATATCCATCATTCCAAACCTGATTTCTGCTGGGATGGTTCTCGGCTTGATGGGCTGGCTGAATATCCCGCTGGATATCATGACTATTACCATTGCAGCCATTTCCATCGGCATTGCGGTTGATGATACGATCCATTACGTCCACCGTTTCAATGAGGAAATTGCCGTTGATGGTGACTATCTGGCTGCCATGAAACGCTGCCACGACAGTGTCGGGCGAGCTATGTATTACACCTCAATCACAATTATTATCGGTTTTTCAATTCTGACCTTATCAAATTTTATTCCAACAATCTATTTTGGACTCTTTACCGGTCTGGCTATGGCGATTGCCATGTTTGCCAATCTGACTCTGCTGGCATTACTGCTGATCAACTGGAAAGCTAAATAAATAACTGGTGCGTAACCTGTAAATAGGCTATGGTGCGCGTCTTTTGCCCAAATCAAATTTACTGATCAACAGGAAATCTATGTCTGAAGAAAATGTTCCATCATTTAAAGAACTCTCCCTTGCTCCCGCAGTTTTTAAAGTTATTAATGAAGTTGGTTATGAGACACCAACACCGATCCAGGCGCAGAGTATTCCACCGCTTCTGGAGGGGCGCGACCTGTTGGGACAAGCTCAGACCGGAACGGGAAAGACAGCCGCTTTTTCTCTGCCACTGCTCAGCCGGCTTAATCCCAAGTTAAAAGCACCGCAAATCCTGGTTTTGACTCCAACTCGGGAGCTAGCCTTGCAGGTTGCCGAAGCGATGCAAACCTATGCCAGACATCTCAAAGGATTTCAGGTTTTACCCGTTTACGGCGGTCAAAATATGGGGCAACAGTTACGGCAGCTACAGCGTGGCGTTCAGGCTGTTGTTGGAACTCCGGGACGAATCCAGGATCATTTACGCCGTGGGACACTGAAGCTCGACAAACTGAGCTGTATCGTAATTGATGAAGCCGATGAAATGTTGAAGATGGGTTTTATTGATGATGTTGATCAGATTCTTGAATATGTACCGGAACAACGACAAACAGCCCTTTTTTCTGCAACAATGCCAAAAGAGGTTATTAAGGTTGCTCGCAAACACCTGAAAGACCCGATCGAAATTAAAATTAAAAGTAAAACCTCAACTGTTGAGACAATTTCTCAGCGGTTCTGGCAGGTGAAAGGGTTACACAAACTGGACGCCCTGACCCGTATTCTGGAAGCAGAAGAGATCGACGGCATGTTGATTTTTGTCCGCACCAAAGTTGCTACAGTAGAACTGGCAGAAAAACTTGAAGCGCGTGGCTTTTCCAGTGCTGCTCTGAACGGTGACATGACCCAGATGTTGCGGGAAAAAACCGTTGATCAGTTAAAAAAGGGGGCGCTTGATATTGTTGTTGCAACCGATGTTGCCGCCCGTGGACTGGATGTCAAACGGATCAGCCATGTTGTCAATTACGATATCCCTTATGATACGGAAGCCTATATCCACCGGATTGGCCGAACCGGGCGTGCCGGACGCGAAGGGAAGGCTATTCTGTTTGTTGCTCCACGGGAAAAACGGATGCTTGCTGCGATCGAAAGAGCTACCCGCCAACCAATTAAAGCGATGGCACTACCAAGCCGTAAAGATATCACCAATCGGCGCATCAATCAGTTTAAAGAACAGGTTTCCAGTGCAATGGAATCTGAAGATATGGAGTTTTTTGAGGAGTTGATCGATCAGTACCAGAGTGAATACGATGTTGGCCACCGCAGGATAGCTGCCACCCTCGCCTACTTGCTACAAAAAGAACGCCCTCTTAATCCAGAAGAAGCGTTTGTTGAGGAAATTCGGGTAGAACGTCCAGAACGAAATAGTGCGCCGAGACGGGAAAGAAAAACCAGTGACGACCAGATGCAGACCTATCGGATTGAAGTTGGTCGAAAGCACGGTGTAGAGCCGGGAAATATTGTTGGCGCAATCAGCAACGAAGGAAAACTCAACAGCAAGGATATTGGTAGAATTCGACTGTTTGATCAGTTCAGTCTGGTCGATCTACCGAAAAACCTTTCTCAGGATCTATTACATAAATTAAAAGGTGTCTGGGTTTGTGATGAGCAATTGCAGATTAGTCCCGATTCAGGATCATACAAACCACCTGCAAGTGATTTTTCCAAGCGGAGAAAATTTGGTAAAGGAAACGCCGGATTTAAAAAATTTGGATCCCGATCCCAGAAACCAGTATCAAGCCGGCGGAAGAGAGATAAATAAGCGAACCTTCGATTTCGTTCAGGAATTGCCGAAGGCGAAATGTGTTTCTAGAAGTAAAAAACCCGCCCTTTGGACGGGTTTTTTACGTAAAAGGGTATTCAATGGAAAAGTGGTTGAATTTACAAAATGGCAGTGATGTCCGTGGGATTGCCATTACGGGTGTCAAAGGACAACCAGTATCACTGCACGACCCGATTGTCCGTTCTATTGGTTTCGCTTTTGCCCAGTGGCTTTCAGAACGCCTCGGCAAACCGGCAAACCAATTAAGAATTTCGATAGGTCACGATTCACGCATTTCAGCAAACCAGATCAAAAACTCTGTTTTTCAAGGACTAGAAGCAGCGGGTGCGGTGGTATTCGACTGTGGACTCGCCTCCACTCCAGCGATGTTCATGTCAACCGTGTTCGAAAACCACGGTTACGACGGCTCCATCATGCTGACTGCCAGCCACTTGCCGTTCAACCGTAACGGAATGAAGTTTTTCATCCGTGATGGAGGTCTAGAGAAAAAGAACATCACTAACATTCTAACCAGAGCCGCCAAGATTGATGGGCTCTCCGATCTTCCCACTATCAACGTAACAGCGGTCAACTTGATGGACGATTATGCTGCCCATCTCGTTTCTGTTATCCGCAATGGAACCGGCGTCAAAACACCACTGGACGGCCTGAAAATTATTGTCGATGCCGGGAATGGAGCCGGAGGTTTTTTCGTTGACAAGGTTCTACAACCCCTAGGCGCAAACACCACCGGCAGCCAGTTTCTGGAACCCAACGGGATGTTTCCAAACCACATCCCCAACCCCGAAGACCAAGATGCAATGGCCGCGATCATTACCGCCGTTAAAGACAATGCCGCTGACTTCGGGATTATTTTTGATACCGATGTTGATCGCGCCGGTGCCGTCGACAAAAATGGAGCCCCGATCAACCGCAACCGCTTTATTGCACTGATGGCAACCATCGTTCTCGAAGATCATCCCGAATCGGTGATTGTGACCGATTCGGTCACATCAACCGGCCTCAAATGGTGGATTGAAGAAAATCTCGGCGGAGTACACCATCGCTTTCAGCGCGGCTACCGCAACGTTATCAACGAAGCAATTCGCCTCAATGCAGCAGGAAAAGAGTCGTGGCTGGCGCTTGAAACCTCCGGACACGGCGCACTCAAAGAAAACTACTTTCTTGATGACGGTGCTTACCAGATCGCCAAAATTCTGATCAAAATTGCGCAACTCAAAGCCACTGGCAATGGGACGATTGATGAACTGATTGCCACCCTTCCTGAACCAATTGAAGCGGCAGAATACCGTCCAAAAATCAAGGTTGCTGATTTCAGTGCCTATGGTACCTCAGTCCTTGAGGGATTCTCTGATTTTGTAGAACAAATGGAAGGCTGGAGCTTGACATCGAATAATTATGAGGGGGTACACGTCACCTGCGATGCGACTTCGGGGAACGGTTGGGCACTGCTGCGCAAATCACTGCACGATCCACAGTTACCACTCAATATCGAGAGTGAAGAGAGCGGTGGAGTTGAACAGATCACCGCACAGATAAAAGGATTCCTTTCCGACTATGAGGGGCTTGATTTGCCGGACATGTAAAGGGTTCCACTTCTGCAATTGGATATTTATTTGACTGACTATTATCGTCCCCTGCAGAAATCAGCGGGGGCAATCATAAGTTTCAGACAAACCGCCCTTTGACAAAACTACCTGCCATAACTGATTTTCCCTGGCTCGGAAAGATCCAGCACTGGCAAGCAGGTAATAATTCCACATCCGGCGAAAGCGTTCATCGTAACGATCCCGAAGTTCCGGCCAGGCAGTCTCAAAATTTTCATGCCATCTCATCAACGTTTTATCGTAATCCAACCCAAAATTATGCCAATCCTCTAAAACAAAATAACCTTCAAACGATGAACTTATTTGTTGTGAAGAAGGAATCATCCCATTCGGAAAGATATAACGCTCAATCCATGGATCGGTTCTCTTTGACGGGGTATTTCCTCCAATTGTGTGCAACAGAAATAAACCATCATCCTTTAACAATGCGTTGATTTTTTTAAAATAGGTTTGATAATTTTTATAACCAACATGTTCAAACATGCCGATAGAGACAATCCGATCAAAACGATCCTGAATTTTTCTATAATCCTGAACCCGGATATCTACAGGCAGGTTACGGCAGTTTTCTTGTGCCAATTTTGCCTGTTCTTTGGAAATTGTGATCCCGACAACTTCGACCCCGTAATTTTCAGCCATATAACGCGCCGTGCCACCCCACCCACAACCAACATCCAAGACCTTTTGTCCCTCCTTCAGGTGTAGTTTTCGACAGGTCAGATCAAGTTTAGCGCGCTGTGCCTCTTCCAGAGTTTGTGCCTCCTTCCAGTAACCACAACTATAGATCATCCGCGAATCAAGCATTCTTTTATAGAGATCATTACCAATATCATAATGCTTTTCTCCAACCTGTAAAGCCCGATTGACGGTTTGACAATTAAGGAATTTAGCCTTGAGAGAATCGACAAGAACCACGGCAGATTTGAACTGTTTGTCAAGATGAGATTTAAGTAGTTGAGTAGCAAGTTGATCCAGCGATTCAGCATCCCACCAACCATCCATGTAGGCTTCACCAAATCCCAGACTCCCTTTTGCCATAACACGCTGGAACAAGCGATTATTTTTAACCCGTATATCCCAGGGGCGTTTACCATCAAGAACAACATCGGCGCGACCAAGCATGGTTTCAACGTGTTTACGCAGGTGGGTGTGAGTCATATTAGCCTCCTGATGTTACAGACACAAATCAACAGCTGTAATATAGGAGAAATAAAGAGGGAAACTGACGGAAGGATTGAAGAGATTCCCCTATATTATAGAAGAGCCACAATTCAACATACAGAAATGAGAAATAAAACTTAATCTTATGTCAAGAATTTACGCCGGTTTTAATGAGTTGTCAAGGGTCAACTATTGCTAACTGACATTCAAGAGAGTCACACCGGGATAAATGAAGAAGTTTTCTGGATCCGTTTTACCACTGCCACTAACAGGGAGATGGCATAATCTATATCAGACAATGAGAGAGTTTCTACCGGGGTGTGCATGTAGCGTAAAGGAATCCCCAGCAGTGCCGTTGCAACTCCACCACGGGATAATTGCATAACATTGGCATCGGTACCGGTAGCTCGTGGAACACCAATGATCTGAATCGGGATATTTTCTTGCATCGCTGTTTCAAGTATTAATTTGAACAGCACCGGGTTGATATTGGCTCCTCTGGCAAGTACCGGACCTTTTCCAAGCTCAACCCGACCAATTGCAGACTGCTCAACATCTGGATAATCGGTCGCATGGGTGACCTCAACGACAATACCAACATCGGGTTGAACTCCGTAACTGCTGGTTGCCGCACCGCGCAAGCCAATCTCTTCCTGAACCGTGGAGACGGCATAGAGATCACAGTCAATGCTACCCTGATCCTTGACCCGTTTCATCACCTCAGTGACAATAAATGCACCCATTTTATCATCAAAAGCCCGTGAAGTTGCCCGATCATTTTGCAGTTTTTGCACCCCGACAGCAAAGGTTACAGGATCACCAATCTGAATTAACGCTTCAACTTCCTCACGAGTTGAACAACCGATGTCGATAAACTGCTTTTTCAGGTTGATGACTTTTTCGCGATCTTTCGGTTCAATCAGATGGATCGCTTTCTTACCAATTACACCAGGGATTTCACCCTGATTGGTATGAATCACTACCCGCTGCCCCGGCGATAGATGAGGATCAACCCCGCCGATAGCACCAAAATAAATAAACCCGCGATCATCGACAAACTGCACCATGAAACCGATTTCATCACAGTGACCAGCCAGCATAACCCGCGGGCCGCCCTGACCATCAAGGCGGGCAATAAGGTTGCCCATAACATCGGTTTTTAGATTATCAGCGACTTCTTCCAGCTGTTTTTTTATGATCCTCTGGGCTGGCTGTTCGTAACCGGACGGACTGGGGGTTTCAACCAGCTGTTTCAAAAAAGTAAAATCTTTTTTATTCATCAATTTCCTCCGGTCACTATCATACAATTCTATAAAAACACAAAATCACAACCATTTAGCCGCAGATAAAATCTGATTCACGCAGATATAAACCTTGAGAAATAAGTTCTTATATTTTGGTTCTAATCCGCCCTTATCTGCGTTCATCTGCGGCCAAAGCCTTTAAGCCTTAGCCCTGGCAACCAATTCAGCGGAATTTTTCTGCGCCTGTAAAAACTGTTCTTCTGTCATCCCAGCACCCAGTGCAATTTTATGTACCAGCTCGGGAGGGAGGATATCGGTCGGAGCATGAGCATCATTATTGACCACAAGTTTGGCACCATATTTTTCGGCTAATTTAACTATATGTCCGTTAGTCAGAGAATTCCCTTTGCGGGTCGTTATCTCCAGATGGACACCCAGCTCTGCCGCCAATTGAACCTCCTCTGGTGTTATCAGACCAGGATGAGCAAGAATATCAACACCTGCCTTTATTGCCGCCATATTCGTGCCGGGCATAACCGGATCTACAATCGATTCCCCGTGAACCAAGACAATTTCAGCACCATTATCCTTGGCAAGCTGGGCAACATCAGCAATCGATTTTGGTGGCACATGGGTCAGCTCAACCCCCGCCAGAACCTGGATGTTATTTGCCGAACCAATTTCATCAACAACATCGGCTATATTCTCAAGCAACCATTTTGTATTTGTTTTATCAGCGTGATCGGTAATGGCAATAGCAGTATAACCAGCCACAGCTGCTCGGCGCACCAACTCAGTCGGAACCAGCTCACCATCACTAAAAAATGTGTGTGTATGTAAATCAATCATGTCGTTCCGTTTTCCTTTATCAGAGCTCAACCAGCTCGCCAAGGTGTGAATTACGCATTACTTTTGAAATTTTAACCGGAACCGTCTGTCCAATCAACCCTGTAGTCCCAGAGAAATTGACAATCCGATTCCAGGTGGATCTGCCGAATAATTGCCCACCCCCCTGCCTGCTGATTCCCTCAACTAAAACCGGCAATACGCAATCAGCATCTTCTTGCCAGATTTCCGCACTTACCTGTTGTTGTAATTGAAGCAATCGATCAAAGTGCTGCTGTTTTTGCATTTTTGATTGATTATCTTCCATCTTTGCGGCTGCTGTTTCAATCCGGGGAGAATAGAGGAAAGTGAAAGCATCAGCATAACGGACCTGTTCGACCAAATCGAGGGTTGCCTGAAAATCATCTTCATTTTCTTGAGGAAAGCCAACGATAATATCTGTTGTCAGACGGATGTCCGGGCAGATTTTTTTTAACCGTGTGACCTTATCCAAATACTCACTGACGGTATAACCACGATTCATCATTTTGAGAATCCGGTCAGAACCACTTTGGAACGGCAAGTGAATATGGTGACACAGTTTATCCAGAGAGCCAAAACTATCAATCAGTTCATCGGTCAGATCTTTGGGATGCGAGGTGGCAAATCGTAACCTTTCCAACCCTTCTATATTATTGACCTTTTGCAGCAACTCAGCAAATGAAAGTTCAGCAGCATCCTTGAGACCGTAAGAATTGACATTTTGGCCGAGCAGGGTTATTTCACGTACCCCCTGCTTCACCAGGCCGGTCACCTCAGCAATAACCTCAGCACTTGGACGGCTGATCTCACGGCCACGAACATGTGGAACAATACAATACGAACAAAAATTATCACACCCCTGCATGACGGTGACAAACCGGGTAACAGTCTCCCTGAAAGTCCGTTCGGGGAACAGGTTCAGACGTGTTTCACGATCCAGAAACTCCGTTACACTGCCACGTTCACGCTTCTCTTCAACCTGCTGAACCAATTGCGGAAGCTGATGAATATTGTGCGTGCCAAAAACCAGATCGAGGTATGCAACTTTTTCCAGCATCCTCTCCCCTTCCTGCTGCGCCACACACCCACCAACCCCGATGATCAGTTCCGGTCGTTGATCTTTGATCGGTTTGAATCGACCAAGGTGCCCGTAGACCTTGCGCTCTGCTTTATCGCGAACTGAGCAGGTATTTAGCAAGACCAGATCAGCCGCTTCAGCTGTATCGACCTGCGAATAACCGATGTCCTGCAGTAGATCAACAATCTGTTCTGAATCGACAACATTCATCTGGCAACCAAAGGTTTCCAGGTAAAAAGCTTTATTCATTTATCACCATAAAAGTCAGAATCAATGTTTTAAAAGTCGCGCATCATAGCGATCAGTATCCCTGCAAGTCAAACGGATTCCGGTGGGGATGGTTTTGATGCGTTCTTTGGTAGAAGATTAAGAAAAAGTTCCGGGTGTTCCAGACATTCCAATGTCACCGGGGGGCTCCCCTTGAAAGATAGCTGAAGACTCAAAAGATGTTGACCATATTTCTTCTGTTTGAAACGTTTGAAGTCACTGATTTGATAAGTAGACGTTTTACCAGCAATAAGCTTATTTCGTACCAGCAAACGTTGATCGGTTAAAGCATAAAAGATCTCTTCCCAACGTAAGCGCGCCAGTGCCAATTGACCCGGTCCGACAAAAAACGCAGCAACAGCTAACAAAAAAGGAGCCAGTGCCAACCACCAGGAATACCCTTGATAGTAGACCAGCTGGACACCGACCATGAGCCAAAAGCTACAAGCTAAAAACAGAATTGTCCCGATTGTTGCTTGCAACCAGTGCCGAAAAGTGTAACAGCGTGGTGCTGGACGCCCCTGCCAGAGGATATTTTCACCCTCATCCAGAGACCACGGAAAGCTTTCTAGACTCATTTCGATAAACTCCTCAATCGGGTTGACGCAACTTGACCCAATTTACCATTTTTATCAACCTGTACAACAACCTGGTAAAGTTCCCGTGCTCGCGGCAAATTTCCTTGCTCCTCCTCAGCCTCACCAAGGAGAAACGTCCCCTGAGTTGTAGGTAGCAGTTGCAAAGATGCTTCCAACTGGGAGATGGCCTTGGGAAGTTGTCGATTCTGTAGATAAATATATCCCAAACCTAAACGGGATTTATAATAATCGGGATCGGATCTCACCGCCTTAATTAAATAGCGCCGGGCAGGAACGACATCCTCCCTCCGCAGGTAAGCCATTCCCAAACCAGTTAATAAAAGTCCACTTTCTGGAGCTTGTTGCATCGCCCTGTGGTAGGTCTCAATCGCAACATTCAGTTGACCTTGCGACTCAGCAGTGCGCGCCTGCTCATAGAGTGCACATGCTTCAGGATGAACCTCCCTCAACTGTTGCACAGCTTGCTCATGTAAAATCTTACTTTGCCGAATCTCTTGCTGAATTAAAATCCTCTTCGACATGAGATCACCCTGCTCAGTCGTCGGAGTTACAGCACAACCGCTTAATCCAAGAATAAAAATCAGTAACAACAAATAGGTATGATATATTTTCAAGATAAAACCCCCGTGCAGAATAGTATTTCTTACTCATCACCCCTTAATGTTGAAGGAGTTTTGATGCTTTCTCAAAATGATACAATAATTTTATTGAAAATTGCTCGTGAGGCTATTATTCAGCAAATCAAGAATGAGGATTATAGCCCGACACCGAGAGAAGAAGAAGCCCTCAATGAACATTCAGGCTGTTTTGTCACAATCACACAGAATGGTCATTTACGCGGTTGTATAGGAAATTTTCAGTCACAGCAGCCTTTGTTTCAGGAAGTAGCAACAATGGCTGTCGCTGCAGCAAGCCAGGATCCGCGCTTCCAGCCAATGAGTCCAGACGAACTGGACAACTTCAGCGTCGAAATTACGGTTCTGTCACCTCTCGAAAAAATTGAAGATACCGACCGGATAGAAGTTGGCACGCACGGCATCTATATAGTGAAAGGGCATAATCGCGGCGTATTGTTACCACAAGTCGCTACTGATTATGACTGGGACAGGGAGACTTTCCTTCAGCAAACCTGTGTCAAAGCGGGACTGTCTGAGAACTCATGGCAGCGGCCAGATGCAGAAATCTATATTTTCAGCGGCCAGATATTTAGCGAACAATACTTAAAGTGATTCCTGTCATAGTCAATATAACTATTTAAGAACTATTATCTATTTCTGAAAGATAGTTTATATTTCTTAAAAAATATTCAAACAATTTCAGACTCAATCCAAAGGATCAAATTTATCGCGTTCCGCGTAACAGAGTGGGCAAACCCATCCTTCGGGTAAATCATCAAACTCTACTCCCGCTGGAATTTCGTTCATTTCATCCCCTTTTTCCGGGTCGTAGATATAGCCACAACAGGTACAGATATAACGCATATTGATTCCCTCTCTAGACAGTGACAGCGTGTGTTTAGTACATGCGTTTTATGCTTCAACTATCATCTCATTGGCAATAAGTTCGGCCTGTTTCAATACCGTTTCTGTTGCCAGTTTTTGCATATCGGGTGGATAGCTTTGTGTCTTGGTGGTGTGATGTTTGGCAATTTCAGGGCCATCCGATGAGCTGGAAGTCATCACCACTTTAATCACGCCCTTATCCAAATCATCCGAATGCCACTCAGGTTTGATTTTGATGATTTCAGCATAGAGTTCAGCAGCAATACGGCGACTCAGCAATAACGAGAGCTTCCATCGACTACTCACCGAAGGGGTAAAAGTGAGTTATCAAAAAGATGGCAACCAAAGAGGTGATCTGGTGTGGCTGGTGGATTTTCAAAATCACTGCGTAGGGGGTTGTCGCTATCAGGGGCAATATCAGGGGCATAGATGTATTCGTAGCCCTGTTTTTCCAGTAGCTCGATGCAGAAATTTTCGATGACGTTTTCGGTAATTTTATTGGTCATGGCCACCATCCGTTATTCTTTTTATCTCTTTATCAAAATCAGAGATGTACTTTCTGTCCTGTATTACTCTATATTTTTCATACTCACCTTCTGCTTTTAGTTTTGCCTCTATCGCAGAGACCTTGCCATTATCAAGCAGGATTGGATAATCAGACAGTTCCAAAAATTTATCTAAAAATATTACCCAGTCTTTCATATTCATCACAATACCACGAGCTGCCCTGTTTTCAGCAAGATCAAGGTATGCCGAGACAATCTTTTCAAGTTGTTTCAGGTGAGCTTTTTCAAGATAGTTTTTTGCAATGCTTACATCTGATTTTAAAATCTTTTCATCAGGCGCATGTTTCCATGTTTTTAAACCCATGTATATTTTATTTGCATCCGCTTCACTGTAAATAATTTCAGCAGCCGTCTTTCCCTGTATCGCCCAATGCATTTTATTCTGCGCTGTTGCATAAAATTCTCTGGTTGTGTTGTCTTGCCTATCATAATCAGCTGAAAGTGCGTAAATATCAGTAATTTTTTGGTAGAATCGTCTTTCACTCAGGCGAATCTCTCTAATTCGCTCCAGCATTTCATCAAAATAATCTTGCCCAAAGTGTTTGATCTGCTTGAGCCGTTCATCATCCATGGCAAAGCCTTTGATGATGTATTCATGGAGGATTTCGGTGGCCCATTTGCGGAACTCGGTTGCCCGGTGCGAATTAACCCGATAGCCAACGGCAGTAATGGCCCGCAGGTTGTAGTACATCACCTTTTTTTGCTGGGTTTTTCCCTCTATGGCACCGTGCTGAGTGGTTAGTGCGAATTTTGCACATACCACTTGCTCGTCCAGTTCGCCTTCTGCAAATATATTTTTCAGATGCTTTGAGATGACGCTTCGATCTTTCTGAAACAGTTCACCAATGAGCTTCTGGCTAAGCCACAGGGTTTCATTGTGAAAGTAAACATCGATATTGACTTTACCGTCTGTTGTTTTAAAAATAACGAAGTTAGAAAATTTTTCTGGGAGGTTGTTAGTCATATCATCCACGCCTCATCGTTATATTGGGCTAGTGGCTCCATTACCCTGTTTCCATCGCCGCCATTTAATTTATCCATGTCCCATTTTGGGGGGTTATCAACAATGTATTGGGCAATATGTTTATATTCGTTTTCATTGCGGACGATATGTTCCCAATAATTACGTTGCCAGATTCGTTTGTCAAATGGTGGCAATATGCCATTTTTCACCATTTTAATGTATTGAACCGTTGAATACCGTTT
>JAYEME010000071.1:0-2170 GCA_034717915.1 Thermodesulfobacteriota bacterium
CATGGAGATTTTAATCATTACTATCAGTCTAGCAGATAAAAATCCGGGTTAAAGGGATCCTTTTGGATTTTATTGAACTAGCAGTGGAGTGGGGTCTTGACGGGGCTAAGATGGAGAAGAGAAAAGGTTCCACTTTCTGCTGGTTAAAGACCAACGGAAAGAATGAAAATTTGCTTTACAGTTACGATACAATCTGCGATACTTGCGTACAAGAAGAGTGTTTATTTGCGGCAAACAGTGTTGCTCTTAACTCAATAGTAAAAGAAGTCCACAGGATCCTATCGGGTCTGCCTATCTTCAAGATTCTTTAATTTAATACTTTTAATATATTGAAGTGCTTAGCATATTTTTTAAGCACAATTGTTCTTTTTTTGTGTAAGCAGATCCACAAAATATAGACCAGTTGATATTTGAATAATAATTCTGCCTATCATGTACCTGAATCCGTGAGTAACCGTCGGCGAATAGCGCAAGTCATTGAATTGCCTAAGCGTCCAAAAAATCGCCGCTGAACCTATAGGTGAAACTAAGATTTTTTGAATCGCTTATTCAATCCAAGCACTTACACTCTTCATCCGCCGTTTACTCACGGATCCAGGATATAGGCACCTGTCGGGTCTTATCTCAAGGAGGAAAATCATGTCATCAGCTATGGATGAAAAAATTGAACCTATCTATCAATCGGTTATTGCTCGCAACCCTGGTGAGATAGAGTTTCACCAGGCAGTCAAAGAAGTTCTCGAAAGCCTCGGGCCGGTTCTGGTAAAAAACCCGGAGTTTGCACACTACAAAATTATTGAGCGGATCTGTGAACCGGAGCGCCAAATCATCTTCCGGGTTCCCTGGGTTGACACCCACGGCAAAGTGCAAATCAACCGTGGCTTCCGGGTTGAATTCAACAGTGCCCTTGGACCTTACAAAGGTGGTTTGCGTTTCCACCCTTCAGTCTATCTGGGCATCGTTAAATTCCTCGGGTTTGAACAAATTTTCAAAAATGCCCTGACCGGTTTGCCAATCGGTGGTGGCAAAGGTGGATCAGATTTTGATCCTAAAGGAAAAACAGATGGCGACATCATGCGCTTCTGCCAGAGCTTCATGATGGAACTCTACCGTCACATCGGGGAACATACTGACGTCCCTGCTGGCGATATCGGTGTTGGTGGCCGAGAAATCGGTTTCATGTTCGGCACCTACAAACGCATTACCAATCGTTGGGAAGCGGGCGTATTGACCGGAAAAGGACTCAACTGGGGTGGATCGTTGGTTCGTACAGAAGCCACCGGATACGGTGCCACCTTCTTTGTCGATGAAATGCTCAAGGTTCGCAAGGACTCTTTTGAGGGCAAAACCTGTGTTGTCTCAGGTTCTGGAAATGTTGCTATCTACACCATTGAAAAAATCCATCAGCTCGGCGGTAAGGTTGTCGCCTGTTCCGATTCTGCTGGCTATATTTACGACAAAAATGGGATTGATCTGGAATTGGTTCAACAGATCAAAGAGATTGAACGCCGCCGGATCAGTGCTTATGCAGATGAGCGCAAGAGCGCCAAGTATGTCGCCGGTGGTAACATCTGGGAAGTTCCCTGTCAGGTCGCCATGCCTTCGGCAACCCAGAATGAAATCAATGGTAAGGATGCTGCCATGCTGGTCAAGAATGGTTGTATTGCTATTGGCGAAGGAGCCAACATGCCGACCACACCGGAAGGGGTTAAAGTCTTCCTCGATGCCGGTATTGCTTACGGCCCTGGAAAAGCAGCCAACGCTGGTGGGGTTGCCACCTCGGCTCTGGAGATGCAGCAAAATGCTATTCGTGATTCCTGGGATTTTGAATATACCGAGAATCGCCTGCGGATAATCATGGAAAACATCCATAGGGACTGCCACGAAACAGCGGAAGAGTACGGCTCACCTGGAAACTACGTGGTCGGTGCCAACATCGCCGGATTCATCAAGGTGTCCCGTGCCATGCTGGCTATGGGCGTAGTCTGATCGACAGCGATAAAGTCACACAAAAAGCCCCCGGTTTATGGCCGGGGGCTTTTTGTGTGGATATAATGATTTGAAAATGATCAGTTATTGTAACGTTGTCCGCGACCCTGGCCTCTTCCATCATATTTGCGAAATCCGTCGCAGTCGCGGTATCCATCACGTTGCCCGTAGAATCCACCAC
>JAYEME010000071.1:2270-4521 GCA_034717915.1 Thermodesulfobacteriota bacterium
CCGTAGAATCCACCACCGTGGATATCTCTAAGTTGTTCTGCTTTTTGCTGTTGTTCGGGGGTTAGAACCGCAAAGATCTGCTGCCGGTTTTTTGCACGTTGAACCATCATTTCGGTTTTTAAATCAGCATGCTTTTGTGCTATAGCAAGGAACTCGGACTCATTGAAGTCTCTACCTTGTTTGTATTCACGTAAACCGTCACGGCTGGTTTGCATTTCTGCCCGCATGGATTGACGATCCTGCCAGTTTTTTTCATGCAGGTCTTCGAGCTGCTCTTTTTGTTGTTCGGTCAGGTCAAGAATGACCGCCATTTTCTCCAGTCGATTTTCCAGCCACTCTTCATGCTGCTCATAGGTCATTCCCTCTCCTTGACGATAACAGGAATTATTGCAATTTTTTTTACCCTGTCCACCAGGCCATGCGAATGCTGTTCCGCTGGAGAGCAGAATGCCGATTAGTATTGCTGGAATAATTGTTGTTTTTTTCATAATGTTTCTCCTTGGGTTGAGGTGAGTTGTTTTGTTGTTTGATGGGTTCACTATAGAGCAAAGAATCTAAAGAGTGGGTTAAGTGCTGTATGGTTTGGGTAAAGTTATGTAAAGTCTTAAGGCAGGCCGCTTTCTTCTCTTAACATTTCTTTACACCCTTCGTCGTAGCTTGCAGGTATGATAAGAGCACTGGTAAGGAGTAAGCATGGATCGAATACTGATTATAGATGACGATATAGAGCTTTGCGAACTGTTGAACGATTATCTCAGTGGTGAAGGTTTTGCCATTGAAACGGCGCATCATGGTGGCGATGGTGCAGAACAGGCACTGGCTGTGGAGTATGCTCTGGTGGTTCTGGATGTGATGCTGCCGGGAATGAATGGTTTTGATGTCCTCAGAAAAATCCGCGAAAGAAGCAAGGTTCCGGTGATCATGTTAACTGCCCGAGGGGACGATATCGATCGAATTGTCGGATTGGAGTTGGGAGCCGATGATTATCTGCCGAAGCCCTTCAATCCTCGTGAGTTGGTAGCGCGGATCAGGGCAATCCAGCGCCGCATGGATCCGACAGACGCTCAGCAATCGCCCGGAGAAAAGCCAGCTGAATTGAAGGTCGGTGATGTGGTTCTTTATTCGACCAACCGCACAGTGAAACGTGGTGGTGAAGATATTGAACTGACCTCGGTTGAGTTTAATCTGCTTGAAGTGTTGCTAGCACGAGCTGGAGAGGTTGTCAGCCGGGATGATCTGGTAGGAAAAGTTCTTGGTCGACGGTTATCGGCTTATGATCGCAGTATCGATGTCCATGTCAGTGCATTACGAAAAAAACTGGGTCATTATGATGGCAATACCGAACGGATCAGAACCATCCGTAGCGTCGGTTATCTCTACTCCCTGCCAGAAAGCTAATCCTGATGCGCAGTCTGTTTCTGAAAATATTTCTCTATTTTCTATTAATTATCCTGCTGGTTTCAACGGCAGTGATTGTTTTGACTTATTTCCGCGATCAGGAGTTTCCGCCCCTGGCACATCAGAACTTTGCCCGGCAGGCAATAGCCGAATATGGGCGGGAAGCGATTAAGGCTTTTGAAGATGAGGGGGTTGAAGAAGTCGATGAGTTTGCCGAAGCATTGTTGGCAGAATCCGGAATTCATCTGCTGTTATTTGATTGCGACGGACGACCTCTGACTGAGCAACGGGTGCCTCGACGTATGCTACACATGGTGCAAAGGGCGATGCACAGCGGTGAGGTTGTTTTCCCGATGATGGGAGCTCGTAACGGGTTGGCCAGCGCGGTTCAGGGACGTTCCGGCAAGAGTTATTTTGTTGCCATCAGCTTACCAGAACGGCCACCATCCCGGCATTGGATCAAGGGAGTCACACATGGATTCCTCGGCTGGCAATTGCTGATTCTGCTGGCGATAACTGCAGTGGTCTGCTATCTCCTGGCTCGCTCATTAACCGCACCCATTGGTCGATTACGTCAGGCCACCCGCAAGTTTGCCAGTGGCGATCTTTCGACCCGCATCGGGGATCAGGTGAAAGGGAAAAATGAACTATCCGGGTTGGCACATGATTTTGATGAAATGGCCGGGAAAATCGAAAACCTGGTTGGTTCTCAAAAACGTTTATTGAGGGATATCTCCCATGAATTGCGTTCCCCCCTTGCCAGACTGGGAATCGCTTTGGAATTGGTGCGACAGCAGGGAAACCCTGATGGACAAAATAAGGCACTGGCGCGGATTGAACTGGAAGCGGAGCG
>JAYEME010000072.1:0-4499 GCA_034717915.1 Thermodesulfobacteriota bacterium
CCAGCGTTTTTCGATGTGATTTGCTATTGTTGACCAGTCATCGACAAATTGAGTTAATTCGTCGCGATTAGTATAGAGTGCGAGGAGCTGCTCGTTCCCAGCTGTCAGTCGGATATCGTCCAAAACTTTGGTGTCAGGCTGGACTGGCTTAGGTGCTTCGCCTCCAGCACGTTCAGCCAATTCCTTCATTTTTTGAATGAACTGAGGTGCATAATTCAACTCTTCACCTTGCTTGGCGCTCAAATCCACCTTCTGGAATAGTTTACGGATCTGGATCCGTTGAGCAGTAGTTATTGTAGTGGATTCTACCTTAAATAGCACTTTACCTATTGTCTTGCGTTCCAGTTCTTTTGGATCAATCGTTTTACCATGGTCATTCTTGGCACTGATCAATCCAGCCATCTGAAGGACTTGAAGAGCACCATCCACTGCATCGCGGGACCAGCCAAAGCCTGCCCCCTCAAACTGGCTGCGGATATCCGCACCGTTCTTGCCACCAGCGATGGATCCTATAATGGCTTTGCATACCGGGTTGTTGGATGGTTCACCGTCGTAGCTTACGGCTTTTAGTGCATCTGGTGCACCTTTTTTTGCCATTCCATAGACCTTTCCCCAGCCGGTATGATCAGCGGTGTCAAATTGCGGGTACAGGCGCTTGAGTGCATTTTCAGCACCTTCTAACACCATTTCCTGGAGATTAGTACCAACTATCTCATTGCCACCTCCCTGAAACACACGAGCGCCCGATAACATTTCGTCGAGTGATTCATGGATTCTACCTTCAGCAGTTTGTTTGCGGGTCTCCATAGCATCCCGAGCGTCCATGCCTTCCGGCGTATTGGGCACACCACGTTTTTCGAGGGTCGAGTTGGCAGCTTTGTAATCCTTTAGGTTGCGGAGCAAGTAATCAGAGGAACGTTTTGGGATGAACACAAAAACCGTTGGAGACTGGTTGCCAGCATGGCGTGATTCTGCACGTACGGAATTCTCATCAGTGCTCCACCCATCCCTAACCCATACGCAGATTTTCTGACTACTGTCAGCTGGAAGCTGGGTGTCAAATACCGGATAAATGGTGCGTGTAACTTTGGAAGTGCCTTGAGTCAGCGATAACTTATTGACCATCTCACCGAACTTGTGGCGAATGCGATCATCCCGCTCAGTCTCTATACGATGGGGTGCACTGGCAAGACTACTGTACTGGCTCTGGAATTCGTCGTTCCAAGCGGTGCTTTCCTCAGTCTGGATGCGGTATTCATCCCCTATTTTCATCAGTAATTCGCATTTATTCAAAAGTCCAGGCAGTTTGCCACGCAACGCACTGCTGCCTTCGGATAAATTTTCTACCATCAAATCGGCAAGTGTATCGACGGTTGCTTTGATGCCAATCTCTTCGTTGCTGCTTGCAAGTTTATTGATGAGGAATACCAGGCCGCAGGCGCGAGCCATGAGACGCTCATCTTCCGAGCCTTTAATCCAGCTGATTGTTTTCTCATGAACCGTGCGAGGCAGGGTGCGGGACTGAAGCAATTTATCAGCAGAATCAAAATAAAGGTAATCTGCAGGGACCACATTTCCAAGTGAGTTAGACATGTTGGTCTGAATAACTTTGTGTACCATACTGAGCTGGTTTCGGAGTTGGCTTTCAGTGCCGGTTTGATCGAGAACATGCAAGGTATTCTCCCAAAAACGGCGGCGAACCGGCAAAATAGGGTAATCCTGAGCGAAATTGGTGATATCATCCTGTCGATGACCAATGGTGGTGCCGGAAAGGTGTCGAGAAATTTCACCCAGGTTAGTTTGCATCACATCTTCAATCGAGGAAATGGTATCGGGTTTTTTGGCAAGAATTACCTGGCGGATCACAGCATCGACATCGGCATCGGACAATTCGACACGGATGGTGAACCTGCCTTCAAGTTTCTTAAGATTTGATGTTCCGGTCACAGCTGTCTGACCTGTACCGATGAAAAGGAGTCTACCGCCCAGGTCCTTACAGCAGGCTTCGACGACTTCCTGAACCTCCATTGACTTCTCGCTATCTTCCCCGATAAACTGCTGGATCTCATCAAGAGCTATAAGGGTGAGTGGTAATATGCCATCTTTGCTTAAGGCATGACGAATGACTTTAACCATGTCATCGCTGGATATATCCAAAACATGCGGATAAAGATTATTGAGTGTTTCGACGCACGTAGCAGATGATGAGAACAGATTGGGTTTGACTTTGACCAATGCTTCATGGAGTCCTTCAGCGACATAGAAGTTGGCAAGCTCTTCATCCCAGTTGAAACCGTTTTGCTCGACATAGTCCTGGACGGAGCCATAGATGCCTTCTTTTTTTAACCACATCACAAAACGAGCGACCGGGTACTGCTCTGGAAGATTAACCGATTTGAAGATGATGCGAAGAAGTGCCAGCCGGACGCTTCCACTAGCTCCAGCTCCAATAGTTCCGGAAGCGGCATGAACTCCACCGTATCGTCTGGCTTGGGTGCTGAGCTCTTTTAAGAGATCCTTAATATTCCGTGGAAGCTTGGCAATGCCGCGTGATGTGGCTCCATCGTCAAATGCCGTATCGACCCAGAGGGCGCGAAGCATTTTCACTAGGTGGGATTTACCTGAGCCAAAGAAACCACTGATCCAGACCCCCGGCTGTTGTGCTTGTTCAATATTCTTGAGATAAGTTTCAAGGATATGCTCCAAGCCTTTTTCATATTGTCCATCACAAACGAATGTTTCCAGTTCGTAACGAAGCACAGCCATGGCTTGGCGGGTTTTTTCATCATTTACGTTCGCCACACCCTCGTTAACAAGCTTTAAGGTGGCTGGGTTTCTCTGATATACATCTTGGTTAATCATTTTCCTCCTCCCGAATAGCTATAATTTGAATTTTCTTTAGCGGCATGTTTCTCGGCTAAACTCAGGTGATGGTCATTGATGCGATCACCGTCTTTCCCATCGTACTTGTGGCCACACGGAATACCACGGAGCAGCACCACCGACGCCAAGCGGATCCAGCGCGACCTTCACAACCGTTTCGGCAATGGTCCGAGCGTCTGTTACCGTGCGTTCAAGTCTGTTTCTGAGTGATTTTTCAAATGGTTGCATTGTTAAAAATCCTTATCTGCTGTAATCAAAACCGCGAGGTAGTTCCATCCGTCATATCCATCCAATAAACGGTAGTTATTGTTTTCATGACTACCCGGAAAGAACACGAGGAGCCTGCCCTTTACGCGGGGAGCGAATGTATTTACAATTTCTTTGACTTTTATAAAACCGAAAAGCGAACCAGCCCCCACCAGGGCAACAACTGTGTTATCATTGACCGCCTCGGCCTGAAGGAATTTCTCAAACTCCCGTGTGATAAAATCAAGATATTTAGGCAATAGCATGGAAAGAAGATCGGGTTTCTTGAAATAACTCTTTGCATAACGCTGATTAGCAAGCCAATCGGCAAAGGTGTCCGTAAGATCAAAGATGACCCATTCATGCTCAGACTGCCTGGTCACAAGCTCAAATTCATCGATTTTGGCCCGAAGTGGAAGTTCATCAGCTTCGTTGTACACACAGAAAATGACGCGCTGAGCCGCTGCAGAATCACTTCGCCAAGGGATTGCGATATAATTGCTGTACGATTGAATAAGTTGTTTAATTTTGCTCAAGAATCCACTCCCTTTCCTGTGCTGTTAGAAGATTATAGAACTGAACCTCTATAACATTTTCTATACGTTTAAATATGATCCATCCACGACGAGATGCGTCTTCAGCCAACTCAATTAAATGAGCTTTGGAACAATCCAGTAGAGAGGCGTATTCGGTTGTGAACAACGATTCACCACGAATTCCTGTTAGATATCCAAGAAAAAGTGCATACGACACAGAGCCTGGAGTTGCCATAGCTCTTGCACGAATCTTTTTCGTCTTTCCGACCAGATGGCCGGACTTTGTCCATGTAGAATTGAGATTCTGAGCCGTTGATTTCAGCGTTGCCTTGCTGAATCTGTCAGGGTATTTTTCATTGATATATTCTTCCAGATCTACACGAGCTATAGTTTCACCTTCCGTGAGTTGCACAATTAACGGAGCACTTACTCTGAGGAGGCTATCTCGTGAATACGAACAGAGTAAAGCCAAAAGGGGTTGACTGTCGACATCTCTATCCCAGAAGTACCTGAGAGCCTGAAAAATGGTGATGGAAGGGTCGAGGGAATAGAGATAGACCAGATGCCTACTGGTTAGCGTTCTGGTTTTTACGGAACGTTTACCTAAACAATTGTCTTCTGTGACAGCTTTAAGATAATCATTTTTGGGAGAATCTTGATTGCTTACATACGACAATAAAAGTTGTAGATCTTCTAACATCATTGTGCGAGCTGTATGTGCGCTGCCGTTGTCGAAACGAAAGCCAAATAGAGATGATTTGTTAGTATTTGTATGTTTCATATTTCCACAGTGTTTTTGTTTTGCAATGGTAAAACCCTTAATTGTCTTAATTG
>JAYEME010000073.1:0-4478 GCA_034717915.1 Thermodesulfobacteriota bacterium
CTTTTCTTGGTGTCTCTCCGTTAAACCTTATTTATTCGGTAAAAAGCGGTAACTCACATTTGGGGATGATTCCCCGTTCTTCGGCGCGACTGAGTAGACAGTTGACTGCTTTAACCCCTTCATCTCCCAAGTCGAGAGAGAAATTATTGACGTAGAGCTTAATGTGGTTGCTGATGACATTGTCATCCAGCTCTTGAGCATGCTGTTTGATATAGTCCTGTGGCTCTTGTGGATGTGCATAAGCATATTCAATGCTCTGACGTAGGGCAGAATCAATTTGGCTGATCAATGCTGTTCCCAGAGCTCTCTTGGCCAGAATTCCCCCCAAAGGAATTGGATAGCCACTCTCTTTTTCCCACCATTGCCCAAGATCCAGAATCTGTTTTAATCCATACTGCTGATAAGTAAAGCGTGATTCATGGATGATGACACCAGCATCGACTTGACCTTGTTTGACTGTCTCCATGATTTGATCGAATGGGAGAATCAACACATCTTCATAGCCATCAGAGTAGAGTTGCAGCAGTAGGTTGGCGGTGGTGAGCTGTCCAGGGATGGCAATTCTTTTGCCGCGCAGCTTCTCCATCGAAATGTCCTCAGCAGCAATAACCAAGGGACCACAACCTCTTCCGAGTGCGCCGCCGCTGCGTAGTAATACGTAGTTTTCCCGGAGATGACCGAAGGCGTGATACGATATTTTGGTCAGATCAAGTTGGCCTTGCAGTGCCAGTTGATTGAGGGTTTCAACATCTTCAAGCTGCTCGATAAATTTGACTTCTGGGCAGGGTATTTTCCCGTGAATCAGCCCATAAAAAATAAATGTATCGTTGGGGCACGGTGAATAGCCCAGACTCAATTGTCGCATGGTTCTCCCATCATTTTATCCGGCTGGCCAGTTCTCAAGTAGCTCCATAATTCCTGATTGAGCCACTTCTGTGCCACGAGGAATATCCCATTGCTGTGGATCACGGGTTCCGGTTGGATTGGAAATACCGCGTAGTTCCAACAGTGGGATTTTGAATTCGGCACAAACTTGTGCTGCTGCCGCCCCTTCCATGTTTTCACAAATTCCGTCGGTACGTTGCTGTAGTTCACTCCCCAGGTCGGGATAGCCACTACAGCGATTGACCGTGACAAACGCTCCACAGACCACATTTAGAAGGATCTCCTGCGCCCACTTGAGTAGATCTGGATTGAGAAGAATTGATTGTTGAATTATGGGTGCAAGCTGCGGATCCTGCGGCAGGTTGAGTTGATCCAATGGAATGAACTTATCCGCCGTAGCGACACCCAGATCGCCGTAAATTTCTGTCTCAGCCAAGGCTAAATCTCCGACTAGAAGACCACTGTCAGGGTAGCTACCGCCACAGCCACAAAGTAATACGGCTTCTGGTGTATATTCGTTCAGAAGGCGGGTGAGTTGAATAGCCATGTTGACCTGGCCGACCCCTCCGTGACTCAGAAGTATGTTTTGTCCTTGTAGTGTGCCAGAGAAAACCTGAACGGATCCACGGTAGAGGGTTTGCATGTTGCGGATATTTTCACGCAGAAGATTTGTTTCCAATGGGGATGCAGCGAGAATTAATAACATCTTAGCGCTTGAACCAGCCATGACGAATCAGATCACGACGCAAGTCACTCCCTTGATTTCGCACCATCCCATGATACCAGAATTGCTTTTGACTTAGCTTCGTCTCAGTTGGTGGATCAAGTCGTTTGCGCCGATCAATAAGGATTTTTTTGAATATGTTGTCTGGCTCAGCAACAATCGAAATAATTTTATCTGCCAGCAGTTGTGGTGCTATTTCTATCACCAGTTGAATCGTGTCACGGATGATGAGTCCCTGTTTGTACTCCCACAGGTCGCCATCAAAGGTATCTTCACATTCGCTGACAAAGTCACTCCAGTCGAGCAGAAGCCCGCCAAATTCAACTTCAGACAGCTCATGATTCGGCAACTTCAACTTGAATAATTTCTCAATCTGTTCCTGTTCTTTTCGGGTCAGGAAAAAAGAGAGCCCCTCTTCAACCTGATACATTTCCAACTGTTCAATGATTTCTTTGCAAAAGATTGTTGCATCAAGTTCGTTGCCAGTAAAAGGGCGTAGCTGTTCAGGGAGTGCATCTGCCGGGAGCCCAAGTAGCGATAGGTGATCGTGTCCAAAATCTGCTGGGAGGACTAACTGATCATTGTAGGAAATTTGATGCTGATGGAGAAAGTTGCTTAAGCGGAGATGATTATCGGTAAAGAAGGTCAGCACTTTTTCCTCAGAAAAGAAAAATTCCAGTCCCTTGCGGTTATTTGCTATGCCGAATCCAATAAAACCATCGTGGATCATTCGGCTGATATAAGGGGCGATATTTTTCAGAATATAATTGGTTGGGAGGTAGGGAGAATAAAAAACCAAAGGGATAGGTCGCTTATTCTCTCCACTTGGTCGAGAAACCAGTGATTCTTCCGGGTAGTATTCAAGGATAAAAAACGCTTCATCAGTTAAAAAACGGGAAAAATGGTTAAAAAGTGGTTCTATTTTGCTGACATTAGCCATAGCAGTGAAGCGGTAGGCATTAGCACAATTCTCCAACAGTGAATATTCAAAGCCTTCAATCTGGGGAGTGGTTTTATTACTGTTCTGCCAGCGGTGGATCCCCGCAGGTAGTTCAAGCCAATGTATCAACTCAGATCCTTTCCTCATGAATGATGGCGTCGCAAAAAAAGTCCGACCTACGGTGTTGCAGCGGTTTTTCAAGACCTTGACATACCACATGTATGCCTTCGCCCTTGAAAATCACTACGCCTTGTGGGGCGGAATTTTTACTTAGTCATCTCATCAGTTTTTGCGAGTGCATCATGAATGGCTTATGCGCACATCCGTTATTTACAGGATGGTGCGAACATTAATGAAATAAGTAGTGTATTTTTCGGGACAAGTCAACTAAATGGCTGGTTTCTTTCTCATCAAGATGAGATTATTTTAAAAATATATGATTAACTTCTTGATATGAGACTTTTTAAATGATATACAGAAGCGTTGATTTTATCTTTTAAAAGGAGCTTTACATGCTTGGTCCTCAGTCCTCTCTGGTTATGTACGATGAAGAGTACCAGCGGATTCTTTTGTTGCTGGAAAGATTGCTGCGTGAATCAAATTCAAAGGTTATTTTTCTGGTAGACAAAAATGGTCAACTGATTGCGGCAACAGGGGAAACTGCAAACCTCGATACAACCAGTCTTGCCTCTCTTACGGCAGGTAATATCGCTGCCACGGGTGGTTTGGCTAAACTGATCGGTGAAAAAGAATTTTCAATTCTGTTTCACGAGGGCGAAAAAGATAATATCCATATCTCCATTATTGGTGGACGAGTGATCCTTGTGGTGATTTTTGATCAGCGCAGTTCGCTTGGTTTAGTGCGCTTGCGGGTGAAAAAAGCCAGCAACGAACTTGCCCTTGTCTTTGAAGATCTGGTGAGTAAAACGGAGCAGGAATCTATCTCTAGTAGCACTCCCAGCCCATTCGCCGAGATTACAGACGACGATATTGACAATCTTTTCAACTAATCGGGGTTTACCGGATGTCTTTTATAAATTACGCTTCACGAGAGATTAATTGTAAAATTGTTTACTATGGTCCTGGGCTCTGTGGAAAAACCACCAATCTTCAGTTTATCTATAATAAGACCGCAGAAGAATCAAAAGGGAAAATGATCTCTTTGGCTACCGAGACCGAGCGAACCCTTTTTTTTGATTTCCTGCCCCTGGCGCTGGGGGAAATTCGCGGTTTTAAAACCCGCTTTCATCTCTATACCGTCCCTGGGCAGGTCTTTTATGACGCATCCCGAAAGTTGATTCTTAAGGGTGTTGATGGTGTTGTTTTTGTCGCCGATTCACAAGAAGAACGTTTTGACGCCAATATTGAAAGTCTGGAAAATCTCAAGGATAATCTGGAGGAGCAGGGTTTCGATCTGGAAAAGATCCCTTTTGTCATTCAATATAATAAGCGCGATCTCCCCAATGTCAGTTCGGTCGAAGAACTGAGTAACCTTCTGAATCCACGCAAGGTTCCAGAGCTTGAAGGTTGTGCAATGACGGGTGAAGGTGTCTTTGAAACTCTCAAGGCTGTTGCCAAGCTGGTACTCAATGATTTGAAAAAAGGTGGCTCATAGAATCACCCAGAAAAGGCTTGACAGCGAAGGAGCAATTTTCTATATTTCCTCTCCGCAACACTCTATTCCCTTTTAGCTCAGTTGGTAGAGCATCTGACTGTTAATCAGATTGTCGCTGGTTCGAGCCCAGCAAAGGGAGCCATAAAAATCAGGGACTTACGGCAATGAGCTGTGAGTCCCTTTTTAATTTTTGTGATTAGAGTCGCATTGTTGGTCCATCATTGAGTGCCTTCATTGTGCCAATGTTTTGCTGACAAATTGATCTGAATTGATCCGTGATGCGGGTGTCGCTCCGGGCTGCCTGCCAAAATCTG
>JAYEME010000074.1:0-4467 GCA_034717915.1 Thermodesulfobacteriota bacterium
TCATGGGTGATGAAGAGGTAGGAGATATTCATTTCATTCTGCAGATCCTGAAGCAGGGTGAGGATGCCTTCGGCGACCAGCTGATCAAGAGCGGAGGTGACTTCATCGCAGATAATCAGATCCGGCTCCGCTGCCAACGCTCTGGCGATACAGATACGCTGTTTCTCCCCCCCGGAGAGTTCCGTGGTCAGACGATCGATATAGGAGCTGGGATCAAGTTCAATTTTGGCAAGCAACTCTTTGATGCGTTTTTCCAGCTCGTCCCCTTTGATACCAAAGTAAAATTCCAGCGGTCGACCGATAGCCGCTCGAACCGTCTGGCGTGGATTCAACGCCGTATCAGCCATCTGATAGATCATCTGCACCCGTCTCAAGAACTCTTTGTCGCGGTTCTTAAGTGCCGGAGATATCACTTTATCCTGAAAAGAGACTCTCCCCTTGAGTGGTGGCAGCAACCCGGTAATCACCTTGGCCAGGGTACTTTTTCCGCTACCCGACTCCCCTACCACGGCAACGGTTCGACCTTTTCTGATTTTAAGACTGATATCTTCAAGCACTTTGACCTCCCCGGTGTAGGTGGCATCCACATCCTTGATTTCAAGGATGACATCCATCTCATCGGAGAGACTTTTTTCCTCCCGCAAGGTTCGGACCGAAAGCAACTCACGGGTATATTTCTCTTGCGGATGATTGAGCAACGTGTCGGTTTCGCCCTCCTCGACCAGTTGCCCCCCCTTTAAAACCATAATTCGATGCGCCACCTGGGCAACGACCGCCAGATCGTGGGTGATGTAGAGTGCCGCTTTATTCATTTTCTGGGTGATCTCTTTGACTGCGGCGAGCACCTCGATCTGGGTGGTGACATCAAGTGCCGTGGTCGGTTCATCGAAAACGATAATATCGGGCTGACACGACATCGCCATAGCAACCATGGCACGTTGTAACTGACCACCGGAGAGCTCGTGCGGATATCTGAAACCGATCCTTTCCGGATCAGGCAGAAATAGACGATCATAAAGTTCGATCGCCTGACGTTCAGCCTCATCATAGTCCATGACACCATGCTGTACTGGAGCTTCAGCATACTGCTTGATAAGTTTATGAAACGGGTTGAATGAGGCGGCTGCACTCTGTGCGACGTAGGCGATTTTCGAACCCCGCACCGAACGCAAGGTTTCATCAGCAGCGTCTATCAATTCAACCCCTTCAAGCGTGATCGACCCCGCAGACAGTCGACACCCCTGACGTGTATACCCCATCGCGGCAAGCCCGATGGTCGACTTTCCCGCACCCGATTCCCCGATCAGTCCGACAACCTCACCCCGCTTCAGATTCAGACTGATATTATCAACGATAGTATTCCAACGCTCTTCATAATATCCCTCAACCGAGAGATTTTTTATTTCAAGTAAATTTTCACCCTTCATTTTACAATCCTTATTCGCTACTGAATGATGGTAATGGCTAAGCAAAAACAACTACGATTAACACTGATTTTCAACTTATCCCTTCTCCCCAAGGGAGAAGGTGCCGCAGGCGGATGAGGGGGCTTTTGACTGTAATTGTCCCCTTTAAGTCCCCCTCACCCGACGCTTCGCGCCACCCTCTCCCCCAGGAGAGGGGATATTATGGGAGACATAAGCCATCATTCATGTAAACCGCTGGAGAGATGTAGAAACCAGTCCACAATCAAATTAACGCCAACAGTCAAAAACGCAATTGCTGCGGCCGGAAACAGCGGGATATAGATACCAAAGGTGATCGCACCAGCATTTTCCTTAACCATCCCCCCCCAATCGGCCAGTGGCGGTTGCAACCCAAGACCAAGAAAACTTAAAGAGGCGATAAACAAAAAGACAAAACAGAAACGCAGCCCGAACTCAGCCACCAGCGGCGGCATGGCGTTGGGCAGAATCTCATGGCGCATAATCCACCACAGCCCCTCACCTCGGAGTCTGGCAACCTCAACATAATCCATCACCTCAATATCCATTGCCACAGCACGGGACAGTCGGTAAACCCTGGTTGAATCGAGAATGGCGATGGTGAAAATCAGAACCGGAACCGAGGATCCCATCACCGAAAGGATCATCAAGGCAAAAATCAGAGTGGGGAAAGCCATGAAGATATCGACAATACGGCTGAAAATCTGATCGACCCAGCCCCCTTTGGTGGCCGCGACAAACCCCAGTGAAGTGCCGAGAAGAAACGAGATGGCGGTGGTCAAAAAAGCCAGAACAATCGTATTTCTGGCACCGTAGACCATCCGCGTGAAGAGGTCCCGCCCCAGATGATCCGTCCCGAGCAGAAATTCACTCGAAAAACCTTCCCAAACATCGCCAACGACGGTGGTCTCACCATAGGGGGCAATAAACGGCGCAAAAATGGCAGACAGAACATTCAGGAGAATGATACCCATGCCGATACGAGCACTTAAAGGTGATTTTTTCAATAAATTCAGCATGAGATCATCTCCTCTCCTGCTGTTGAGACTGTCTCAGGCGCGGATTAACCAGCATCGAAAGGACATCGGCCATCAGGTTGAGAAAAATATAGGCGGCAGCAAAAATAAGACCCGATGCCTGCACCACGGGAATATCTCTTTTCGCCACCGAATCAACCAGCAGTTGCCCCAGTCCGGGATAGACAAAAACGACCTCGACAATCACCACCCCCACAACCAGATAGGCGAGATTCAGGGCAATGACATTGATCACCGGAGAGAGGGAGTTGGGGAAAGCGTGGAGCATGATGATCCGCATCCTCTTGATCCCCTTAATTTCAGCCATCTCAATATAGGCTCTGGAAAGGACATTGATAATTGCAGCCCGAGTCTGCCGCATCATATGTGCAGTGACTACGCAGGTCAGGGTGAGTGCCGGCAGAAGAATCGAATGGATCTTGTCACCAATCCCCATATTCGGATTAATCATCGCCATACTGGGGAAAATGTTAAGCTTCACCGAAAAGAGAACAATGAGAATGTAGGCGATAAAAAATTCAGGAAAGGAGATAAACGACAAAGTAATAATGGAAATAGATTTATCAAACAGAGTATTGCGATAAAAAGCTGCCAGCATCCCCAGGACAATCGCCAGAGGAACCGCAATAATCGCCGCCATAAAAGCGAGAAACATGGTGTTGGAGAATCTCCAGCCGATCAAATCTGCGACCGGACGACCGTTTGCCAAAGATTTTCCGAAATCTCCATGCGAAAGATCCTGCAACCACGCAACGTAACGGAGATGGGGAGCCAAATCGAGTTTGAGCTCCTGGCGAAAAGCCTGAACCGTTTCCGGAGTGGCTGATTGGCCAAGAACCGTCTCTGCAACATCCCCCGGCAACATCTCTACACCGATAAAAATAATCAGAGATATAATAAAAATCGTCACCAGACTGGCGAGTGACCGTTTGAAAATCAGGACGAAAACATTCTTCATGAATGATAAACCCTTTTATGCTCAAATTCACCATTTAGCGGTGCAGGACGGACGAAGGCAAAACAGCCGCTTTTAGCAAACACCGCATAAAGCTGTACAAGCGCAAAATCAACGCAGGTAATGCAGCTGATTTCTCTGCAACAACAACCAAACTTAAATCACAGCGGATTCAGGTTGCAGAGAAGCTCCTAAAATTTAGAAATCTACCCGATTTATTGTGGGGAGGAGCCAAGGTTGGGAAACTGCGTTCCTGCTGTCAGGAACTTGTTCGTATTTCGCTAAATACGGTTAAAAGACTTATTTTTCAACCCATTAGCTACAGAACGTCGTTATACTACCACCCAACACGTTACGATGCAACTCTTCCCCACTTCCCGCGTCTTCAACTGACAGATGCTGCAACTGCAACTTCTGCAATACTTGGATACCTGGGGTAGTATTAAGTCCAATTTTCTGAAAAGATGTCATCATTCGCTCCCAAGAAGAAGGAAAAATGAAATGTCCATCGATACGACCAGTGATTATCATATGCATACCCGCTACTCTGACGGTAGCGGCAAGATAAACGAGATGGCTCGAGCAGCCGTTGCCGCAGGGCTCAGACAGATCACCGTCACAGATCACATGCCCCTCCCCTTTGCCACTTATTATGCAATGGAACATGAACAGATTCACTCATATCGGCGCGAGATCGCTGCTGCCCAAAAGCAGTTTGACGGTCAACTGAAAATAGGCAGGGGGCTGGAGGCTGAATACATATCCGAGTTTCGTCCCTGGATAAAAGAAATCAGCGAAATGGGGTGGGATCAGCTGCTCTGCTCTATTCATCATCTCCCTGGGGGTGGCAAACTTCATCTGGTGAATGGCTCACTTGAAGAGTTCACTAGGTTAATCGAACACCACGATAACGACGGGGAAAAACTCTGCCGCAACTACTACCAAACCCTGCAGGAAGGGTTTTCGACCGGTCTGTTTCAGATTGCCGGACACCTGGACATTATAAAAAAATTCAACGCAAAAAATATCT
>JAYEME010000075.1:0-4451 GCA_034717915.1 Thermodesulfobacteriota bacterium
TATTATTTTCAAACACTCGACCCTTATCAGAAAAAATCTGCTGTCAGCAGTTAACAGCACCGGAATTTATTGACCTTCTCCCTACGTGACCTGTAAAGTGTCTCGCTTTTATATTGCTATTGCTTAACCTTGATCAGATCGCTGAGGTAAAGATGTTCATCCAGAAAATTCTCGATAATATTCATTCAGAAATGAGCCGTCGCGACCAACGTGGACAAGTGGCCAGCTATATACCGGAGTTGGCGTCGGTCGATCCGAACCGCTTTGGTCTGGCTGTCGCTATGGCTGACGGTCAGGTTTACAGTGTCGGGGATGCGAACGTATCCTTTTCTATACAGAGTATTTCGAAGGTCTTTACCCTCGCTCTGGCTCTGGGAAAGGTCGGTAACATGCTGTGGGAACGGGTTGGACGTGAACCTTCCGGCAATGCCTTCAATTCGATTCTACAGCTCGAACAGGAACAGGGAATTCCGCGTAATCCCTTCATCAATGCCGGGGCAATCGTTGTGACTGATGTCATCCTCGCGAGCAGTTCGCCCGCCGAGGCTCTTGCCGAGTTGGTCAGTTTTATCAGATATGCCGCAGATGATTCGAATATCTACATTAACGATGCCGTCGCTCTATCAGAGAAGCAGACTGGATACCGGAACTCTTCCCTGGCCAATTTTCTGCGCAGCTTCGACAACCTCGACCACGAGCCGGAACTGACTCTGGGTACCTATTTTCATCAATGTGCCATAGAAATGAGTTGTCGCCAGTTAGCTCTGGCGGGACGATTTCTCATCAATGCGACGGGGATGCCACAATTGATTGCTCCGGGCAGGGTTCGTCGCATCAACGCATTGATGATAACCTGTGGCCACTATGACGGTTCGGGGGCTTTTGCCTACCGTGTCGGGTTGCCGGGTAAAAGCGGGGTTGGTGGCGGGATTCTGGTCATTGTTCCGGGAATAGCCTCGATAGCGGTCTGGTCACCCGGACTGAACCTTCTGGGGAATTCTCTCCTTGGAACGGAAGCGGTTCAAATGCTGGCCGAACAGACTGAATGGTCGATATTTGGCTGAATATTTCTGCTATCGCATCCCCCATGTGTCAGCATTGTTGTCGCTTCAGGTTAATGCAATGCAAAGTGGTTCTTGATTTCCGTAATCCGGTTAGGTGTCTGATAAAAAGCGTAAGTATAATTTTTTCATCACTAGGATCCTGTCCGAGAATGAATGACCGGCTGCAAATCCAGCTGTTTGGCTCATATTTCGACTCCTTTTTGCCCCATAGCTCTGGCTATGAGGCTGCAAACGAGCCAAAATCTGCCCTTAAACTTCTGGATTTTTGCTTCGCCCCTTATTCTCGGACAGGCTCCTAGACTCACCTGATCAGGGTTTCGATGGCGGCCGGACTTGGCACTTTACCGGCAACCAGCACCTTGCCATCGACAGCCAATCCGGGGGTAGTCATCACTCCAAAGCTCATGATCTGATTGAGCTCAGTGACTTTTTCCATTTCGTAATCGAGTCCAAGGTTATCGGCAGCCTGCTTGGCATTTGCTGCAAGTTTTTCACATTTGGCACATCCGGTGCCGAGAATCTGAATTTTCATTGGATCTCTCCTTTATATTAGAAAAGTGCTCCGTAAATTAATCCACTAATAGTTGCCATCACTAGCACCAGCAACACAAAAACACTCGTTTTTTTCGTGCCCATAACGCTGCGGATGACCATCATGTTCGGTAATGAAAGTGCTGGTCCGGCTAGCAAGAGAGATAGTGCTGGACCCTTCCCCATACCCGCGCCGAGTAATCCCTGTAATATTGGTACTTCGGTCAGGGTTGCAAAGTACATAAATGCACCAAAAACAGAAGCGAACAGGTTGGCACCAATGGAATTCCCGCCAACCAGAGAGGTTACCCAACTTGATGGAATCAACCCCTCCTGTCCGGGGCGACCAAGCAGAACCCCGGCGATCAGAACCCCGATCAACAACAACGGTAAAATCTTCTTAGCAAAATCCCAGCTCTCATCGAACCACTGACCCATCTCACCATCACGGGTACTTTTCAAGTTACTGAGGACCGACAGGCCAATGACACCGAAGGTGAAGGACAGCTCCGGGTGCTGTGGCAGGATAACCGCCATCAATAAAGCGGGTATCGTCGCCAGAAGGATACGAATAAAACCGAGCTGAAACCATGTTGCCAGCATTAAAGCCAGGGCGACCGAGAAGCCGCTGGTGAGCCACCACTTGGCGATATAGATCGCATGCCACAAACCGGTCGTTTGCTCAGTCTTTCCCCAGTTAGCGAAGACTAGAATTCCAACCATCGCACCAAAATAGAGTGCGGTCTGCCAAAGTGGACGCCCCTTATCGTCATCACTTATGACTTGCACGGCTGCTGCTTTTTCGGCTTCTTCATGACGAAAGAATAAGTGCATCATCAAACCGATGACCACAGCGAATACAACTGCACCGATCGCTCGGGCAATCCCCATCTCTGATCCGAGAATCCGTGCCGTCAAGACAATAGCAAGAATATTGATCGCTGGTCCGGAGTAGAGGAAGGCACAGGCAGGACCTAGACCTGCTCCCATTCGGTAGATTCCAGCGAACAGGGGTAGTATTGTGCAGGAGCAGACAGCAAGAATCGTCCCAGAGACAGAGGCGACCCCATAGGCAAGAATTTTATTCGCGTTAGGTCCGAGGTATTTCATTACTGTCGCTTGGCTGACAAACACTGCTACCGCCCCGGCAATAAAGAAGGCTGGCACTAAGCAGAGCAATACGTGCTCGCGGGCATACCATTTAACTAGGTGCAGCGACTCCATAATTGCACCTTGTACCCGTGGGGTCTCAATCGGTAGAAAAAAACAGCCAGCAAAGACCACGATGATCCAGAACAATGGTTTCCATTCTTTTTTAAGGCTCATCTATTATTTCCTTATTGGCGTAATTGCCAAATACTTGGACAAAAAAACTATTTGCTGACAACCGCGAGTACTGCGGCATGATCCTGCGCCTGCAATTCGAGGACAGATTCGACGCAATCAAAAAAGTTGAGGATGCAGGGAACCCGTAATTGATAGAAAACCTGGTTGCCGCGCTTGTCGTCAGCAACGATCCCGGCTTGTTTCAGAGTCGACAAATGCTTGGAGATTGTTGAGACGTCAACGCCAATCATCTCGGTTAATTCACAAACACAACGCTCTCCTTTTTCAAGTTCCTCAATAATAAAGAGACGGCTGGGATGGGCCATCGCTTTGAGAACCTTAGCGCGTGCTTCGAAGTGTTTTTTGTGTTCTTGAAACATTCCAATTTCCTTTGCGTATTTGGCAATATAGCCATGTAATTGTTTGCTGTCAAGTATTAGAAATTTAGAAAAGTGTCCGGCAATGGCAGTCGTTATCTCAACCTACAGCGTAAATCTTTTGTCAAAATTAACAGAGGGAAGACGAAATCCCTCTGTTTTTTAATATGAGTCGAGGTCGTTTAAGCCGCTGTTTTTGCACGAGAGCTGTAAGATTATCGTGGAGTAAGAAGCTAGCAAAGGGGTTTTAAAAAGATATGTCGGTAAAAATAAACGAAAAAGGCCAGACGTAATTGTATCTTGGTGATTGTCCAGGGATCGTATTTCACGGGTCAATTTCCAAAAGAAACATAAATATTTCTTCTGCAGAAAATTCTGTCATCTCAACAAGAAGCAATTTCTATGTAGCTTTTGCTGAAAATTCTTTCCAATCCCTACTAGTAGCAACATATATGTTGCATATATAAAGAAAAGAAGCTAATATGCTTCCTGTAGTCGGAAAGGCAACATAGGAGCTTACAATGACAGGCTTTCTACTTCAGCAACTCAAAAAAAGACGCTTAAAGCTGGGACTCAAGCAAAAAGACATGATGATGCGCATCGGGGTATCCCGTCAGCAATACCAACGTTTGGAGTCCAAAGGCAATCCACGGCTAGACACTCTGGAGTTGATTGCGAAAGGCCTTGGCAGCGAACTGATGCTAATTCCCAAAGAAAAAGTTCATGCCGTTATGACTGTGCTTAAAAATGTTGAGCCAGAGCCGTCATCAGGGCAAAAAATATCTAAGCAGGCAATAGGAAATAAAAGGAAAAGCCTATCTGAAGACCCATGGCAAGATATGTTTGCGGGTGATCAATGAGCAATAACAATGCAGATAATTTCAATGTGCTAAAGCTGACTTTGCACGGAAGACTGGTTGGCTACCTGGCTGGTTTTCATGGTGGTCGAAATGTATTGACCTTTGCGGATGAATTTAAATTTGATGCAGCTCGTCCGACGTTCAGTTTAATGACCCACCCCTTATTCTCACACTCAGAAAAACTGTTGTCGGAGCCTTGGCAGCGCAATCAGCAATTGCACCCCACGCTATCCAATTTACTCCCGGAGGGTTCATTAAGGGAGCTGATTGCCCAGAGCCTCAAGGTGCATGGC
>JAYEME010000076.1:0-6711 GCA_034717915.1 Thermodesulfobacteriota bacterium
GCGACCAGATAGTGTGAAACCATATTATCGGTGGCAATAATGCAGACAAGTTCAGCCAGATGCTGATTATTCTTCAATACTTTTTTGATGTGCGGCACGGTTGTATCATTGACTTTTTATTGGTCGAGTTATCTCTACACCCAAGTTGGATAACCTCCCGTTCTGCTGTATCAAATATTAACCTGTTTGGTACTGAGGGACAATAGACTGAATTCTGGTTTGATCAATTCCGGAGTCGAATGGCTGGAGCAGATATCTTTTATTGCAACACAACATATTGAATAAAGCGTGTGGCCTGTTATAATATTAGCACATGTTTATTTTGTGCTCTGCGTTTCACTAGGACATGGTTCGTTGCTTTGTCCGGGGTGGTAATATGAATCTTAGTTTGCAAGACATAATCGATCTTGATGACCTACGGGAGTTGATGCGGTTTTTTTATGAAGCGGCGGGGATCTCAGTCGGGGTGATGGATGTGGATCATAACTGGCTGGTGTCCATCGGTTGGCAGCAGATCTGTACCGAGTTTCACCGGGTCAATCCGGAAAGTCGGCAAAACTGCTTATTGAGTGAATTCAGAATTCAGGAATATCTGGGTTCGAAGAAAGAGTATCTGACTTATCCTTGCCCTAATGGCCTCATCGAGGCGTCTATCCCCATTCTGCTTGATGACACTCCCCTTGGTTTCTTTTTTCTAGGACAGTTCCTCCATAATCCCCCCGACCAAGACTATTTTCGTCGCCAGGCAATTACATATGGTTTTGATATGGATTCCTACCTGCAGGCGTTGGAAAAAGTTCCGGTGGTTTCTCAAAAGAGAATCGACTACTTGATGAAATTTTTTGTCCGGTTTTTTGATCTATTGGCCCGGATTGGTTCTGAAAACCAACATCGTCGTCAGGCAGAACTTGAGATTCAACAAGCTAAAGAACAATTGGAAAGCCGGGTCGAGGAACGAACCAGTGAGTTGAATCGTGCCTTGCTTGAAGTAGGGGACCTTGCTGCCCAGTTAAATGAGAGCTTGCAACAGGTTGAACAGTTAGCAGTCACTGACACCTTAACGGAGACCTATAACCGACGCAAGTTTGATGAAACGATCATCCACGAACATCAGCGTGCTGAGCGTGGAAAATCACCATTTTCATTGATTATGCTCGATATCGACCATTTCAAAAAGGTTAACGATAAGTTTGGCCATAGCACTGGTGATCAGGTGCTTAAACAGCTTTCCCGGTTGATACGAGGTCTGGTTCGTCAGGGCGATCTGTTGATTCGTTGGGGTGGTGAAGAGTTTTTGATCTTGCTGCCCAATACTCTGATTGAGGAGGCGGGACCCTTTGCAGAAAGAATCAGGTTTGAGGTGGAACAAGAACAATTTACCGATGCCGGATCGATCACTATCAGTCTGGGGGTTGCCCAGCTTCGTGAAGGGGATAGCACTGATACGCTGTTGCAGCGAGTTGATAACGGCCTCTACCAAGCCAAGCAGGAAGGGCGGAATCGGGTTGTTTTGTGTTCTGAATTATGATTCCCCCACCCAGTTTATTGTTTCAGCACGCTAGTTCAAAACTATGGACTTTAAGTCCAAGACTTTCAGGTGCTACTCATTTGTGTCATCCCCGCGAAGGCGGGAATCCAGGTTTTTTGCAAGGCATGGATCCCCGCCTTCGCGGGGATGACGGTTGTTCGGTTATGTTTTTTGATTGTCAGGGACTTTCAGTCCCAGTCAAACCCATGCACTTTCAGTGCATGGTTGTTTAGTTTGGAGGGTTGCTTTAGAGATCGTCTTTGCTACGAAGTGTTTGACGAAGAAGAAAATATCCTGCTAGTGCCGACAGCAATGATCCCATCAAAACGCCTAATCGTGCCGCTGCACCGACATCATCGGAAACCCCCTCCAAAGCTAGAGTCGAAACGAACAGACTCATTGTAAAGCCAATTCCACAGAGGGTTGCCATGCCGTGAAATTCTCGCCAGCTGATTCCTTGCGGCAACTGGGCTATTTTTAATTTAACCCCGACCCAGGAAAAACCGACGATGCCGAGTTGCTTGCCGACAAAAAGACCTGCAGCAATCCCTAAAGGGAGGGGTGCCAGGAGAGCAGCAGGGGTCATGCCGGCAAATGAGATCCCCGCATTGGCAAAAGCAAAAATCGGCAGAATGCCGAAAGCAACCCAGGGATGCAGGTTGTGTTCAAGTTCGTGTAAGGGTGATCTGCCGTGCAGATCTTTGGCGCGCAGAGGTATGGCAAAAGCCAATACAACTCCTGCCAAAGTCGCATGGACACCCGATTTGAGTACACAAATCCAAAGGAAGGTACCGACGACCATATAGGCAGCAATTCGGGTCACGCCAAAAAGGTTCATCGCCACAAGAGTAACGATAGCTGTAACAGCAAGAATCAGTGAGGTTACTGACAGTTGGTTGGTATAAAAAAGGGCGATGATGACGATAGCAGCAAGATCATCCAGAATTGCCAACGTCAGCAGAAACAGCTTGAGGGCATTGGGAACACGCTTGCCCAGCAGCGCCATAACTCCTAAAGCAAAAGCGATATCAGTTGCTGCCGGGATAGCCCAGCCTTTCAGGGCAACCGGATCTGCCCAGTTAAACCCGATATAGATCAGCGCAGGAATCACCATTCCACCGACAGCGGCAATCCCGGGAAGCGCGACCTGAGGAATGCTTGATAATTCTCCCTCTAAAACTTCACGTTTGACTTCAAGACCAACCAGCAGGAAAAAAACTGCCATCAACCCATCGTTAATCCACAGCAGTAATGGTTTGGCTACGACCAACGCCCCGATATGAACCGCCACATGGGTATCCAGAAAGGCTCCATAAAGGGAGGATAGGGGGGTGTTGGCACAAATCAGTGCCAGAATCATGGAGCCGATCAATAAAAGTCCACTGGCGGACTCTAGTTTTAAAAAATCCCGGATTGTTTGAATAGGCATATTTTTTCTTTTCGTTAAAAACTGGTAAGTTAGCTGTTGTTTTGCCAGTCTGATTTATTAAATATGATGCGGACATTAACCGACAAAGCCTGTAGACCAAGAAGGCTTGCAGACTTTTGAGTTCGTTTATTTGGCGGTTACATTGTCTGTTCTGTCGGGTTTGCAGTTTTAAACGGTACCAGAAGAATCTGAATACGCCGATTCTGGGCACGCCCTTCTGCTTCTTCATTACTGGAAACCGGTTGATATTCACTGTATCCAGCTGCAATCATGCGTTCTCCCGATAAACCAACTTTGTCCTGCAGAAAATGGACAACACTGGTGGCTCGAGCAGTTGAAAGCTCCCAGTTGGAAGGATACCGTTCTCTCAACCGTTCACTGATCTGGACATTGTCGGTATGACCGGCTATTTGTAAAGCTTTATCAGGAAACTTGTTCAGGACATCACCGAGTGTTTGAAGAACCTTTTGCCCCTCTTTTTTGATGATCGTTTTGCCTGAATCAAAGAGGATCTTGTTGAGAAGATTGACGGACAATTGTCCCTCCAGATTAGAAATGGTCAGTTCCCCACGCTTTATCTCTTCTTCCAGGGCACCGACAAGTTGATTGTAGGTATTTTTCACTTTTGCCAGGCGAGCTTCACGGGCAATTTTTTCTTTTTCCAAAGCACGATTCAAGTCTTCAACGGTTGCCAGTAAACTATCATTTGTCTGCTGCATCTCTGTCAGCTGTCGCTGATGCAGGGTCAGGTTTCCCTCCTGACGTTCCTGATTGGCATGTGCTGCTAAAAGGTCACGTTGGAGTTTGGAATTTTGTTGCAGAGCATCAACCAGGCGCCTATTGAGATTGGATAAATCATTCTGCAATCCCTTTTTGTCCTGACGTAAATCTGCAGTCGTAGCTGATAATTTGGCCACATCACGAGACAGTAAATCAGCTTCATTTACTTTTTGTTGAAAGGTGTTTTTGCTGACGCAGGCACCCAATATCAAAGGCAGCCCAAGCAGTAGAAATACGAATAGTCTTTTCATTTGTTGCTCCTTTTTAAAATAGTCACTTTGTTCTTTTCATGAAAGAATATCTTTACCACAAGTCGTGGAAATGTAAAGGGGATTTCCACATCAGTAGTCGTATTTTCGGTTGCGGGAGCAATAAGCGTTATGCTATAAATTGTGCTCTCTCCTCCCCATTATACCAATATATTTACGGGTTTTATACCCTGTCTGGAGTTTTAACCGATGCAGTTTGAAATCGAGCGAATTATTCGCACGGCGTTAGCAGAAGATATCGGTCTTGGTGATGTGACAACTGAGGGTACGGTCACACGGGATACTGTTGCCCGTGCTGAATTGGTCGCCAAGGAGGATTTTACTCTCGCAGGTCTTGATGTTGCGGCGCAGGTATTTCATGTTCTTGATCCCGGTATCCGGTTTGAAAAAATTCTTGCTGATGGCCATTCTGTCCGTAAGGGGGAAGTGCTTGCCTGGCTGAAAGGGAACGCTTCTAGCCTGTTGCAGGGGGAGCGGGTTGCTTTGAATCTGTTGCAGCGAATGAGTGGTATAGCCACTTTGACAGCAAAATATGTTGCTGAGGTGGAAGGAACTGGTACCCGTATTGTCGATACGCGCAAAACGGTTCCTGGATTGCGTGCTCTGGATAAGTACTCGGTGTGGATGGGAGGGGGACGAAACCACCGGATCGGTCTGTTCGATGGGGTTCTCATCAAGGAGAATCATATTACTGCTGCTGGCGGAATATCTGCAGCGATTAAAAGGGCAAAAACGCAAATTCCCCATACTCTCAAGATTGAAATTGAAACGCGCAATATGGCTGAAGTTGAAGAGGCACTGCAAGCCGGTGCTGATATCATCATGCTCGACAATATGAGTCTGGAGGAGATGCGTCAGGGGGTTGAGCTGATTGCTGGAAAGGCGCAGGTCGAAGCTTCCGGTGGAGTTAACCTGGAACGGGTTCGTGCTATTGCTGAAACCGGTGTCGATATTATTTCTGTTGGTGCTTTAACCCATTCAGTTACCGCTGCAGATATTTCGATGTTGTTCAGCTAATTGGAAATCCATTGACCTCACGTGAAAAAATCATCAGTTTATTTCGTACCTGTCCCGATCAATATCTCTCAGGGCAGGAGATCAGCCGCTCGCTGAATATTTCCCGGGCGGCGGTGTGGAAGCAGGTTAAGGTATTACGTGAGTTAGGTTTTGAAATCGAAGCTAAACATTCTCTTGGCTATCGATTGTTATCAGCACCCGATTTGTTACTCGCTGCCGAAATTGAAAGAGGACTAAATTGCCAGTTGATTGGGCGATCGGTTGTTTCTCTTCCGGAAACAGATTCAACCAATGCGCAGGCACGCCGACTGGCAGAAGAGGGGGCGATTGAAGGTACGGTGGTTGTTGCCGACCAACAAAGCGCCGGTCGAGGTCGTCTTGGTCGGCGCTGGGAATCTCCTCCCGGAGTTAATCTTTACTGTTCCATACTGTTGCGCCCCCAAATCCCTGTTCAGCAGGCTCCCCAATTAACTTTTCTTACCGCTGTTGCCGTTGCAGAAACCTTAAAAGAACTTTGTCAGCTTTCTCCAGAAGTTAAGTGGCCAAATGATATTCTGGTCAATGGTGCCAAAATTTCTGGACTGCTTAATGAAGTGAATGCCGAGACAGAGCAGATTCATTTTGTTATTCTCGGCGTTGGTGTTAATCTCAATATGACCGAGAGTCAGTTCCCTGATGGTCTTAACTATCCGGCGACTTCAGTTTTTTTGGAAACAGGACAACCGATTGATCGATTGAAGTTCCTCCGGTTTTTTTTACAGCGTCTGGATTTGTATTATACTGAATTTTTGCAGGAGGGTTTTACCCCGATAAGACGGCGCTGGGAAACTCTCTGTAATATGATGAATCGGCAAGTTGAGGTTAATCAGAGCCGTGGAACCGTTGTGGGACTCGATGCTGATGGGGCGTTACGGCTGCAACTGGAAAATGGACAGATTAAGAGAATTCTGGCCGGGGATGTTATCCCGGTCAAGCGGATGAAGCAGGAGTCGAGCTAATATCATGTTGTTGGTTATTGACGTTGGAAACAGCAATACTGTCTTGGGGATTTTTGACCGACAGAATTTGAAAAAAGATTGGCGGATCGGAACTGATAAAGACCGGACTGTTGATGAATATGCGATGTTAATCAATAATCTATTTCAGTTGTCAGGATTGCAATTTTCTGATCTGGATGATGTGATTGTCTCGAGTGTCGTTCCACCGATGCTCGATACCCTTGAAGGACTTTGCCTGCAATATTTCAAGTTAAAACCCTATGTTGTCGGTCCAGGGATAAAGACTGGCATGCCGATCCAGTATGATAACCCGCGTGAAGTTGGTGCTGACCGAATTGTCAATGCAATTGCTGCTTACGAAAAATCTCAATGTGGCTTGATTGTGGTTGATTTTGGGACGGCGACAACGTTTGATGTCATTTCTCCGGATGGCAGTTATCAGGGGGGGGCGATTGCTCCAGGGGTGGGAATTTCAGCTGATGCACTATTTGAGCGGGCGAGTAAATTGCCCCGCGTCGAATTTTCACGCCCGGATCAAATCATCGCTAAAAATACTGTTAACAGTATGCAGGCTGGAATTTTTTTCGGCTATGTTGGCTTGGTAGAAGGAATTGTCAGCCGGATGAAAAAAGAGTTACCTGAGATCCCGAAAGTGATTGCGACTGGTGGCCTGGCGGCACCGATTTCAGC
>JAYEME010000076.1:6811-18886 GCA_034717915.1 Thermodesulfobacteriota bacterium
TCGAAGGTATGTTGGCGAAATGGAGGGCGTGCTGTTGCGGATCTCCGTGGCAGGCTTTTTCTAAAAAAAGGAGCGATTCATGGGTAAGTATGACACGACAAAATTGAGAAATCTTGGAATTGTGGCACATAACAGTGCCGGTAAAACTTCGCTGGTTGAGGCGATTTTATTTAATACGGGGATGACCGATACTCTGGGAAAGGTCGATAATGGAACCTCGTCTATGGACTTTGAGGAGGAAGAGATCAAGCGTCAGGCGACCCTGAGTGCCAGTTTGAATCATTGTCTGTGGAACGATTACAGTTTGCATATTGTCGATACCCCCGGAGTCAGCAACTTTCTGCACGATACCCGCCGTTGTTTGCGTGTTCTTGGTGGTGCAGTGGTTATTGTTTCTGCTATTTCCGGGGTCAAGTCCCAGACCATGCAAATCTGGAAATGGTGCGATGAATTTGAAGTTCCCAGAATCGCTTTTGTCAATAAGATGGATAAAGAACGAGCCGACTTTTTAAAAGCAGTCGATGCCATGGAAAAATCTCTGGGGGCACGAGCCGTGGTTGTCACCATGCCAATTGGTGCAGAAGAAGATTTCAAAGGTATTATTGACTTGGTGCGGATGAAGGCCAAAATCTACAAGTTTGATGAAACCGGAACCTTTGATGAGGTCGATATCCCGGCAGAATATCAGGATGAAGCTGACCGTCTGCATGAGCAACTCCTTGAAGCTGTTGCTGAGGCTGACGATGATTTAATGGAAAAATATCTTGAAGGGGAAACTTTAAGCGAAGAGGAAATTTTGTTTGGACTTCGCGAGGGAACCTTGACGGGTGTTTTTACTGCGGTGTTCTGTGGTAGTGCGACGGCCAACATCGGGGTGCGGCATCTCCTTGATTATATTAACGCCTGTCTACCATCGCCAGTTGATAAGGGGATTCAAACCGGTGTTAAGCCACACACCGATGAGCCCGTTGAGCGGCAACCAAGCGAAGATGAACCGTTTTCTGCGATGGTTTTCAAGACGATCAATGATCCTTATGCCGGTAAGCTCTCTTTGATGCGCCTCTATTCGGGAACTTTGTCGGGAGATACTCAAGTTTATAATCCTAATAAAGATGAAAAAGAGCGGATCAACAATATTTTTAAATTGAAAGGGAAAAAGCAGTCTCCGATTGATTTAGCTGCCGCCGGGGATATTATAGCTGTCCCTAAACTAAAGGTTACGGCGACCGGTGATACTCTGTGTGATTTAAAAAGTCAGATTAAGTATGAACCACTGGTGCCACTCAAACCAATTATCTCATTTGCTCTGGAAGGTAAGAGTAAAGGGGATGAAGATAAAATTTATACCGGCTTGCAGCGATTGATGGAAGAGGATCCCACCTTACGCATAACCCGTGATGAGGAAACCAAGGAGATGGTTCTCTCTGGAATGGGGCAAATTCACCTGGAAGTAGCTGTAGAACGGCTCAAGCGTAAATATGGTGCTGAAATTCTCCTGAAAGAGCCTAAAGTTCCTTATCGTGAGACCATCAAAGCTTCGACTCAGGTGCAAGGTAAGTACAAAAAACAATCGGGTGGAAAAGGGCAGTTCGGTGATGTCTGGATCGAAGTCAAGCCACTACCGCGTGGCAGCGGTTACGAATTTGTTGACAAGGTTGTTGGGGGTGTCATTCCACGAAACTATATCCCTGCTGTTGATAAGGGGATTATCGAGGCGATGAAGACTGGTCCTTTGACTAAAAATCAGGTCGTCGATGTACGGATTACTCTGTACGATGGTTCTCATCACTCGGTCGATTCATCGGAAATGGCTTTTAAGGTTGCTGGTTCGATGGCGTTTAAAAAGGCGATGGAGGCGTGCAAACCGACCCTGCTCGAGCCGATCATGTCAATGGAAATTACTGTTCCTGACGATTGTATGGGGGACGTGATTGGCGATCTTAACTCCAGGCGTGGCAAGGTTGTCGGAGTTGAACCACAGGCCAATAGTCAGGCTATCCGTGCCGAAGTTCCAATGTCTGAGGTGTTGAGATATGCCCCTGAATTGCGTTCTATGACGTCAGATCGTGGCATGTTCTCTATGGAATTCAGTAAATACGAAGAAGTGCCTACGCACCAGACTGCTAAAATTCTGGAAGATATGAATAAAGACTGAGAAAAACACCGGAGCACCTGCTGAAGTGGTGCTCCGGTATTCTTGAACCAGAAACAATGGGGACTTGATGATGGCTATAGATGAACAGGATATTCCAGAATCGGTCAATAATGTTACTGAGGAGAGGGGTGCTGGCGGGGCTGAAAATAGAAGAAAAAGGCTTGAATCGCTCCTGCTTGATGAACCAGATAGTAACGATTCTGTAGATCACCTTGTTGATCGAGAGGTGGAAGTTGTTGGTGGGGGGACAAAAAAAAACTTCGGCTCCCTGTTTGTCTTGTTTTTGTTTTGCCTGCTCCTTCTCGGGGCAGGTTATTATTTCTTTAGCCATATTCCTCCGCTACAACCACCTGAAATTCAAAAGAGCCTCTATGTCTCAGAAAAGCTACCAATTCCTGACCGACCAGAAATAGTTATTCCAGAAGAAGTTGATATTATTACCGAAGACGTTTCTACTCCAGAACCGGTGAAAGTCACTCCTGTCGTTGTTCCGGTTGTTAAAAGTGAGACTCCTCTTTTTACCGTTATTGTGGGTCCTTTTATCAATGGTGATGATTTACAACAGGCTATCAGTCGATTACTGGAGCTGGGATTTCAACCGCAAAACAAACCGGGGCGTGGGCAGGTGACAATGATTCGTTTATTGGAAGGAAAGTATCCTGCAGCTGAGGCACGTAGCCATCTGAAAGGGTTGAAAAAGGTTGTTAACTCTGCCTTCTTGCTGCGCGAAGGTGATCATCTGGCTCTCTATGCGGGTTCTTTTCATCAAGAAGATAGAGCTCGAAAGATGCAGAGCGATTTAGCTCAGGAAAGTATCAATGTATCGCTTATTGACAGCGATGTAACCATGGATGGCACAGTGTTGGTTGCGCTCCAGGCAGATCAGCAAACTGCGCGTGAAGTTGCAGCGCATATTTCCAGTTTGGGGCTGCACACCCGGTTAATCAAGGAAAAGTGAGGCTCGTTTGACTGAGAATCAGCAAGGAACAGAAAAAGTTCAGATCGTTATTCCGGCAGAAGTTGCCAAGATCATGAGCAAGTGGGGCGGACACAGTGTCCGTCTCGCTGCGGCTCGTGGTGCCCTCCCGATGTCTGGCCACAATTTGGTCACAGTTCTGTTTGTTTTTTATCATGGTGAAAATCCAGAGCTCAAGGAAGAAGCTTTAAGTACTCTACAAACTTTACCGGCACAAATATTATTAGCGGCGTTAAGTCAGCCTGAACTCCATCCCTCTATTATTGACCTGATTGTAAGGTTGCGTTATCAGGATTCGGTGGTAATGCAGGCAGCAACAGTCCATCGGATGATTGGAATCAAAAGCTTATTGTTTCTGGCTGAGAACAGTTCCGGGGATGTGCTGGATATCCTTTCACACAATGATGAGGTTCTGCGTAAGACCGATGCTATAAGAACTGCGATCATCAACAACTCTCATGCTGATATATTGATGAAGCAGCGTCTTGGCTGGGTGGCACCGACGGTTGTAGAGCGAGAGCCTGAACCTGTTGTTGAAGAACAACCTGGTGCTGATAGTGCGGAGGATGAGGAGGACGATACTTTAGAGGATGAAGAGCTTGAAGAGGAGGCTCTCACTAAGTACCAGGAACTTCAAGAAATGTTGGTTGCTGATAAAATTAAAATGGCTTTGACTGGCGATAAAGAGTGGCGAACCTTATTGATTCGTGAGTCCAATAAGCAGGTTAATACTGCTGTCTTGAAAAACCCCCGGATTTCCGAGGGTGAAGTTATAAACGTTGCAAAAAATCGTAGCAGCAGTGATGAATTGATTCGAATTATCCTGCTCAATAAGGATTGGGTCAAGCTTTATGAGATGAAGAAGGCTCTGGCTGTTCACCCGCGGACACCATTACAAACAGCTATGCGCTACATGACTTTTTTATCGGAAAAAGATATCAAGGAGCTGGCTAAAAGCCGAGAGGTTAGTCGGGTAATTGTCAATAATGCCAGACGCATGCTGATGACAAAGAAACGCTAGTGTCGTGTGATATAGAAGAAATGGAGGAGTTATCGATGACAAGAAATAATTACCGGATTGGAATTTTAACTCTTTCGGATAAGGGTGCTTGTGGCGACCGTGAAGATGAGAGCGGTCCACTGCTGACCGAGATGGTCGCTGGATTAGGTCATGTCGCACGTTATCAGGTGATTGCCGATGATATAGATAAAATCATTCTGATGTTAAAGAGTTGGGTTGATGATCAGAACCTTGATATTATTTTGACAACAGGGGGAACTGGTCTGAGCCCACGAGATGTTACTCCTCAGGCGACCGAAGCGGTTTTAGAATATCAAGTGACTGGTATGGCGGAAGCTATGCGAGTTGCCAGCATGAGCAAAACACCCCGTGCCATGCTGTCCCGAGCCGTGGTTGGAGTTCGACAGAAAACCTTGATTATCAACCTGCCTGGCAGTCCACGAGCGGCGCGAGAAAACTTTGAAGTGCTGCTACCGGTTCTTCCGCATGCTTTAGCTAAATTAAAAGGGGATCCTGCTGATTGTGGCGTTAGTGAGGATCAATAAAACCGTACTTAATATTGTCTAACTAGTTGAAATAAAGGAAAGTATTAACTCTTGATGGAGTCTATAAACAGTTGCTGTGGATAGCGCTGTGCAAAACTAACTATCAGGTAAATATAACCCCTATGAGCCCTTGCTTCTTTCCTCTTTGCATAAAATTTAGGCAAATAATTTAAAGACATTTTGTCCTGAAATGAGACTTTTTTTTGCCTCTGAATCATAAAATTCAGCTCTCCATTTTGAAGAATGAATCGCTGAAGTTGATCCTTTCAAGTGAATTAGATCTACACCTCTAAACGTTGTCGCTTTATTTATGATCGTGTTCTCCAAGGGCTCTTTTTACTCTTGCCAATAGTCGGGTTGGGTTGATTGGCTTTGCAATAAAATCAAAGAAACCCATTTCCAACAGTTTATACTCTTCCTCTGCTGATGTTTTTGCAGAGAGGGCAATGATCGGGATATTGTCAATTTCACCGTTATTTTTAAGCGCCTTGAACATTTCAATACCATCCATTCGTGGCATGACGATATCGGTAATGATCAGATGAGGCTTGAGCTGGGTCGCAATTTTTAATCCTTCAGCTCCATTATTGGCTTTATAAATAGAATATCCCTCGCTTTTTAAAGCTGCTTCTGCTGCATTCAAAACAATTTCCTGATTATCCACCAGGAGGATAGCCTGTGTAGAACCCTCTTTCTTTTCTGGAACTTCAGTGAGGTAGTGTTTTTTGATCGCAGCTTTGATCTCATCAGGAGTTGCAACACAAGGTGAGATGCGCATTGCCAATTTAAAGGATAAATCACTCTGTAGAGCCATATCCAGAGGGTTTGTCATTGCCAGATAAAGAGTATTCTTGTCGACCTTCAACGGGAAAACCAGGTGTGCCAGAGCTGATTGTGTATCAATTTTTTCAAGAACATTTTGTGGAAAGTTGTGCCTGGAGAATCTTTTTACGTAGGGAAAACTGAACTGAGTAGAGAGAGCTTTTGCAATATCCTCTTCAAGAATAACTTCCATATCTTCGAGGATTTTTCCAATTGGCTTGTTGGTTCCTTTTTGTCTGAGTAGCGCCTGATCCAATTCATTCTGAGAGATAACTTCGTTATCAATCAGGATTTCACCCATTTTTTTTCTGGCCATAATTAATTTCTCGCAGTCAGGTTTTTAAAAGATTGAAGGGCTTACCTTATTATTGAGGATTGGCATATTCACATTATACTGTGCTTTTGTCAACGCAAATAGTTGGTGTCTTCATTATCTTGAATTTCAGGGGTAGAGATACAACCCATCTAAATCATTGAAGGCTATCTTGGATTTGACTTAATATTTCAACCGCACCTCCAGAAAAAGAGAAATGTGGTGTTCTTATCTGTGGCTCACGGGGGTTGATCCTGATCACATTTGTCTGTTGTTGTCCTCCTAACTGTTCACTGAGGTGGCGAATTGTTGGTATGGCTGATCCAGCCCCTATTTCAATCACCACCATTGGACTGTTTTTATTGAGTTGTAAAAAATCGTCAAAATTTTCTTCCTGAATGGCAGAGCGTTTAGATAACCATGAATAATCCCCAAACATCAGAATATTGGGTCTTGCTACCCTTTGGCATTCTGGGCAGGTGGGGACTTCCTTGGCTCGCATAGTTGCTTCATCAATATCGTACACAGCTGCGTTTGACCAGATATTATGATGACAGGGAACGGTGCATTGCAAGTGATGGATTGATCCATGAACCTCAAGAATCCGACTTTCAGGAAATCCGGCTTTTTGAAACTGTCCATCGACATTTGAGGTAGCGACAAAATAATCGAGTTTAAATTCATCGATCCAATCCAGGAGTATCCTGAATCCAGAATGGGGAACAGTTTCACGGTAGAGATTGGTGCGATGACCGTAGAAGCCCCAGCCAAAATGAGGGTCATCTTCAAAATGTTCGGGATTGGCGGCCTGAATAAAACTGAGCCCCAGGCGCTCATACATAGGGTAAGAGTTCCAGAATCCCTGGTTGCCACGAAAATCAGGGAGTCCTGAATCGACGCCCATGCCGGCTCCGGCAGTAATCACCAGGCTATTTGCATTACGAATGGCATCAGCAGCTTCAGCATAGCGGGGTTCGATCATGATAGGTCTCCAAGTTCAGATGGCGACAGAAACAGGTCTGGGGTTGAGAATGTCAATCAGATCTTTTGGAACTATTTCTACCAGCAGTCCGCGACGACCACCATTGATAATTAGTCTGTCAAGTTGCCCGATGGTTTCTTCCATAAAGATTGGCAGGGGCTGACGGGTGCCAAAAGGGGAGATCCCTCCCGTCTGATATCCGGTTAAATTGTCGGCTTTGTCAGCTGTGCAGGGGGTAATTTTTTTAACTTTTAATTGGCGAGCCAGATGTTTCACTGAGACTTCACAATCACCGTGCATCAGAACAATAAATGGCCGTTGTTGATCATCTTCCATCACCAGGGTTTTGATCACCTCATGCTCATTGACCTGCAATTCTCTGGCACTGGTTTTTGTCCCCCCTTTATCCTCATATTTATAGGGACGGGGGATAAATTTAACTTTGTACTGTTTTAACAGCCTGATTGCCGGGGTTGCCGGAATTTTATCTCTTGCCATATGAGTTTTCCTAACTGATGACCCAGGAAATGGGAATGAAGGCAATGCTGACGATGGTTATCAAGGTGCAGAGAGTGGCAATTCCCTTAAATAGCTTTTCTGTTTTACGTTGATCACGGACACTGACTGGCATAAACCAACCGAGAGCAGCTCCCGCGATGGCACCTCCAAGATGGGCGGCATTGTCAGCGCCAACAATAAAACCGAAAACAAAAGCCATCAAAGCCCATTGAAACATAAAATTACGGCGTTGAATGCCGATGTTACCGCCAACTCGGTGGTAATAACTGACAGAGAATCCAATCAAACCAAAAATTGCACCGGATGCGCCGATGACAACGGTAACGGGATGCCAGAAGAGACCGGCAACGGTGGCTATGATGGTTGCAAAAGTGTAAACAGTCAGGAGGCGAGACCAGCCAATTTCAGATTCCAATAGTGGACCGACCTGATAGAGGACAACCATGTTGAAAGCCAGATGAATCAGACCTCCATGAGTAAAAGCATAGGTGATACAGCGCCACCACTCACCATTTTCCAGAACCATTGGCCAATACTGTCCGCCCCAATGAACCATCAGTCGCGGAGATGGATGCATAATTGCCTGCATACCAAGACCAAGAATGGTGCCATGGAGAACCATCAGGGTGAAGAGAATAAGATTGGCATAAATGAGTATTTGGACGAGAGTATTTCCGCGCAAGGAGGACTTAAGAAAAAACGGCTGGCGGTGCTGATATGCGTTCAAAATGAAACTCCTTTTTAAAAACCAGGGACAAGGAGCAAGGAAAAAGGTACAAGGTCAAGCCAATTCTTGACAACTCAGTTTAAAATAAACACCATTTTTTTGAACCTTGAACCTTGAACCTTGAACCTTGAACCTTGAACCTTGAACCTTGAACCTTATAGTAAATTTTTCAACCAACCTAGAGCAACAAAGGTGCCGATGGATGAACCAATGGACGAAAAGAGGAAAACCAGCAGAACTCTGGCCAGGCGATTTTGCCACCAACCTTTAAATGTCACTAAATCTTCAGCAACATTCTCCATATCGTGAACCGTCGGGGGAGCTACAAAGGATTGTACCAGCCCTGTCACAAATCCGGCACCGATAGTCGGGTTGAGTGAAGTGAGTGGGGCGGCAACAAAAGCACAGATAATGGTGACTGGATGACCAAGAGCCAGCAGCACTCCCAATGCAGAGAAGAGTCCGTTTGCAAGAACCCAGGCGGTGGCTGCATTAGCTAATTGATCACGATTACCGAAAAAAAAGCCACCGATAAATAGCACCACCACAATTCCTGGAATTAACCAGGGAATTATTTTGGAAAAGGTTGTTTTCGGGGGAATGACGGATATCTCAGCAATTGTTTCTGGGCTGATTTCATCCCCTTGCAATTGGCGAATAATTCCAGGGAGGTGAGCTGCTCCGACGACTGCAAGCACTTTTTCTCCTGGGGCGTTGCGGATATGATAGGCCATGTAGGTGTCGCGTTCATCAACCAGAATCTGCTTGACCGAGGGGAGGAGTTTGCCCATCTCATCAAGCATCCCCGACAGGGTGTCGTTTTCACGTAACTTGGTGAGCTCTTCTTCGTTTAATTCCTGCTTTTCAAACAGACTACCGAACAGCGATGCCATCACTTTCATCTTGTTCCACAGCCCGGTTTTTCGCCAGACTCGTAATAGCGTGGTACGAATATTCCGATCAACCAGCTCAACTTCCATTCCCCGTTCTTCTGCAGTCTGGGCGGCTGCGGCTAATTCAGCACCCGGCTTAACTCCGGTATGTAAGCCCATCCTTTTTTGATAGGAGGAGAGTGCCAGATTGGTCAGTAGAAAAGGAACCTGTTTCTTTTTGATAAGGTCTTTTAAATTGAGGGATTCCCACCCTTTTTTATTAATCAGTGATTGATAGCGCTGGACATCCAATTCGACACATACTGTATCGGGGATCACGTCATCGATAGTGCGAATGACGGTGTCCACTGAATCTTGTGAAATATGAGCGGTACCAACGAGAACGATCTCTTTATCATCAATACGCAGGTGCGTATAGTCGTTGCTGGTCGTCGATAAATCTGTCAATTTTTTCCTCCGCACAATTAATAAAAATAAGCTGCAGCAAAATCTAACATAAAAAATAATTCCCAGTACTCTGTATATCTTAAATATTCGCAAGATTGCGCAGGTTTAGGATGTATAGAGTAGCATCACAAGTTATGGACTCAAAATAAAAGAGCCCAGCTTTTTGCCGGACTCTTTTTACCTGCAACTCTCCGCCACTACCGTGGGTCATTGGACTCACATCGAGTGTCAATGAAGTGGGGTCGGTTGTAGGTTCATTAGGCGTCCCACTCAAGTTGTGGGCTGGCACACCGAACCCCTGAACCAATCCCAAAGGTTTTGCTATTCCGAGTGGACGTTCTGACCTCACCTGAAGGGCAGAGAGTCAATCAACTTATCTACAGTATATGAAAATTTTTGACTTTGGTCAGTAAAAATAATCTAAATCATATCAGACCTTGAAATTATAGAGAATGGTGTTATTATCACCGGATAAGTAATCTTTTGATATTGATCGGTGCTATAACTGCACAAACACAAATAAAAGGAGAACGAACAATGCCCAAGCGTCTAGAAGTTTACAAATGTGAAATCTGCGGAAATATTGTTGAAGTGACACACAGTGGTGCTGGTGCACTGATCTGCTGTGGTAAAAACATGGTTCGGATGACTGAAAATACGACCGATGCCGCGACAGAGAAGCATGTTCCGGTTATTACATTGGCTGACGGAACTGTGACTGTCAAGGTTGGCGATGTTGCCCATCCGATGGAAGCAGCTCATTATATTGAGTGGATTGAAATTTTGGTGGATGACAAAGTCTATCGTCAGTATTTGCAGGCTGGCGATCCCGCTGAAGCAACTTTCAACGTTGCTGCTTCCACAGTAACAGCACGTGGTTATTGTAACTTGCATGGGTTATGGACAGCAAAAGTCTGAACTTAACCTGGCTTCTGTCCGGAAAGTGCCCTTTCCCGCAATCTCTGCGTCAATCTGCACATTTGTTTGTGCGGCGTAAAGTACTACGCCTCCGCTCAAATGCTTGATTTTCTTGACCTTGCGAAAAAATGCTGCTTTCTGAACCAGAAACGCGCATTGTTCCATCCGGAGTTTCCGGATGGTAACTAACCTGATATGCTAAAAAAGGGTTGTCCGAATGGTCAGCCCTTTTTTTTGTCAACCGTTTGCCTGTTCAGGCGTTCTACTGATCATAGGTCTCTTTATTGAAGTCGAACCTGTAAACAGAATTGCAAATATAAAACACTTAATTGTGATGTTTTACATATGCTGAGTAAATGACCGATTCAAGTTTAATGGAAGTTTTTTTTAAATCCATAGAGCGTCAAGCTTTTCGTATGGCGTTGTTTGCCTGCAGTAACCAAGATGATGCTCTAGACCTGGTTCAGGATGCTATGTGCAGGTTTGTTACTAAATATACAGACAAGCCGGAAGATGAGTGGAAAGCTCTTTTTTATAAAATTCTACAGAATAAAATACGTGACTTTTATCGTAAAGAATCGGTTCGATCCCGTTGGCGAGTTTGGTTGGGAGGTCGATCAGAGGAAGAGGATGCTGAACCTTTAGAGCAATTAGCTGATCCTGTTGGACGGACTCCTGAACGTGAAACAGGTAACCGGCAAATGTTTGATCATCTACAGCAAGAGTTGAAAAAACTGTCTCTAAAACAACAACAGGTTTTTTTATTGAGAGCTTGGGAGGGGTTGAGTGTCAGCGAAACAGCGCTAGCTATGAATTGTTCTGAAGGGACGATCAAGACGCACTATTTTCGAGCTACAGAAAAGTTAAGAGAAAAACTTGGAGAACATTGGTTATGAACGACAAAAGTGATAAGTTTACTGAAAATATCCGCAGTCTCTTGAATCAGTCTTTGGATGACCTGGATACTGATACCGAATTCAAATTGGGGCGTTTGAAGCATCGGGCATTGGACTCTGCGAAACAGAAAAAAAAGGGAAAGATTGTTTGGGGTGTTATTCCTGCAACAGCTGTGTTGTTGTTGGTTGTGTTGTTTAATATACCGCAAAATCAACAAATGAATGTCGCATCGCCAGATGTTTTTGAACTGAATATATTAACTGCTGAAGAATCTCTCGATTTTTATGCGGAAGACATTGAATTTTATGAATGGTTATCAGAAGTTATGGAAGATGAATTGGAGTTATCTGGTCAGCATACCGTTGTGCCTGTTAACTCTGTTTCCAATCGTCCTCTCAGCGCAGGAAATAGACAACAAGTCATTACCCAGTTTGGAGCTGATCGAGTTTCTTGGAGCATTCGAGGATGATGAAGCGGGCTGGGTTGATCCATTTGAATTATTGGCCATGGAAGAGCAAGAGCTGGAAAACCTCCAGAATAAGGAGGGTAATGATGAAGAATAATTATTTCTTGAATCTTGGGTTTGGTATCTTTGTATCGATTTTTCTCCTTTTGACAACAATCAATCCTCTTTGGGCTGGGGAATTTTCTGAATTAAGTCAACCGCAACAACAGATTCTGGGTCGCTACACAGAATACTGGAATGCTCTGACCGTTGAAAAACAACAGCGGCTGCAAAAGGGAGCCGATAAGTGGTTATCACTCACTCCCAAGCAGCGTACTCAGGCAAAACAGCGGCTGCAAAAATGGCAAAAACTTTCTCCTGTACAACAGCAGAAAGCACTTGACCGCTTTAAACA
>JAYEME010000076.1:18986-44694 GCA_034717915.1 Thermodesulfobacteriota bacterium
TGCAAAAGGGAGCCGATAAGTGGTTATCACTCACTCCCAAGCAGCGTACTCAGGCAAAACAGCGGCTGCAAAAATGGCAAAAACTTTCTCCTGTACAACAGCAGAAAGCACTTGACCGCTTTAAACATTTTGAAAAACTTTCCCCACAACATAAGCAGCATTTACGTAGTATAAACAGCAGGTTCAACGCTCTGCCAGTGGAAACCAGAAAGAGTCTAAAAGAGCAATGGAAGAAAATGACTCCTCAACAAAAACAGAATTTTCGACTGGATCCGGAAACTATGGCACCAGGTCAACCGCTTTCAAATCCAAATACTGGATTTGAAAGTGGTTTTGGAGACAATGTAAGTGATGGACTTGGTGGTTTGGGTGACTCCAGTGGCTCGGATGGATCTGGTGGCTCGGATGGACATGGTGGCTCGGATGGATCTGGTGGCTCGGATGGATCTGGTGGCTCGGATGGACCTGGTGGCTCAGATGGACCTGGTGGTGGGATGTTCTAGACCAGGTGAGAATTGCGCAAGTTTAAGCAATTTTGCAGTAATCTCGGGACTGTCCCCAGCTCCATCGGGGCTGTGCCGAGAGTTTACGAGCCATGCAATTGTGGCTGTTTACACCGCAAATATCTGGGACAGCACCCATACGGGGACGATCCCGGATTTGCTGTCAATAACGCCATTCGGAACATGTGATACATCTAGTGAAACTAAAAAAGGCTCCAGAAATCTGGAGCCTTTTTTAGCTGTTCAATTCTAAAATTGTTTATAAAACCGCTTGTAAATACTCATTAGTCACGGTTTGCTTTTCTTTGGCTAACGCTTTTGGATCAACTTCAACAAATTTTTCATCCGGGGTTACTTTAAACAGTGGCTGTCCCTTCTGAACAATTGTGCCGTCACCACCATCAATAATGATTCTATCGATGGTTCCCGCAAATGGTGCTGGAACCTTATTGAACATCTTCATTACTTCAAGGATAAACAGCGGTTGACCTTTATCAAAATGCATCCCTTCGGTGACGAAAGGTGGCATGCCAGGAGCTTCCTGACCATAATACATTCCACCGCCAGGGGTCACAACCTCGTCTGCCTTTGTTGCTGGTGGTGGCACTAGAATTTTTTTCATCGCTGCTTGTAACTCTGGATCGTGTAAGTATTCAGGGATTGTGACCTCTAGATCCTCTTCTACTTTCAAATTGAAGAAATCGGTCTTTTTAGCTACTAGACAGAGTAGACCGAGGAGTTCATTGCCAATTTCGTAGCCGATATGAGCCGACTGGATCTGAGCCCAAGTCTTTGCACCATAACCACCTTGTGGTTTGCTTTTGCTGAGAATTTCACTCAATTTAACGAACTCTTCTTTAGTAACAGAAAATTTGTTACGTAACTCTGCATAGAATGCCAAGGCATTGTTCAACAGGTCACGATCATGAGTCCAGATAACTTCTGCAGATGGCGCATCTTCACGCCAAGTCATATTCAGATATTCATAGGTTTCTTCAAGAATGACCAGTGGATTACAGAGCCAGGTCACTTTATTGTCTTCGATTTTGAATTTGAGTCTATTGAGGCTTAACCAGCCGGATAGCAGATGTGGATCATTCAACAACTTTTCCATCGGCCGAGTTAGTAACGTTCCTTTACGATCAAGCGTTTCTGACGCAGCCTTGGCAGCATCAGGATCCTCAACATAGAGCTTAGCGTAATGCTTTTTCATTGAAATAAACGCATAAACAATATCGAGTTTCTGAGCCTCTTCTTTCAGTTTTCCAACCAGCGTCAGATAGGGGACAACGAAGCGAGTGGTCGGTTTAGCCATGATATTGTTACCAATAAACCAATTGACCAGACCGTAGTGAAATCCCAGGTTGGTCGCTAGATCAGTCCCGCGCAGAACTGTGCTGCATAAAACATCTGCAAGTTTGTCGTAGCTGATACTGCGATCCTCACCTTTTGTTAACAGCAGGGCGATGTTTGAATCATAGGCACCAGCTAGATGGTAGCGCATGAACTGATTCGTATCCGGATTTGGGGTACAAATTCCTTGATCGTCACGAATTTCACCTTCAATAGGTTTTGACCAGTAACGAATATATCCGCCAGCACTTGGTGACAGTGAACTGTCCGTCGCATTGAGGCGTGCTTCGGCTGCGGCACCAAAGCGAGGAATCCGTACCGGGCGAGGCAGACGATCTTTGTGTAAAGCAAGCAGAGCCATGGCTTCGACCAATGACTCAACGATGAAGAAATCATTCTTATCCTTCGGATTAGTGAACTTGAGACTGTAGACCAGTTCTGTGACCCGGTGTTCAACCTGAATGCGGGTATTAACTTCCATAAAATAATGGCGACTACCATCAACAATACACTCAAAAGTCGAAGCCGAATCGAGTCCGACGGCTTCGCCAAAACGCTCTGATTCTGCTTCCATCCGTTTGAGGACTTCAAGATCCGCTTCCAGGGCTTTTTGCTGTTTTTTCAGTTTAGCTTTTTTGGCTTTGGCGATTTCAATTTCTAAGCTTTCCTGAGTGACTGAAATTTCGAGAAGTTTTTGTTCATGCATCTGCAATGAACAATCACGACCACCCAGAGCAATGCTCCACGTACCATTACCAAGGAGTTGAATTTCATTGTGACGGGTCTGTTCAATATTGAGTTCGATCAGTACGTTTTTATTATCACCAACACCATTGGTTTTAACTTCGTTCAAAATCTCACGAACCAGCCCCGGAGCATCGGCTGCTGCTTCTTTTACCTGTTTTTCAGTTGGATTCTTAGATGTTAACAGCGAGGCACCAAGAATTCTTTGCCCCTTGCCGCCACCACCACCGATAGCTTTCAGACGAATCCGGGCTCCGGGGTAATTTTTGAACATCTCGCTACACTCAACTTCAACTTGAGCACAGAGTTCCTCGATGGAAAAAAGGTCAATTCCTTTGTCGTAAGAAGCGAAGAGAATAGCATCGGCAAGTTCTTCCAGCGGCAGGTCTCTGTTTTCAAGCACTTCTTTGCTGACTTCAAGGCCTTCTGTTTTGACCAGTGCAGCCAATTGATCGTAACTCTTGTATCTTTTCAACAAGGTGCGAGCAGTGACATTGTCGATTCCCGGGGTCACTGAGACATCAACCTGCAAGGCAGTTCGTTTAGCCTCATCTTTTTTACCGGCAGCTCTCTGTGTTTCAGAGCACGGACCGATGAACATCAGGCCGGCATCTTCAAGGGCGGCAACAAATTCATCGTCTTCAGCCATGAACCCATAGCCGGAGAAAACCGCGTTGTAGCCGTTATCCTTTGCAATATCGATAATCTGCTGAATTCGTTCGACCCGCTCCTCTTTGGATGCACCACTGTAGTCTGGAACCCGGTGAACCCGGCTGGTGTCGGTCAATTGACGCAGCTCTGGAGAGAGAGCATTCGGGTAGACAATAGAATCCTTCTCTGAAAGAAGAATACCGTAATGACTGATGCCCATCTCTGCGTAAACATCCATCGCTTCTTTACGGATCGGGCCACGACAGACGATGAGTGGGCAGAGTTTTTCGCAGGAGAAAGAGCGTACCCATTCGGAGGTCGACTGACCGAGTTGACGATCTTTATGGATTAACGGATTGTTTGTATATAAGTCTCTGTTTTGTGCCATGGTTTTAATCTCCACTTTCCATGTGGTTGAATATATACTGAAATATCTTTATAGGCTTCGACAATTAATGGAATTCTCGTTGTACTCCTTGCCATGCTGATGGCTGGTAGTGGCGCAAGAAAAAGTTGAGATTTTCGCCAAGTACCTTGCGTAAGTCAGTTGGCATAACCAGCGAGGAGATTGAGCCCAGAGCCAGACCTTCTTTTGGATTCATCAATTCTTTTTCATAGCGAAGGTTCAGGGTTGCTTCCTCCAGTTTAAGCCATTCCGCAGCTTCTTTTTCAGCATCTTTCTTGGCATCAGTGCCGTCCATGCCTGCTGTGGTGCGTTCCTGGACGCCTGCAGCGATCCGTTGTTTGATTGCTCCACGTAATTTGCGTAGCTCAGTTTTGTAGACAAATTCCTTACCTGCTGGACCCATGACTGCGAGACGGGTCGTCGGCAAGGCAAGAACCAGATCAGCTCCGGTTGGGTAGTTATTGTAGGAAGCATAGGCTCCACCGTAGGCGTTACGCAGGATCAATAGAATCCGTGGGGTGCGGACATCAACGATGGAATCAAGCATGGTGCGACCAGCCTGGACAATTCCACGTGCTTCCTGATCGCGACCCGGCAGGAACCCGGTGGTATCTTCCATGAAAATCAATGGAATATTGTAAATGTTACAGAAGCGAACAAAACGGGCAATTTTGACTGCAGAATCGCAATCAATCTGACCTGAAGCCACTGCCGAGTTGTTAGCGACAAAACCAACTACGTTACCGCCCAAACGTCCGAAAGCGGTGATTGCTTCACGGGCGCGGGTTGGTTGCATCTCAAAATAATCACCATGATCACAAATTTGCTGGATGATGATCGAGACATCAAACGGAGTATTGAAACCAGTCGGTGAGTTAAAAGCCTTTTTCAGCAGGGTATTGATTTCCCAGGTTTTCCGGTCAAGGGGATCACTGGTCTTTTGGAATGGTGCCATGCTGTAGTTGTTGTCGGGGATATAGCTGATCAGCCTGATTGCAGTACGGAGGGCTGCAGTCTCATCAGCAACGGTCAAATCGCTTACGCCCGTTGCCGCATGGACTTTTGGGCCACCGAGATCTTCGGGAGTGATATCTTCACCCAGAACCGATTTGACGACCCCCGGTCCGGTTAAACCGAAGAAGGTATCTTCTGGCTGAATGACGAAGCTTCCCTGCCGTGGCAGATAGGAACCTCCGCCGGCATTGAAACCAAACATGCACATGACGGTTGGAACAACACCGCTGATTTTTCGCAGGGCAGTAAATGCCTCGGCGTAGCCATCAAGGCCACCAACTCCGGCAGGAACGAAAGCACCCGCTGAGTCATTCATCCCGATCAGTGGGAGTCCTTTTTCTCCAGCCATGTACATCAAACGGGCAAGTTTCTGGCCGTTGGTCGCATCAATGGAACCAGCGCGGACGGTAAAATCGTGCCCGTAAAGAGCGACATCACGACCACCGATATTGAGAATGCCGGTCACCAGTGAGGCTCCATCCAGATTTTTCCCCCAGTTCTGAAAAAGAACATTTGGCTCGCTGTCGGTCAGAACCCTAATTCGCTCCCAGACTGTCATCCGTTTTTTAAAGTGTTGTTTCTCAATCTGACCGACTGCAACTGACTTGATCGGACGTTGAGTCAGGTCATATCCTTCTTTCATGACCTCCTCATAGGCACCAGTTTGACCCGCAATTTCACCCGGAATAGTAAACTCAACCTCTTCCTTTGCAGCGAGTGGATTTTGCAATGAGGGCTTAATTTTGTTTTTTGACATGTTGGGCATCCCTTTACAAAAAATAATAAATTTTGTCTGACTGAGAGGGGTTCGTAGGCGTTTGTCAGACAGGCATCAGAGTTCCTACTGAAAATTAAGTGATGTTAAAGTTTTGTCGGCGTAAAAAGAAATCAAAACGCTGTTTTTACAGTCGCAGACAATCAAAAAAACGGGTATGTTGTCAAGGAAAATTTTATTTAGGGTAAAAAAATACAGTTTAGGTGTAAAAAGTTCAGGAAGGGTTCAACTGCGGCTATTTCTGTCTTCTGCTTTGCTTTATTTTTTTTCTTCGGATACCACCCTTTTGTTCCGGGGGCTGGTTGTCAAATAATTCTTTTGCAACGCTTTCTTGCCGGCAAATTTGTAGAGCCTTTAAAACTTCCAGTCTTGCTTCTGGTTGATGGTAAAGGAGTAGAGCTTTTTGTAGCCGTCTCTCTTTCACCGTACGGGGAACATGAACCGCTTTACCACTGAATGGATCTTTTCCCGTATGGTAAATACAGGTGGAGAGGCTACCTGGTGTGGGGGTGAAGTCCTGGACTTGTTCTACTTTCAGTCGGTGGCGTTTCAGGTAGAGGGCGACTTCAATCGTATCTTCCAGGGTACAGCCTGGATGGCTACTGATAAGATAGGGGACAACGGCCTGGCGTAATCCAAGTTCTTGACTGCGTTGTCTGAACTGCTCCAGGAACCTGGTGAAGACTGCCGCCCCGGGTTTACGCATCACTCTGGTTACTCTGTCGCTGGTCGATTCAGGAGCCACTTTTAACAGGCCGCTGACATGATATTGCAGCAGGTCGGAAAAATATTGTTGTTGCCTAGGGAGCAAATCGTAACGAATTCCTGATGCAATAAAAGTATGTTTGACCTCTTTGTGCTGGCGGATCCGCTTAAGCAACTGTGTCGCTGGGTGATCATCAGTGGTCAGATTTTTACAAATATCGGGATAGAGACAGCTGGGCCTTTGACAGATTTTTTCAGCCTTGGGATTGCCGCAACTGAGCCCATACATGTTCGCGGTTGGACCACCAACATCGCTGATCGTGCCATGGAAATCATCCTGAGAGCTGATTTTGTCGATTTCTTGAAGAATTGACTCTGCGGAACGGGATTGAATGGTTTTTCCCTGATGATGGGTGATGGCACAAAACGCACAGCCACCAAAACAGCCACGATGACTGGTGATTGAATGTTGAATTTGTTCAAAAGCAGGAATTTTCTCTTTATAGCCTGGGTGTGGTTGCCGGACGAATGGGAGATCGTAGGCTTGATCCAGTTCTTTTTCACTTAAAGGGAGAGCAGGTGGATTGATGATCAGGTTCTGGTTCCCATGCGGTTGCATCAGGACTTTTGCCGAGAAGGGATTTTCCTGCTCACTCGCCAATTTAAATGCCTGATTGTATTCCCCCGTCGATTCGGAAACTTGCTCATATGATGGGAGCTTGATGGCATTATCCAGACTGGTTTTTATTGTAAAAGCGGTTCCCTTGATCTTCCTCAAGGTTTCAAGTGACTCACCTTTATCCAGACAACGGGTTATTTCCAGCAGGGCTGTTTCTGCCATCCCGTAAATAAGTAGATCAGCTTTACTGTCAATCAGGATAGAACGACGAACCTTGTCACTCCAGTAATCGTAATGAGCAAAGCGCCGTAGGCTTGCTTCGATTCCGCCGATCACAGTTGGTAACCCTTTAAACGCACCTTTAACTGCTGCGGTGTAGGCAATTGTTGCCCGATTCGGACGTTTGCCGGCAATCCCTCCCGGAGTGTAAGCATCGTTGTGCCTGATTTTTTTTGCAGCTGTGTAATGGTTGACCATGGAATCCATGGCACCGGCTGAGATAGCTGCGAACAGACGTGGGCGTCCCATGGTACGGAACGCATCGGGATCTTTCCAATCCGGTTGGGCGAGTATTCCAACCCGGTAGCCTTTCTTTTCCAGAAGTCGCGCCAAAAGGGCTGTGCCGAAGGCTGGGTGATCAATGTAGGCATCTCCACTGATGAACAGCACATCAAGCTGTTTCCAACCACGTTCTTTCATCTCCTTATGGCAGGTTGGCAGAAAAGCTGTTTGATTCATATATATTGTTGTTTCATATTAGATTCTTTTAAATTTATGCGGTATTGTCAGATTATCATGAATCTAGCAATTGGTTTAGTCCGAGGAAAGAGTGTCTCCATTAACGGGGGGAATAGTGTTTACAAGTTCCATGATAGCTATTCCTACTATTTTAGTCAACAATTACAAAAGTTTAGAAATTTGAAAATTAACTGATCGCTAGTATAATTATTCTTGACTCTATCTCTATAGAGGTGTAAATGTCACCAGATCAGTTACATATAGATGTTGATTCTAACATACAATCATGGCGGTGAAGTAATGTTTAAAAATGCTTTTGATCTGTACTATGACGGGTTTCGGTCGATGGTTGTCGGACGAACACTCTGGAAGATTATCTTTATCAAGCTGTTTATCATGTTTGCAATTCTAAAAGTCTTCTTTTTCCCAAACTTTCTTGCAACAAATTTCGATACTGATGCCGAACGGGCGGATCATGTTTTATCAAATTTGACCCAACCACCGGCTGAAAAACATTAAATATTCAATTAAACATTTAATTTGTATTAACCCTAACCACAATAAAGGATAGGAGGAAAAACGTGATTGAACAGATTGATTTAACCATGGTGAGCTGGGCGAGAGCCACGTTTGCCCTGACGGCCATGTATCATTGGATCTTTGTTCCGCTGACTCTTGGCCTCTCTTTCATCTGTGCTTTTTTCGAGTCGATATATGTGAAGACCGGAGATGAGCAGTGGAAGAAACTCACCCGCTTCTGGATGATGTTATTTGGAATCAACTTTGCCATTGGTGTGGCTACCGGGATTATTCTGGAGTTTGAATTCGGCACTAACTGGTCGAACTATTCCTGGATGGTTGGAGATATTTTTGGTGCCCCACTGGCAATTGAGGGGATTGCGGCATTTTTCCTGGAGTCAACTTTTTTTGCCGTCATGTTTTTCGGTTGGAATCGCGTATCCAAAAAAGCTCACCTGTTTTCAACCTGGATGGTGGCGGTCGGTTCAAATCTTTCGGCAGTTTGGATTCTGGTTGCTAACGGCTGGATGCAACACCCGATCGGGATGGAATTTAATCCCGACCTTGCGCGGTTTGAAATGGTCGATTTTTGGGCCATTGCTACTTCGCCGGTTGCTATCAGCCACTTTGTCCATGTGACCAGTGCAGCTTTCTTGTATGCTTCACTATTCGTCGTTGCGGTCTCCAGCTGGTATTTACTGAAGAAACGCCATATCAAGTTTGCCAAACGCTCGCTGACGGTTGTCTGTACCTTCGGTCTGCTCGCGTCTCTCTTTGTTGCTTATACTGGCGATGAGCATGCTTACCATGCTGCCAATGTTCAACCAATGAAACTTGCGGCAATGGAAGGGCTTTACGATGGAGAACACTCTGCTGGACTGGTTGCTGCGGGATTGTTGAATATGAGTAAACAGCCAGGAGATGAGCAGGATTCATTTATTTTTGAGGTTAAAGTTCCCATGGTGTTGTCATTGTTAGCGAACCGGGATATCAATAGTTTTGTTCCTGGAATCAATGACCTGGTTTTCGGTAATGATACCGAGAATATCATGGGTGTCGAAGAGAAGATGGTACGGGGTAAGCTGGCGGTTGCCGGGTTGGGTGATTATAAAGCTGCCAAAAAATTGGGCGATCAACTTGCTGCAGGTAAAGCATTAACCCTGTTTGAGAAGAATAGTGATTATCTTGGTTATGGTTACCTCGACTATGCTGAGCAAGCGGTTCCGTATGTTCCGCTGATTTTTTACTCTTTTAGAGTTATGGTGGGTCTGGGAACATTTTTTATCCTCTTGTTCATGGTTTATCTCTACTTCCTCTATAAGGATCAACTTGAAAAGCAGTCCCTGCTGTTGAAGCTAGGCGCCTTCTCATTCTTCTTGGGTCTTATTGCACACGAAGCTGGTTGGATTGTCACCGAAGTTGGTCGTCAACCCTGGGCAATTCAGGATCTGCTCCCTGTTACTGTTGCCCGATCTAATCTCGACGCAGGAACTGTAGAAGTGACTTTCTTTATGTTCCTCATTCTGTTTACCGCTTTGCTGATTGCCGAGCTTAAAATAATGACCAAGCAGATTTCTATTGGTCCGGAAGGAGATTAAGTTATGTTTGGCAGCTTAGATTATGTAACTTTACAGCAATTGTGGTGGTTTATAGCTACCCTGGTTGGTTCTTTGTTTATTTTTATGACCTTTGTCCAAGGTGGGCAAACCCTCCTTTCGACCCTCTCCCTGAGCGAAGATGAGAAGATTTTAGTCGTCAACTCTCTCGGTCGAAAATGGGAATTGACATTTACCTGTTTGGTTATGTTTGGTGGTGCTCTATTTGCGGCATTTCCACTTTTTTACGCAACCAGTTTTGGCGGTGCCTATTGGGTTTGGATCCTGATCCTGTTCACATTTATCATCCAGGCAGTCAGTTATGAATATCGGCGCAAGCCTAATAATTTTCTTGGTAAAGGTGTCTATGACGCTTTCTTGTTCATTAATGGTTCAATCGGGATTTTGTTGATCGGTGCCGCAGTTGGAACCTTCTTTACCGGATCCGATTTTATCCTTAATGAATACAATCTGGTATTTTGGAAACATACATTGCGCGGGTTGGAAGCTGCTTTCAGTTTCTTTAACTTGAGTTTTGGTCTGTTTCTGGTTTTTCTGGCACGAACCCTTGGTGCACTGTATCTGGCCAACAATCTGGAGCATGAGAGCCTGGTTGCAAAATTACAGAAATCCTCTTTTAATAACTTGCTCTGTGCGCTGCCATTTTTGCTCTATGTCCTGATCCGTCTGGTTATGATGGATGGCTATGCGGTTGATCCTGCTGATGGTACTGTGGTGATGGAAGCAAATAAGTATTTGCATAATTTATTACAGATGCCGTTGAACCTGATTCTGCTTCTGGTCGGTCTGGTTCTGGTTGTATTTGGTGTGGTGATAAATCGTTTCAATAATTCGGTTCTGGGAATATGGCCTGCAGGGTTAGGCACGGTTCTCACTTGTCTGGCTGTCTTTTTTCTGGCGGGCTACAACAACACGGCCTTCTATCCGTCAAAGATTGATCTGGACAGCAGCCTGACGATTTACAACGCATCCAGTAGTCACTATACCTTGACCATAATGACCTATGTCGCATTATTGGTTCCTGTTGTTCTTGGATATATTACTTGGGCGTGGAGGAAGATGGACAGTCAGAAACTGACGCTGGAAGAACTGAATGCTGACAAGAAGAGTTACTAACAGGAGGAAACTATGATTCCGTTGATATTATGGGTGATGCTCATTGTAGCGTCTTACTTTGGTTCTTTAAAATTGCTGACCCGGTTTAATTTGTTATAAACTGAGCCGTGTTTGATGGCATAAAAAAAGAGCCCCGTTTCAATAGAAACGGGGCTCTTTTTATTACAGTAGTCATTGATTTAGCAGCCGGTACAGCCACCGCAGCTACTACCTGCAGCAGCGGCTATGGAAAATCCTTCTCCATAAGAGTTACTGATGTAATCAATTTGACTTTCCTTGGCGTGCGGAAGGACATTTTTATCAATCAATAATTCAATTTCATTGATAGTATAGAGATCTTCTTCTTTTTTTGACTCGTCCAGAGTCAATCCCAGGCTGGGACCGCCTCAGCCAAAGCCTTCAAAGACCACCCGGAGAACTTTCCCCGTATGTTCCTTCATCAGTTCCTTGAACTTCTCGCGTGCTGTGTCTGTCATTGTTAGCATGTTTGTTGCTCTCCTTTTTTTGCTTTCTGTTAATTTTCTCTGAAACGTGGGTAATATAATTTCTCAGTGAAGCTGAATAGATTATGGATGGACACGCCATCCTCTCAACTAGCCTCAAGTGAAGCCGCTTCCCGCAGGAACACTACAGGATCCACCACTGCTTGCCGTTGTGACAGATGTTAATGAAACTGCTCGCGGTGCTGGCTTCCCACAGGTTGGACAGGAAATGTCAGCAAGTGGTTTGCGTTGAATTTTTTCAACAGATTTGCCACAATACATACAGTGGTATTCAAAAATTGGCAACTGATTTACCTCCGTCTGGACGACCTTTATACATTCGAAAAATCATATATCAAATTCTGACTGGTGGCAAGCCTGAAAATTATTAAAAAAACTGTTTCCCTGCTGAGGTTGTTGAATTAAGCTATAGAAAAATAACGTTTTATTATTTAGATGGAGGATTAAATGGCTGTAGAGTTAATCTTAACCCGAAAAGAAAACAGTATCGGTTTTATCACTTTGAACCGCCCTGAGGCAATGAACACTTTTACGCCAGAATTCGCTGCTCAGCTGGATCAGGCCTTGTGGACTATGGAAAATGATGACGATGTCAGAGTGATCGTTATTAATGCTGCAGGTAAGCATTTCTGCACTGGCATCTCCCTTGATCAGTTCAATAATAAAACTCATCAGGAATATCGGAAGTTTTTATACGGTATCGATACCTTTTATCATACCCTGGATAAATTGAATAAACCGACAATTGCTTCGGTACAGGGTTTTGCTCTGGCGAATGGAGCTGGTCTCTCTTTCGGTTGTGACATGACCGTGGCGGCAGAAACAGCAACATTTGGTACAACTGCGATCAATGTCGGTTTGATTTGTCTTGGTCCTGCGGCACCAATGATGAAAATTCTTGGCAAGAAGAAGACCATGGAAATGGTTTTAACCGGTGAGATGATCAGTGCGGCAGAGGCTCAGCAATTAGGTCTGGTCAATAAGGTTGTTGCAGATGAAGATCTGGCCGCTGAAACTTTGAAGTTGGCCGAAAAATTGATCTCGAAAAGCCCGATTGCCCTGCGCATTGGTAAAGAGGGTCTGAAGCGGTTACAGGATGTCCCTTACCATCAGGGGCTGGACAGTATGGACGATCTGTTTGCCGCTCTTTGTGCGACCGCTGATGCAGAGGAGGGAGTTAAGGCGTTTCTGGAAAAACGAGCACCGAATTGGAAAGAGTGCTAAGTAAAAAATCTGTAGGGTATTTGAATCAAGTATCAACAGCATCCTCCCTAATTGGTGAGGATGCTGCTTTTATAAGAATAGCTGATAAGCCGGATCTGCAGTCTCCTCAATATAGCGGTAACCAAGCTCATCAAGAAACTGTTTCAACGATTGTTCGTGCTGATCAGGAACCTCCAGCCCGATTAAAACCCGCCCGTATTCTCCCCCCTGGCTGCGGTAATGAAACAGCGAAATATTCCAGTCCTCCCGCATATCAGCAAGAAAGCGGGTCAGTGCCCCGGGTCGTTCCGGGAACCAGAAACGGAATAGTCGCTCACCAGTTGCTTCTTCTGAACGACCACCAATCATGTAGCGAAGGTGGGTCTTTGCCAGTTCATTATCGGTCAGGTCGATAGTTTGGTAGCCCTCCCGGTTGAGACGATCAGAAAACTTCTCACGTTTTATGCCGGTCCCGATAGAAACTCCGAGAAATAGCTGGGCCTGGCTGCGATCTGCGAGCCGATAATTGAACTCAGTAATATCGATTGTGTCGAGAAGATGACTACAAAAATGACGCAAAGCACCCGGTTTTTCAGGAATGGTGACAGCAAAAAGCGATTCACGGCCTGCACCGGTTTGAGTCCGTTCTGAAATATAACGAAGCCGCTCAAAGTTCATATTGGCTCCGGAATTAATCGCAACTAAAGTCTGATCTGTGCTGCTGTGAGTTTGGATATATTGCTTAAGTCCTGCAATCCCCAATGCCCCAGCAGGTTCAACAATTGATCGGGTTGCCTGGTAGATTGATTTGATTGCGCCACACAGCTCATCTGTGTTGACACGGATAATTTCATCCACATGCTGGCGACATAGATCGAAGGTGAGTTTGCCAACTTTACGCACTGCCACGCCATCGGCAAAGATTCCTACCGATTTTAAAGTGATCCGTTTGTTGGCTTGCAAGGACTGATACATGGCGTCACTGTCCACCGGTTCGACCCCGATCACCTTAACCTCTGGTGCCAGAGCTTTCAGGTAGGCGGCTATTCCAGAAATCAACCCACCACCACCAATCGGAACAAAAACCGCATCAAGTTTTCCAGCCGTTTGACGGAGCAACTCATCTGCAACCGTTCCCTGACCTGCAATCACCAACTTATCGTCAAAAGGGTGAATATAGGTCATACCGGTTTCGTTAAGTATTTCATTACAGCGTTCTGCCGCTTCGGAATAGTTATCTCCATGCAGGACAATCTCTGCGCCATAAGCTTTAACTGCATCAATCTTGATTTGTGGAGTGGTGACCGGCATCACAATGAGAGCTTTTAGCCCAAGTTTTTGTGCTGAGAAAGCAACACCCTGAGCATGATTTCCGGCTGATGCGGCAATGATTCCTTGCTCTTTTTCCGCTGTAGAAAGGTGGGCAATTTTGTTGTATGCGCCACGCAATTTAAAAGAAAAAACCGGTTGCAGATCTTCCCGTTTGAGAAGAATCCGGTTGTTCAATTCGGTTGAAAGAGTCAGTGCTTCTTCAAGCGGGGTTTCAATGGCCGCTTCATAAACCTTGGAGGTCAAAACATTTTTAATTGTCTCTTGCATATCCTGATTTATTCCATTTCAATGCCTGAAGTGCTGAATAATTTATCAATTTTAGCTTCTATGCGAATTTTCCGGATAAATGATATACTGGTTGCCATGAAAAAGCTGCATGTTTTTAATTACTGGGATCGACCACAGGCTGGATTGCTTAAAGAAGTACTGGCTCAGGAGGGGATAGAATGTACTCTGCGCAACGATCAACTCTCTTCAGCTCTCGGGGAAATACCTTTTACCGAATGCTATCCAGAACTTTGGGTGATTGATGACGAAGCTTTTCCCCGTGCTCAGACATTTCTCAAATCCTGGTTGAAAAGTGACCCGGCAACATCTGATCCTTGGGTATGTCCGACTTGTGGTGAACGGATTGAAGGGCAGTTTGGTGCTTGTTGGGCCTGTGGAAGACTGCGAGAGTCGGTGTAACTTCGATCTCCTTTCTTGAGTCGGATTCGTGAAATTCACCAGGGCTATGTGCGCCATAAATAATGACTTTTACCCTTGGAGATAACTCTCATGCTGGAAATTATTATCGATACCAATTTGTGTTGTGGCAGTGCTGAATGTATCAAAGTTTGTCAAGAGAATGCTATCAGTCTGGTCAATGGAAAAGCGGTTTTGGATGCTGCTAAATGTGATTCAGATGGCCTTTGTATCCCGGCATGCCCCAACGGGGCGATTGATTACGAAGATGAATATGCTGGTGGCGGGTGTGGCTTCTAGGGATTCAAGCAACAACCACTCTGATGGGAATATTCAATGATCTTATCTGGTAAAGAAATAGCGAACAGGATTGATGGTGATATCATTATCAAGCCTTACGACAGCGACAGACTTAATCCTAACAGTTATAATCTATCATTGCATGATGAACTGGTCGTATACAGAGATTCTCCCCTCGACATGAAAAAGGATAATCCCTATCAGCAGATTATGATTCCTGCTGACGGGTTGCTTTTGCAACCCAACCGGTTGTATCTGGGGAGAACTGTTGAGTATACGGAAACAAATAACCTGGTGCCAATGTTGGAGGGACGCTCTTCAGTTGGTCGGCTTGGGCTGTTTATCCATGTGACGGCAGGGTTTGGGGATGTCGGTTTCAAGGGATTCTGGACCCTGGAAATGTTTTGTGTCCAGCCAATCAGGATCTATGCTGGAGTCGAGATCTGTCAGGTTTATTATCATACCCTGGAAGGGGAGCACGAAAACTATTCCAGTGGAAAATATCAGAATAACCGAGGGATTCAGACAAGTCTTTTGTTCAAGGATTTGAGTTGAAAAAATAGGGGGAATATCATGGCAGATCAAGCGAAGAAAAACGGATTTTCGGGTATGCAGGTGTTTGGCATCGTTGTTCTGGTGATGGTGTTGACCGTTGTCGGGACGATTTTTGCCGCCAGAGCCTGGTTGTTTCCCAGTTCTTTTACCCCGGTGGTATTAAGCCAGCAGGAAGAAAAACAGCTGGAGAACAAGCTGCAACGATTTGAAATGATTGGCAGCCCAACAGCAACATCCAGACTACAGAATGATCAACAGTCGACAAATGCTCAGGAGAACCCCGCGAAAAGATTACCGGATGGCAGTCTCAAGCCAGAAGCCTACAGTGAAGAGGGAGCATCCAGGGAGATCACCCTGAGTGAGCGGGAAATCAATGCCATACTGGCAAAGAATACCGATCTGGCCGATAAACTGGCAGTCGATTTCGCCGCTAATCTGGTCAGCGCAAAAATGTTAATCCCGGTTGACCCGGATTTTCCCATGTTTGGCGGTAAAATCCTGCGTGTCAAGGCAGGCGTTGAGCTTGCTTATCGGGGGTCCCGACCTGTGGTGAAAATTAGAGGCGTTAGCATTATGGGGGTACCTGTCCCTGCGGCATGGATGGGTGGTCTCAAAAATATCGATCTGATAGAACAGTTTGGTACTGATAAAGGGTTCTGGAAGGAATTTTCCGACGGTGTTGATTCCATCACCGTTCAGGATGGTCGACTTCATATTCAGCTTAAGGAATAAGCGGATATTTGTACAAGGTTCTAAAAGGGGGAGAGGTTAAAGGAAAAAATCATATCCAATGTGCCACCTTGACGCTGTATTCAATATTGATTATTATTACTACAGCAGGCGCCTGAAGGAGGACTGATAATATGGCACAGACGACAATGACGGTACGGCTCAGTGGCTCTTTAAGCGATTTTGTGGCACAAAGTGTTGGAGAGAACGGTTCCTACGAGAATACGAGCGAATATATACGCGATCTTATTCGACGCGACAAAGAACATACGGAACAACAGATATTTGAACGTCTCAAGGCGGAATTGACCCTTGCTTTTTCCGCTTCGGAAGAAACGTATCGTCCGCTGTCCGCCGCTGAAGTGATCAGGCGGAATCAGGAAGAGCACAATTGATGGCTCGGTTCCTGGTCCAGCAAGCCGCCTCGCTCAGAATTGATGAAATTTATCGGTATACACTCAAGGAATGGGGCACTACACAAGCACAGCGGTATATTAACGGACTGTTTGACGCTTTTGCGAAGGTGGGAACGCAAGAAGTATTTTCCCGCCCGGTTCCCGCCGAGTTCGGAGTGAACGGTTTCTTCTTCAAATATGAAAAACACTTTGTTTATTGGCGCTATTTGAGCCATGGCGATGTCGGTATTGTTACCATTCTGCATGAGCGTATACATCAGATCGGACGCTTTAAGGAGGATTTCGGATTCTGATATCTGCCGCACGCCTCTCCCCAATGCTAGGAACCAGAAGCGGGGTTGAACCATACCAACCTGCTGAAATCATAACGATTGTTTGCTGATTTCCCGGCCATAAGAAGCCTTATAGCCACTTTTACGAGGACAAAATCCTGCGGTAAGATCCCCTATGAAGTCCAAACTGCTTGATGAAGACCATGTTGTTAAGTTTACCTGTTGTTGAGTTTGCCTTGTAATTTCGGAGCCCATATCCTAATATGCGAGGTATGTTGACAAGATGGCTGACAAGCAGACTACAGAAAAATATCTCGCAGGTTCCCGCCGTCGTGCTTCTGGGCGCGCGCCAGGTCGGTAAAACCACCCTTGCCAAAATGATCGCCAAAGACCTGAACTCCATCTATCTGGATCTGGAATCTCCCGAGGATCTGTTAAAGCTCAGTGACCCGGGCAGCTATCTGGCAAGTCATGGTGATAAACTGGTTATCCTCGACGAGATCCAGCGCGTGCCCGATCTGTTTATGGTTTTGCGCGGCCTTATCGATAGAAACAGGGCTCAGGGGCGAACCTTCGGCCAATTCCTGTTGCTTGGCTCCGCCTCGATGGATCTTTTGCGTCAATCTTCTGAAAGTCTGGCCGGGCGCATCAGCTATATCGAAATGTCCGGTCTTAATCTGCCGGAGGTCGGGGAGAGTGGGAATGATCTGAAAAAACTCTGGCTCAGAGGCGGGTTTCCGGACAGCTACCTGGCGACCGATGACGTATCGGCCATGGACTGGCTCGAAGATCTGATCCGAACCTATCTGGAAAGGGACGTGCCGCAACTGGGGTTTCGGGTTCCCGCAACCAGGTTGCGTCGTTTGTGGACTATGTTGGCTCATTTGCAGGGAGAGCCGGTCAACTATTCGAAACTGGGCGGCAACCTTGAAATAGACGGTAAAACGGTCAGCCATTACATCGATATTCTGACCGATCTGCTGCTGGTGAGACGGCTGGAGCCGTGGCATGCCAATGTAAAAAAACGGCTGGTGAAAGCGCCGCGCTTTTATATCCGGGACAGCGGCATTCAGCACCGTTTATTGGGAATTGACGATTCCGAGGCGTTATTGTCGAACCCTGTCCTGGGGAAAAGCTGGGAAGGTTTCGTGATGGAAAATATTCATTCGATCCTTACGCGCCGCGCCGAGACCTATTTTTATCGTACCGCGGCGGGCGCGGAAATTGATCTGGTCATCAAGCTCTCCTCTGCGGAGGTCTGGGCCGTTGAGATCAAGCATGGTGTCGCACCCCGATTGAACAAGCATTACAGCCGAACCTGCGAAGACGTGGGGGCGACCAGAAAATACATTGTCTATGGAGGGGATGATGAATTTCCGGTCAGCGATGATGTCACGGTTATCTCGCTGCCAAGGATCATGCAAAGGTTGCAAGGGGTATAAGAGAGGGAATACCGGTGGCGGATAAATCAAATGCTGACTGGAATCTAAAGGCGATTGAGTCCTGTTATAAAACAACTTTATGTGCTGATTATTTCACTTCAACTCTTCCCCACCTTGGGCAATAAATGATATTCTACGGTCGATCTTTACCTTTGTCCTGAACTGAATCTACTCACCGAATCGAATATGAATATGTCAAAAAAAACTCCCGAAACAATTTACTTGAAAAACTATAAAACTCCTGCACATCTGGTTGAACAGGTCGACCTGAAGTTTGATCTGTATGGCTCAGCAACACGGGTCTCTTCAGCTCTACAAATGTCTCTGAATTCAGATCGAGATGGCGTGCTGGAGCCACTGGTTCTGGATGGAGAACAGCTGAAATTGCTCGAAGTTAAACTTGATGGAAAGGTCTTATCGCCAAGTGAATATCTGCAAGATGATGAAAGCTTGCAGATCGTTGCGGTTCCGGAAAATTTTACCCTTGAAATTCAAACGCAGATTGACCCGCTCAACAATACTGCTCTGGAAGGTCTCTATTTGACCAGTGGAAATTTCTGTACCCAATGCGAGGCGCAGGGATTCCGTCGCATCACCTACTATCCCGATCGTCCGGATGTGTTGGCTCGTTTCCGGGTGCGAATTGAGGCGGATAAAAAATATCCGGTATTGCTTAGCAATGGAAATCTGCTGGAACAAGGAAAATTGGAGAACGGTCGCCATTTCGCGGTTTGGGAAGATCCATTCTTCAAACCCAGCTATCTGTTTGCCCTGGTGGCAGGTGATCTGGTCTGCCTGGAAGATCATTACACAACCATGTCTGGTCGGGACGTACTACTGCAGATTTATGTTGAAGAGCGCAACGGCGATTACTGTGATCATGCTATGCGGTCGCTGCAGAAATCGATGCAGTGGGATGAGGAAACTTTTGGGCTGGAATATGACCTTGATCGGTACATGATTGTTGCCGTTGATGATTTTAATATGGGGGCGATGGAGAATAAAGGGCTGAATATTTTTAACTCCAAATATGTGTTGGCTCATCCGGAAACAGCGACTGATACTGATTATCTGGGGGTGGAAGGGGTGATCGGTCACGAATATTTCCATAATTGGACCGGTAACCGAGTCACCTGTCGGGACTGGTTCCAGCTCAGTTTAAAAGAGGGATTGACCGTTTTTCGCGATCAACAATTTTCTTCTTCTATGAACTCAGCTGCGGTCAAGCGGATTGATGATGTACGGATTCTACGCCAGCACCAGTTTCCTGAGGATGCCGGACCGATGGCTCACCCGGTTCGTCCTGCCTCCTATCAGGAAATCAATAATTTTTATACCACGACAATTTATAACAAAGGGGCCGAAGTCATCAGGATGATGCAAACTTTACTCGGCGAAGAAAAATTTATCGCCGGGGTGCAATTGTATCTTAAACAACATGATGGTCACGCGGTCACTTGCGATGATTTTGTCAAAGCGATGGAAGATGCCGGGAGTGTGGATCTTACCTCTTTCAAGCGTTGGTATTCACAGGCCGGGACTCCACAGTTGCAGATTCAGCAGAATTATGCTGCTGACCAGCAGAGTTTAACGCTGGAAATCTCTCAAACTTGTCCAGCGACTCCGGGTCAGAAGGAAAAGCAACCATTCCATATTCCAGTTGCCATTGGTCTGCTGGATGGTGCCGGAAAAGATATCCCGCTGCAATTATCCGGGGAGATAACGCCCGGCGCTACGACCCGGATTCTTGATCTGACTCAGCAGACACAGAAGTTCACCTTTGTCGGGATTAAGCAACAGCCGACTCTCTCCCCGTTGCGGGGGTTCTCTGCACCGGTTCGGTTGCAATGCGATTTTAGCGATGACGAATTAGCTTTCCGCATGGCTCATGACAGTGATTCTTTCAATCGCTGGGAAGCGGGACAGACTCTGGCATTGAATGAATTGCTGCGGATGTATCACGATCATGAGCAGGGGCGCTCGTTTGTTTTGCAACCGATCTTTGTGACTGCCTGGAAAAAAGCGCTGTCTGACCGTCAGGCAGATCCCAGTTTGTTGACCCAGTTGTTGACACTGCCGAGTGAACAATATCTGGCAGATCAGGTGGATGAGTTTAACCCTCAGATAATCAGGGATGTCCGTGATCAGGCGATTCGACAGCTGACAATAGATAATCAAGCCCTTATATTGGGACGTTATGAGGATGGGTTCAACGCGGATGCGGTTTATTCTCTCGCTCCTGCAGCAGTTGGCCAGCGGAGTTTAGTGAACTTTTGTCTTTCTCTGTTGATGCGTCTGGAACAGCCAGAAAATTCAGAAAATTGTCTGCGCCAGTATCGTAGTGCGACAAATATGACTGATCGATTGAGTGCTTTTTCTGCCCTGATCGAGAGCTCTGCACCGGAGCGACAGGAGATTATCGACGCTTTTTATTCGCAGTGGCAGCAGCATCCATTATTGCTGGATAAATGGTTCAGTCTCCAGGCATTGTCGCATCGAAGTGAAACTTTTTCTGAAATTGTGAACTTATTGCAACACCCGGAGTTTTCTCTGAGCAACCCGAACCGGGTCCGTGCATTGCTCGGAGCTTTTTATCAGAACCTGGCAGTTTTTCATCGTGCCGATGGTGCTGGATACCGGTTGTTGGTTGACCAGATCATGCAACTTGATCAGCGTAACCCTCAAGTTGCAGCACGTATGGCCGCACCGCTGACCCGCTGGAAACGGTTGGAGCCGATTCGACGTGAATTGCTGCGGTTGGAACTACTTCGTTTACAGCAGGCTGATTTATCTCGAGATCTTTATGAAATTGTCAGTAAAAGTTTGTAATAAAATCGGGAACTATTCAGATACATGGCCTTGTTCTCCCCATTCCAAGGGACACATGAACCCATCCATGGGGCTTGACTGTCGCCATCCAGGCGACAGACACCCTTTCCACGGGGAGGGCAAGATCAACTATGAATTTGAGATGAAAATTGGAGAAAAAAGTGAGTAATTTTACCGTAATTGGCTGTGGTGATATCGGTTTTCGGGTCTCGCGAGAATTGATCAGGCAGGGTCATGAGGTTCAGGCGACGATCCATTTTGAAGAGGGGATCAAGGTCCCGCAGTCGGCAGGTATCGAAACGGTTGTCGCTAATTTTGACTATCGCGAGGAGGTTCCAGAGATCTCTTTTCATGGGCAGGAATTATTTTATTTCATGCCACCCCAAGGTGGGGGGTCAAGTGATTATCGGATGTTGAACTTCTGTCGGATTTTGTCTCCGGATAATTATCCTTCCAAAATTGTTTATATCAGCACCAGTGGCGTTTATGGAGACTGCGGCGCTGATCTGGTCACCGAAGAAACCCCCATCAATCCGCAGACAAGTCGGGCAAAACGTCGGGTCAGTGCAGAGCAGCAACTACAGGAACAGGCTGAAAAGCTCGGTTTTGATCTGATTATTCTGCGAGTGACGGGAATTTACGGACCGGGGCGGCTGCCGATTTCCCAACTGAAAAAGGGGCATGAAGTTCTGCGAGCAGAAGATGCTCCTGGAACCAACCGGATTCATAGCCTTGATCTGGTGCATATTTGTCTGGCGGCGATGGAAAAAGGGGAGGATGGCGATATCTTTAATGTTTGTGATGGCCAGAAAAGTAGCATGAGTGAGTACTTCATGGCGGTTGCTGATATGTATGAGTTGCCACAACCGAAACAACTGAGCTGGGCAGAAGCGGAACAACAGATGAATCCGTTAACCTTCTCCTTTTTGAAAGAGTCGCGGCGGATGTCCAATCGTAAATTGATAGAGGGTTTGGGTGTCAAACTCCAATATCCAACCCTTGAAGAGGGGTTGCTTGCCTGCCGGACGATCTCATGATCAGTGATGTTGCTTCTGCAGCTGTCCGACCCGTGTCTGGTTTTGTTCGCGGGTTCAGTTATCCATTGCGTGCAGTCAAATTTTTCCGACGTCAACCCGGACTGTTGAAATATTTGGCCATGCCGTTTTTAATCAACCTCCTGGTATTTACTGCGACGGTTTATTTTGGGTTGGATCTGTTTCAGGGAATGCTTGACACTTATGCGCCGAGTACCGATGTCTGGTATGGAGTCCTCCTTTATTACTTGGCCTGGCTGGTTGCTTCGCTGTTGACTGCGGTCATTGTTTTCTTTTCCTTTACTATCATTGGAAACTTGATTGCTTCACCATTTAATGAGCTTCTTTCTGAACGGACTGAGATATTGGCAGGTGGATCACTGGCTGATGCACCTTTCAACTTAAGCCGTTTTTGGAAAGAATCCCGATACGCAATTATTGTTGAAATAAAGAAAATGGTGGTTTTTGTTGTTTGTATGTTGCTGTTGTTTGGAATTAATTTTATTCCCGGGATTGGTTCGTTGATCTACGCCGTTCTGGCTCCAGCGTTCACTCTGTTTTTTCTCGCCGTTGAATATATGGCTTTCGTTTTGATGCGGAAACAGTTGAGTTTTACTGAACAGAGACGTTATATCTTCAAGCGTCCCATCCTGATGCTCGGTTATGCCTGTGGGGTTTTCTGCATGCTGGCAATCCCCTTTGTCCAATTTTTTTGTATTCCACTGGCAGTGGTTGGAGCAACTCTGTTGTGGTGTGATTTTCCTCGTGTCGAGCAACAGAATTGATAAAAAATAAATTAATGTAAGTTCATGGTTGCTGCTTGATTTAAATTGGGCTAAACTGTCCTTCCATTTCAAAATTATAAAGAATTGTCTATATTTTGCTGAATCCAGGGAGGTTTCAGTCCAATGAGTTCAATGAGCAAAGCGGGAAAAACAAAATTTCAGATCGATTTGCGCCGTCATTTACGTGAACATTACGTGAACGATAACCTGACCCATTTGATTTCTGAGATTGCTGAAGCCTCTAAATATATCATTCATTCAATCAGCACCGGTGATCTGGGTGTGGCTGGTACCTCCAATTTATATGGTGAACAGCAGCTGGCACTGGATGTTCTTGCTGACCGGATCATGCGTAAGCGACTTGATCATTCACGTGTCGTTGCCAATATGATGTCAGAAGAGATGGATGAAATTATCCCGGTTTCGCCAGACTGTGATGGGAAATATTCAGTTGCTTTTGATCCATTGGATGGTTCTTCTCTGGTTGATGTCAATCTCGCGGTCGGTACTATCGTCTCAATTTTTGAGGGTTGTGATTTGCTGCAACCCGGCCGGAAGCAGGTTGCTGCCATGTATATCCTTTACGGGCCACGAACGACGTTGGTCTACAGCGTCGGCAAGGGGGTTCATGAATTCGGCATGAATATGCTGAAGGAATTTACTCTGTTACAGGAGAACATTACCCTGCAACCGCAAGGTAATCTCTACTCCCCCGGGGGGCAACGAAATCTTTATACTCCTGGTGTTGAGGCGTATGTTTCCAAATTGGAAGATCGCGGTGTCAAGCTCCGTTACAGCGGCGGCTTTGTCCCTGATATCAACCAGATTCTGCTCAAAGGGCAGGGAATCTTCTTTTACCCACATTTAAAAAATCAGCCACAGGGAAAACTTAGACTGTTATTTGAATTAAGCCCGATGGCTTTCTTAATTGAACAGGCTGGGGGTGCTGCATCTGATGGGCACCAACCGATTCTTGACCTGCAGCCGGAACAGATTCACGAACGTTCGCCGGTCTTTATTGGCTGTAAAAAAGATGTCGCACTGGCTGAAGAGTTTATCCGTGAGTTGGAAGCTGACAAAGAGGCTCCAGCTAAGTCGTAGGGGGGGGCAATTCATGAATTGCCCTACAGTTTTTTTAAATAAACACCAGGCTGGAGGGGGATATGCAGCCGGTACTCATCGCACTATCTGCAACGATTGCCGGACTTTCTCTGGCCCCGTTTTATACGTTACCAACCTTCTCTGGTTGGTTTTTTGTCATTTTTTCTAGTTTTCTTTTTTTTCTGTCACGTAGACACAGCCGTATCGCGTTAGTCTTTCTCTTCCTTTCAATTGCCATTTTTTCAAATCTGCGCTATCCACTGGAATTCCCCTCTCGACAAGATATCATTCATATCGATCAGTTGGCACAAAAGGTAACATTGACCGGCATGTTGACCGATATCCGCCAACTGACAGAAGGGCGGAGTTGGATCGAACTGCTGGTTGATTCGGTTTCTATGAAAGATCAATCGTTACCGCTGGAATCCCCTTTGCGGGTGCGACTCTATATGGGGGAGGGGACTGATCGGTTGTTTCCCGGAGATGTTGTTCGGTGTAGAACTCGTATGCGTAAGCCACGCCTTTTTGGAACGCCGGGTGAGTTTGACTGGCCGCGCTATCTGGCAAGCCAACATATCGACATGACTGCCTGGGTAAAAAATCCTGAAAAGATAAAACTCCTGGAACGAAAAAATAGTATTCCCGGCCGGCCGGTGGTGCAATGGCGTAGTAGAATTGCCACACATATTCTGGGACTGATGCCCGAAAATCGAGCCTATCTGGTCAGAGCCCTGGTGTTGGGTGAGGGGCGAATTATTCCTGATCATATCCGCAAAACTCTGGCAAAAAGTGGTATCAGTCATCTCTTTGCTATATCTGGACTTCATCTTGGGATGATTGGGTTACTTGGGTATCGACTTCTGCTGGTCTTCTATCGTCGTTCTTCCGGGTTACTCAATTGGCAGCCTCCACAACGAGTGTTACCCCTCGTATTGCTGCCCCTGTTACTTGGTTATCTGCTGTTGACAGGTGATGCTGTTTCGACACGCAGAGCTTTTGCTCTGGCTGCTGTGGGAGCCGGTTTTTTACTCTGGCGTTATTATGTCAATCCATTATTGCTGTTGGCATCTATTGCACTGCTCTCTTTGCTGATTAACCCGCTGCTGCTTTGGCAGGCGGGCTGGCAGCTCTCTTTTTCTGGTGCAGCGGGGATTATTCTCTGGCGACCATTATGGCAAAAAATTGGTCGTCATCAAGTTTTCTATCTACGCTATCCTATCCAACTTTTTCTGGTGACTTTTGCCGCAATGCTGGCAACCTTGCCACTGGTTCTTTTCAATTTTCATCTCTTTGCTCCGGCTGGAATCCTGGCCAATCTTGTCTGTGTCCCAATTGTCACGCTCCTCGCTTTGCCGATTGGATTTTCCGGGCTGCTGTTTTACCCACTGTTTCCTCAATTGTCAGAACTGTTGTTTCAGCTTTGTGGTTTATTGCTTGAGAACGTTTTGTCATTGGCCAACTGGTTTACGGCACTCCCCGGTCTCGGTGGGACTTATTTGTTTCTATCTCGCTGGCAGATTCTGGCTGTTGCCTTGTTGGTCTTCCTATTGCTTTTATCTGCTCAACTAGCAAAACTTAACTTGTTACGATTGGGGGTCGTCAGTGTTTTGTCTGCCATCATATTATGGCAGTTTCCCTTAGCTCAATCGCTGCCTGTTTCATTGACCATGTTCAGTGTTGGGCAGGGAGAATCAATGTTGCTGCGGAACAATAATGGGCAGACGATTTTGATTGATGGAGGTGGATTTTACAGTGACCGGTTTG
>JAYEME010000077.1:0-16726 GCA_034717915.1 Thermodesulfobacteriota bacterium
ATCCAGATTGAACCTGGATCTGGATAATATTCCTTGGGGCCAGGTGCCATCCGCAATGTTGCCGGAATTCCCTTGTGGGCTTCTTCTTTTTTGGTCGCAGTCGGATTTCCGCCGTGGCACATAACACAGCCATCGGGATCCCCATGCATTTGCCCATTCATTTTGAGCTGCTGTGCCATCGGTAGATCTGCCGGCACAATCTCTTCAATCCCGGCATGGCAGTCGGTTGTTGTACAACCACCAGTCCAGTCAGCGGCGAATGCCACTGAACCCAAGAAGAATGTGACCACACTGGCCATGGTTAACAAGGACAACATTTTTTTTAGCACGATTACCTCCCTATCTGGTGCAAGTAATGACTTGTCCCACCTTGATTTATCTAATCACAATCAGGAGTGGGTCTTTGCCAGGTATGGGCAACAATATTATTCTTTCTGTGGCAGAGTTGCCCGATTGATGATCGGAACGGCGACTTTCAACAGTGCCGTATAAACAAGTAGTCCAAAAGCCAGGATGCCGAAACAGACGACCAGCTCGTTAAATGATGGTTGATATTGAACAAAATCGCCCAGAGGCGTTGGAATGAAGCCAGAAATGACAAAGCCCAAACCTTTTTCAACCCAGATGCCGACAAGAATCATCAAGCAGGCAACATTCAAAAAAATTGGATTATTGCGAACCGGCAATAATAAGATTATGGCCGCAATGATATTCAGCCCGATAGCAGACCACATCCACGGAGCCAGGACACTCTTCCCATGGAATCCAAGTAAGAAAGACAAATGGATGGAGTGCTCTGAACCGGAATATAGTTCGGTAAATAATTCTGATCCAACCAGAAGCAGGTTACACAGTAAGCTGACAGTTACAATGATGCGAATCTTGGCGATAACACCCTCATGGATTTTGCAGCATTTAAAATATTCCATAAGTTTAAAAACCAGGATGATAAATGCCGGGCCGGCAGCAAAGGCCGAAGCGAGAAAGCGAGGTGCAATCAGGCCGCTGTGCCAGAACGGTCTGGCTGCCAATCCCTGGAAGAGAAAGGCAGTAATGGTATGAATCAAAGGTGCCCAGGCAATGGCAAGAAAAACAAAGGGAATATAATGACGAGCTACCAGTTTTTGCCCATTATATTGCCTGTAGAGAACATAACCACAAACATATAAATTGAGCAGCAAGTAGCCGTTTAAAACCAGAACGTCCCAGGTTAGCAGTGACATGGGCCAGTTAAATACCCCTATGACAGGTATCATATGCCAGAGACGATCAGGACGACCTATGTCCGCAGTAATAAAAAGAAGACACATGATCAATGCCGCGATTGCCCAGAGTTCGGTAAAAATAACCACCTTATGGATCTCTTCGTCTTTAAAAATATAAGCCGGGATAACCATCATAACGGCCGCTGCCGCCATTCCTACCAAAAAGGCGAAGTTTGAAATATAGAGTCCCCAGGAAACCTCATCCCCCATGCCGGTTGTATACAGACCGTAGGCGATCTGTCGGCTGAAGGCATTCAGTCCAAACAGACTGATGACAATCAATCCAAACATCCAGAGAGTGTAAGTTCGATTGCCTGTCAAAACGGATTTGACTGCGTGACCAACAAATCCTGAAAAACCAGTTTTCATTGTTTAATCCTTCGGATAATTGTTGATAGACCTTGACGATTTTTAATCAACGATTGAACCCTATTTCGCAAACGTATAGTAGAACTTCGGTAAGGTCCCGGCTTCCTGCTTAAGCACAAAAACCCGTTCCTGCTCAATGATTTTACGAACTGTACTTTCGGGGTCTCTGAGATTGCCAAATTGTCTTGAACCAGTCGGACAGACCTCCATACAGGCCGGGTACTCTCCACGCCGGGTTTTGTGCAGACAGAATGTACATTTTTCCATAACACCCATGTAGCGGGGTCGGTTGGAGAGATAACCCATATCGGGGTTCAGCTCTTGTGCGGAAATCTGGGGTTTGGCAAAATTGAAACGTCTGGCATGGTAAGGACAAGCGGCTTCACAATAGCGGCAGCCGATACACCAGTTATAATCGACGACAACAATGCCATCCTTTTCCTTCCAGGTGGCTTTTACCGGACATACTTCAATGCACTTCGGTTCGCGACATTGCTGACAGGCGACCGGCATATAAAAGAAATCTTCACTGGATGCTTCTTTTTCGGGATAGTCATGACTTGATGTTTCCAAGTTGATAGTTCCCTGTTTCATCTTCAGTACCCGGATGTACTGTTTCTGCGGACTCCGTGACTGATTGTTCTCATCCATACAGGCATAAACACATTTTCGGCAACCGATACAGCGTCCAAGATTGAGCACATAAGCAAATTCGACATCATCTATCGGCTGGGGATCGGATATTTTCGCTGCTACCCCATATTTTTCTTTAACCTGTGCTTCGAGCCGGGCAAAGATCTCTTTTTTATCTTCAACAGTTAATTCTTTATAGTGCTTCTGGATAAACTCATCCCCGGAAGGGACTTCTTCTGCATTGAGAAGAGGAGAGAGTGAGACAGCGGTGGCGACCGACAGGCAAGCTGTTCCGGCGAGGAAATAGCGCCGACTGATGACTGGCTCCTGCTGATCCCCTTGTGTCGGTTCAAAGTTTTTTTTCTCTTCCGTACTCATCAAAATCTCTCCTGGATAGATTCAGTCAAATATGCTGACTTGGGGTCGTCATCAGAATGTCTGGTCTTGCGGAGGGTTTTATCCGGCCAGGTTGGTGCTGGTGCGGCAATTTCATACTTGAATTTGGGTGAATGGGGATCGTGACATTCGGTACAGGTGAAGTTGACGGGGGTTGCGCCATCCTTAACTAACCAACCTCCCTGTCTTAAACCATGGGTTCCTTCCTGCCAATCTTTAACGATAAGGCCGTGGCAACGGGCGCAGAGTTTTATTGAAGTTGCAAAGGGGATTCTGCTTTCACCATCGCCAGCCAAACTATCTCGATCATAGATGTGGTGACAGTTGTAGCAGCGATTATTTGCACCATGTTCCAATTTGACTGTTGCGTGGGCGAACTGTGGTTGGATAACGTTTGGATCGGGAACTTGAACGCTGTGGCAGATAAAACAGTTCCCCGGCATCACCGTGTTGACCAGAATCTCTCCACGTGCCGTCTCCGGCTCATACCATTCAGCTTTAAGGGGAACGGGGTCAGAAATATCAGGTTTGTTATCCCCCCAGAAAAGGAAAATAAGAACAAGAATGACAGCTCCGGGGAGTAGAAATTTTTTCCAGAACTCACCCTTGTCAAAATGTACCTTTTTCTTATTGTCTTCCATTGAGCAATCTCTCCTGAAAATTAGGTTGAGAAATGTTTTGGTTCTGCAATTGCAGCTATATACCGACACATGAATTAAAAGCAGAAAGTGTGCCACAAAAAAAACAACGAAATATCAGTAGTATAAGAAAATAGGAAAAACTAAGCGGTAAAAAATAAACCAGCTAACTGGTTCATAAATAACCATCCATGTGGTACGTTTATATCCAGTAAGATGATCTTTGGTTAAATAATTGACAGCTTTTTCTCTTAAAGGGCAATAAAAATGCGCATCCCGCAAATAACATTATCAATTCGAAGAAAAATGTTGATTGCGTTTCTTGGCCTTACTCTGGGACCGATACTGTTCTTGGGTAACTTGTCTTTACAGCGGATGGAAAGTGCCCTGCAAGCGCAGATCACCCAAGGCTTACAAGTAGAGGTTGCAACTGCTGCCAATGCGATTGAAGATTATCTGGATGGTGTGAAAAGGGATGTCCGTTTTCTGGCACGTTTCTTAGAGCGCAGTCTTCGTGATGATATGGAGGCTGATCAGTGGATTTTGATTCAGAATGAATTTCTGGCCGCCATTATGGTTGAAAAAGATTACTATCAGATACGTTTTATTGCTGCTGATGGATTTGAACAACTACGGATAAATAATGTGGACGGCCTTCCGATTCTGGTGCCGGAATCGGAATTACAATACAAAGGGGATCGTTATTATGTCCAGGAAGCATTGCGGGGTAGATCGGGAGAAACCTATGTATCCCATCTGGATCTTAATATAGAACTTGGTCAGGTTGAGGTTCCTAACCGGTTAGTTGCCCGTATTGCCGCTCCAATTATTGATAGTTCAGGTAAAACCGCTGGGCTGGTTGTTATCAATGTTTTTGGTGAAAAATTACTTTCAGTTTTGGAATATCTGATATCTGTGGAGGGGACCCGGGTTCTGTTATTAAACCAGGGACGTCAGTTTATCAAGATGGAAAACAAAGCTAGTACCATTCATTTTACTAATGCCGGGCCTTCAGAACTTCAAGAACTTGATGCGATACTCCCCTTACTCCCCAAGCCGGATGAAGGAACCAGTGTAAAAATTGTAAATTCAGATATATTAGCGATAACGCCGGTCAATGCCGGTCGAGATCGTCTCTGGTATCTGACGATTGCTTATTCCAAAGAGCATCTCTGTGCAGAACCAGAACGATTAAGAAAGACCTTTATTCTTTCTTTTGTCCTGCTCTCCATTCTGTCGACCATTCTGGCAATTATTGCCGCTCGGAGATTCAGTTTGCCGATTCGTTGCTTGTCAAAATTTGCCAATGTCGTTGCTGCCGGTAATTTTGAAACACGATCAAATATTACCAGCCGGGATGAATTTGGTGAATTATCAACAGCATTGAATGAGATGGCACAGGCGCAAAAAGAGACACACGCGGAACTGCTCAACTGGAATATCCTTTTAAAGGAGGAGGTTGAGAAAAAAGTTATTGATCTCAGTCGTTCTCAAGCGGAAGCGGAAGCTGCTAAAAAGCTGATGAATACGCTTGAAAAGCAGCTCTTGCAAGCCAGCAGGTTATCTTCGCTGGGGATGTTGTCAGCAACAGTAGCGCATGAAATAGGAAATCCTCTGGCAGGATTGAGGGTTAAATTGCAACTCTTGCAACGACGCCATGATCTTGATCAGAAATTGCAGTTGGATATCACTAAAATGCTGAATCTGGTTGATCGCTTGGGTGATTTTCTTGGACAATTGACCGGTTATTTGGCTCCACAACACGACCAGGAGCGAGAGCAGACCGATATCAACCAGGTTCTCCGTGACCTTGCTTTTATCCTCTGTGAAGAAGCAGATCGAAATAAAATCCAGCTACAGCTCCATCTGTCAGATGATCCCTTGCTGGTCTGCTCAAAGGCTCAGCAGCTGCACCAGATATTCATGAACCTGATTCTTAATGCCCTGCAAGCCTGTGACAAAAATGGACAAGTTGATGTTTATGCCAGTCGTTCAGGGGAAGATGTTGACATCAGGATTTGTGATAATGGCTGTGGCCTACCGGCCGAACTGGTTGACCATATTTTCGAGCCACTCATCACCAGTAAACCGGATGGGACTGGGTTAGGGCTGCCGATTGTGAAGCAATTGGTTACTGAACTGCAGGGGGAAATTATTCTCAAAGACCAACCACAAGGTGGGGTTGAAGCCACTATTCACTTTCCCGGAGGAGGTAGCGGATGCGCGGGCAGATTCTGATTGTTGAAGACGAAGAAATGCTACGCGAAAGTCTGGTCGATTTTTTCCGTCAGGAGCATTACATTGCTTTGAGTGCGTCGAGTCTTTCCGAAGCGCGGCAGGCAATGCTGCAAAATAATTTTGACTTGATGATCTTGGATATGAAATTGCCTGATGGATCGGGACTTGATCTTCTTGCTGAAATTTCAGATCCTCAATCACTGTTGGTGATCGTTGCTACCGCATTCCCGGAGATCCAGACCGCCGTCAAGGCTCTAAAACTTGGAGCTTTTGACTATATCAATAAGCCTTTTGACCTGGACGAGTTACAATTATTGGTTGAGAGAGCGATGGATACCCGTCAATTGCGGGGTGAGGTGAATACTTTCCGACAGCGTGAAAAACAACGTAATAAGCGTTCCTGGTCTCGGTTGGAGGGGGACTCCAATGCGCTTAGAAAAATTCGCCAGGAAATTATGTTGGTTGCTAAAGCTAATGCAACAACCACATTGATTCTGGGAGAAAGTGGTGTCGGCAAGGAGTTGGTGGCAGAGGCTATCCACTATCAGAGTGCTCGCAGTGAAGGGCCGCTCCTGAAAATTAATTGTGCCGCTTTGCCGGCGACATTATTGGAAAATGAACTTTTTGGACATGAGAAGGGGGCATATACTGACGCAGGTCGTCAGCAGAAGGGACTATTTGAACTCGCCGATCATGGTACGTTATTTTTAGATGAAATCGCAGAAATGGAGCCGGGGCTGCAGGCTAAATTGTTACGTGTTCTTGAGGATATGACGGTGACCCGGATCGGTGGGCAACACCCTATTCATGTGGATGTCCGCATTGTTACGGCAACCAACCGAAATTTGCTTAACCGAATCAGTGCCGGGTTGTTTCGAGAAGATCTTTATTATCGTCTTAATGTTTTTCCCATTCAAGTCCCGCCACTGCGGGAGCATCCTGAAGATATCCCTTTACTGGTTGAATTATTTCTCAAAGAATTTTCCATCCATAATCTGGATAAAAATAGTGAATTTTCTTCAGCAGCAATGGACTGCTTAAGAGAACACCACTGGTCAGGCAATGTCAGAGAATTGAAAAATGTCATTGAACGAACGACTTTACTCCATTCCGGAGGGACAATTTACCCTGAAGATTTAGCTTTGGTGGGATGTTGTTCTGAGGTCGCATCATCAACAGAGGAGATGTTGCCCCTTGCTGAGATAGAGAAAAAACATATTTTAGCGATTTATCAACGAACCGGGAACAATAAAACTGCTACGGCAGATATCCTCGGTATCAACCGACTGACCCTCAGGCGCAAGTTGAAAGAATACGGAGTCAGCTGAAAGTATGGATTGATCAGTGGAGATATTTGGTCATTTCCAAGACGTTTCGGTTTTCTTCCCGGGTATAGTGTACCCGATCCATCAATTTAAAAATTATCTGAATTCCACGCCCCCCTTCATCTTTTGTTCGTGCTTTGTGTTTGGATAGGGCTTCAATGTCAAAGCCCTGCCCCTGATCAAAAACCTTGATGGTCAGGTCTTTGTCAGAGGCAGAAATCAATACCCTGACATCCTTATCCGGGTCACAACTGTTGGCATGGCAGATTGCGTTCGCCAGGGCTTCCGTCAATACCAGATTGAGGTGGTAAGCCAGCTCCCGGCGGTTTCCCTGATAGCCCTTCAGGGAGTACACCACACTCTCACCAATTCGCCCAATCACTCCCAGGTATTTGGTTTGATTTGGAACTGTTATATCAACCTGAATCCGTTTTGACATTTGTTATCTTTCGGTAAGAAATGGTTTGTTGATTAAAAGCTATTCAGGGCTTCATCTAAATCAGCATAAATTTCAAAAACCCGGTGTAAACGTGTCAGTTCGAACATTGAACGTACCTGAGGCTGAAGGCAACATAGTTTAAGGTTTCCTTCACGGGCACTGGCATTTTTAAAGCCTGAAACCAGAGCTCCCAAGCCGGATGAATCAATAAAGCGAACTGAGCTCAGGTCAATTATCAGGTTGCATTTCCCCTCATCAAACAGCTGTAACATCCGCTCTTTCAGGTCGCCACTATTATGGGCATCCATACGTTCTTCTTCGACGCTTATATTAACAATATCGCCCTGTTCTGTCAGCTTGATCTGCATCTACATGTCTCCTTCTTTGAGTGTAATAAGGGTTTCTCCAAATTGTTTAAATTGTACCTTATTTTTCCAGTGATAGTGTTAAATAATTTGCTTCAATAGATATTTTATCGTTGTGAAAAGTCATGAGATAACACAATCATCAGTTTAAGACCTTCATTGCGACCAGAGTGACATCATCCATGAAATGGCGCATACCGGTAAAAATTCGAGCCTGAATCATAATCTGGTCAATCAATTCTTGTGGGCTTAAATCATCGCATTCCTGAAGAACCTTGCCAAGCCTTTCAATGCCGAAAAAGACTTTTTCCTTGTTCTCAGCTTCAATAATACCATCGGTATAGAGAAGCAGAATATCTCCTGATTCCAGATCGACGGCTTTCTGGTCAAAGGAGATATCATCTTTAATCCCAAAAATTAACCCTTCAGCATCCAGAGTCACGATTTTTTGTTGCCGTTTTTTCCAAAGCAGCGGAGTGTTATGACCGGCATTCCCATAGATGAGCCGATGAGTAATGGGGTTATATTGCAGATAAAACATTGTGACAAACAGATCAGAACGATCCAGATCTGTGAGGAAATAATTGTTGAGCTCCCGTAACATTTCAGCCGGATGTTTGACACTGTGTATGCGAGCGTGGATAAAGGTGCGTGTTTCAGCCATGATCAGTGCAGATCCGATATTGTGACCTGACACGTCGGCAATGATCAGGTCGTAAGACAGGCTGCTTCGTTCTATAAAGTCGTAATAATCGCCTCCAACCTGGTGGGCAGGGACACAAAGTCCGGCAATGGCAATATTCTCAAGGTCAGGAATATCTTTCGGGAGGAGCCCTTTCTGAATATCCTTGGCGATCTGCATTTCCCGTTCTTGCTCACGACCCTGAAGTAGCTTTTGTAATTGCTGATCATTGCGCCAGGCAATACTGATCTGTCCCGCCAGGTTTTCAAACAGGGCAATGAATTCTTGAGTGAAAATCCCTTTTGCCGTCTTGGAAAATGCTGACAGGATACCGACAGGTTCCCCTTCAAAAATAATCGGCGTATGAGCCAGACAAGCGATTCCATCGCGCTTGATGTGCTCTGCTGAAATTGGCCGGTCGACATTTTCAGTGTCATTGACGACTGTGGTGACGCTAGATAAGAATGCCTGCCCGATATAGGTCTCCATATTGAGATTTCGTTCGAATTGACCAAAATGTTCCGATGATGAGCCAACCAGGCTTTTGACCATCAACGTCATTGAATCTGGCTCAAGGAAGCGGATGACACAGAGATCAAATTTGAATTGTTCCGCAAGTAATTCAAGAATGTTATCAAGGGTCTTCTGGAAATCACCCTCACTGGAAACGATCTGTGCGGCATCATAAAGCACACTCAGTTGCTCCCGACTGGCTGCATGACTGATGGTTACTGTACCAAAAATATCAAAAACATTTTCCATTTCACTGCCGCGAGCAGCCAGGTAGTTATCCAGAATGATGCGTGCTGGGGCAGCGCCAACATGTCCAGCCAGGGTTCGTTCTGTAAAATTTTTCAAGTTTGGTATTTCGTGGTCTGAAAGACTCCCTTTATTGTTGATCTCCTGATGACCTAGAAAATCAGTTATGGCAGTCTGTGCCGGTTTCTCGCCAATAAATTTGGACATCAGCTCAACAAATTCCATGATGGTTGGTGCTTTACTGATCCGTTTTAATTTTTCCGGTTTGAGTGACTTCTCCACAAAAACATCGACAAATTTTTCAGCTTGAATTCTTTCTGATTGGGTCTGCTTGGCGAAGAAAGATAATGTTAAATAGGCAGCCAGGTTGAAAAGCATACTCCAGAACAGGGAGTGGGTATGAATATCAAAACCATGCAGGCCAAACAGTTCCAGAGGGTTCAGTAGCTGGATGCCATATGGACCATTTAGTAAAATATCTGAGTGGAGCCAGCCAGAGCGGACAAATGCTGGAATTAACAGGGTGTAAAACCAAAGGACAAAGCCAAAACTGATACCAGCAATTGCAGCTTTGCTATTGGCTCTTTTCCAAAAAAGTGCGCCAATAACGCCAGGAGCGAACTGGGTGGCTGCTGCAAAGGAGATCAGTCCCATATTGACCAGGGCGTAGGAATCACCAATGACCTTGAAATAGAAATATCCAACGAAGATGACCCCGATAATCCCGAGTCGTTTGATGTTGATCAGTAACCCAGAAAAATTTTGCGCTTGAACATTCATTTTTAAAATAATTGGCATGATCAGATGGTTGAGAATCATTGTTGCTATCGTCACCGAAGAAATCATGACCATCCCGGCAGAGGCAGATACACCCCCGATAAAGACCAACAGAGCTAACCAGGGCTGTCCCGAAGAGAGCGGTAGAGTCAAAACAAAGTAATCAGCCTGGGTTGCGTCACCACCATTGAGGATTAACCCTCCAAGCGCAATTGGCAGGACAAACAGATTCATCAAGAAAAGGTAGGCCGGAAATTTCCACATTGCTGCCTTGATATGCTGCTCATCAACATTCTCAGTAATCATGATGTGAAATTGCCGGGGGAGAAACATCACCGCTGCCATTGACAGGACAATAAGTGTAAACCATTTGGTGTAGGGGGTCTGCTCGGTACCAAGGGTAAGTAGCTCGCGGCGTTCCGGGAATTGTTCAAGAAAGCGCTGGAAAATATCGCTGAAGCCATCGAACAAACCATAGGTGACAAAGATACCCACGGCAAGAAAAGCGATCAATTTCACTATTGATTCAAAGGCAACTGCAACGACCAGTCCTTCATGCTTTTCCGAAGAATCAAGGGTTCTGGCACCAAACAGCATGCCGAAAATAGCGAGCAGTACGGCAACTATAAATGCCGTGTCGATAGTTCCGGGAAGTTTAGACGCGTATTCGTATAGATCAGAGCTGGGGATAGATAATGGCCCGGAAAGGATATCTAATGTATTGGAAATGGCTTTTAGCTGTAGTGCAATGTACGGGGTGATCCCAAAAACTGCAAACAGAGTGACAATAGCGCCAAGAACGCTGGAACGATCATAGCGACTGGAAAGAAAGTCAGCAATGCTGGTAATATTTTGTTGTTTGCTGATACGCACCATCTTGCGCAGTAAAAACCACCAGGCAAATGCAACCAGGGTTGGCCCCAGGTAGATCGGAAGAAATTCCAGACCACTGTTTGCTGCTTTGCCGACGCTGCCGTAAAATGTCCAACTTGTACAATAGACAGCAAGCGACAACGAATAGACATGTGAATTTTTCAGCAGGCAGTGATCGGTTTTTCGGCATCTTTCAGCATACCAGGCAACCAGAAACAACAGGACAAAATAACCAAGTGAGATGAGCAGAACAGTTTGCGTGGAAAAGATCGACATAAAGTGAATAGTCTTTGCCGGAATCATGGGGCGCTCTTGTCCTCCTCTATATCGGAGCTATCTTGCGAGCCTTTTTCCATGTAGCGTACAAAAAGCCAGATAACGGCTATTGAGACCGGCCAGCCGATAAAGAAATAGAGAGCCAGAATCGGGATACCAAAAATCAGCTGTTCGGTATTGAATATTTGAACAAAAGGAAAATTGATCATGATCAAGCCCAGAATCAGGCAAAGAATCCAAGCTTCTCTGATTGAATTTCCTTGTGACTCTTTCATCAGTAAACCTCTTCGGATCAATTAATCCCTGGAAGATCTGTCATGAAACCATACAATGAGTATGTACATGGTATAGAATAATCCTGAAAGAAGAGAATTACAACTATAATTATAAATTTCACATAGTAGAAAATTACCCAATGTTTCAGATCAGTTAAGTTAGTTAGGAACCTGTCGCACTTTACAAAAATCTGCTGTGAAATCGTCTGATTGGTTCATATTTCCAATCCTTCTCGGCAAATAGCTATGGCTATTCGCTCTCAAACAATCGAAAAGCTCTCCTTGACCAGCCGATTTCTTGCGACGATCCGCAGAATCTGACAGGTTCCTGAACGGTTTTTAAAGGATTTGACGCTCATGAAATGAGTATGCTACTTATCGATGAGTAACGGTTTTAAAGCTCCTGTCTTTGTATGAAGGAATAATTATTTGAAGATTCAAGCCCTTTTGCGGGTGAAATATTTAGTTCTCAGCTGGTTTTTTATTCCACTATTCTTCGTTGGCTGTGTTGCTGTAAATCTGCCTCAATCGCCGCCTCAGAGTGATGGAGGTGCTGTTGTCTATCACTCGGAACTGACGGATCCTGAAGCAAAGGCTTTTTTTGCTTTCAGCAGATTCAGAATGCTTGGTGCCGATAACCGTTGGGAAGAGGCAATTGCTGTTCTTAAGCAGGCGATCAGTTTTGATCCTGAATCCGACTATCTGCAGCTGATTCTGGCCAAGGCTTACCTGTATCGGCAGCAGCCAGAGCAAGCAGTGACGGCTTTAGAAGTTATTCTCGATAGAACACCGGAGAGTGTTGCTGGACATAAGTTATTGGGGGATGTGCTGAGCTTCCAACAAAAGTATGCCCCTGCAATTGATCATTTTCGCCACGCAATAGCGCTGACTCCAGAAAATGTTGAATTGCGACTTCGTTTGGCGATGGCTCTTTTCCGACTGAAACATAAAGACGAGGCAATAGCCGGATTGGAAGAACTTCTGGAGCAACACCCAGAGGCAGATTTTTCACGTCTTACTTTGGCTCGTTTTTACCTGGATAATCAGCAGGAAGAAAAAGCATTGGTGGCCTATCAACAGTTACTGGAGCGACAACCAGAACAGGTTCAAGCGGTTCTGGAATATGGAAAGCTGCTTGAGCAACAGGATCCAGCCGCCGCTCTTGATCTGTATCACTCTTTTATCAGCCGCAATCCAAGAGCGGCAGCGGTTAGACAGCAGCTGGCACAACAATTCCTTGTCCAGCAACAACTCAACAATGCTCTTATGCAGCTGCAAAAGGTGCGTCAGCAGCTTCCTGACAATTGGCAAGTGATTAACCAGATTGGACTCATTCAACTGGAACTGGAAAATTGGGCTGCAGCTGAAGTTACCTTCCGTTTGCTGCTGGAAAAGGAGACTCAGCAAGAAGGACATCGCTATTATCTTGCCATGGCGCTATCGGAGCAGGGGAAGCTGACAGAGGCTATCAGTGCTTTGAAACCGGTTGGCAGAGATTCTTCAGTTTATACCGAAGCTGTATTGCAATTGGGTTATCTGTACAAGCAATCTGGCCAGAATAATCAAGCAATAGCAGTCTTGCAACAGGCAATTGAGCAGAAGATTCATCATCCTGATCTATACTATTATTTAGTGGCTTTTCTTGGCGATCGTGAGGATCACCAAGAAGCTATTCAGATTTCACTGGACGGGGTTGAAAAGAATCCTGAAGAGATCCAGTTACTTTACCAACTTGGGGTTCTGTACGAAAAACTGGAAATGCGTCAGACGGCAATAGCAACAATGGAAAAAATTCTGTTGTTGGATGCTGAACATGCTGATGCATTAAACTTTCTTGCCTATGATCAGGCTGAAAAGGGAACTAATCTGGATACAGCATTGAAGCGAGCGCAAATAGCGCTGGCAAGAAAACCCAGTGGCTACATAGTTGATACTCTGGGTTGGATCTATTTTAAGATGGAGCGTTATCCAGAAAGTCGTGAGCAACTCGAAAAGGCAGCTGAACTGTATCCTGATGATGCAGTCATACAGGAGCACCTTGGTGATCTCTATCGTGCGATGAAACTTTGGGAGAAAGCTGCAGCTGTGTATCGACGTGCACTGAAAATAGATCCAGAAGCACAGCAGGTTGAAGAAAAACTCAGAGAACTACTAATACGGGAGGGGCATTAATGCGTGGGTTGATTTTTTTTCTACTGGTTCTGCTGAGCGGCTGTATTCATCCTCCTGAGCCGGTATGGACTGAGATTCCAACGGCAGAACAGCTCCTGGTCAAACTCGCTTCTGATTCGGGACGATATTCGTCATTGGATGGATTAGCCAAGGTTTCTTTGAATACCGGGGAGAAATATTTTTCCAGTCAACAGTTTCTATTGATACAAAAACCAAATCGCTTGCGAGCCGATGTCTTGACCGGGTTTGGTCAGCTGGTTTTGCAGATTGCTTCTGATGGTAAAGTATTATCGGCATTTCTCAATACCACTGTTCCAGGTCGATTCCTTCGTGGTCCGGCCAGTTATGAAAATATTTTTCGTTTTATCAAGGTTCCTCTTGCGGTTGAAGACCTGTTGCCCCTGTTGTTGTATGATCCCCCGATCATTGCATATCAAAACAGCAGTGTTTCTGTCTCAGCGGAAGACTTGACCCTGACTTTGTCGGGTGGGAATACCCGTCAGGAACTGTTATTTGATCGGCAACTCAGACTGATGGGATGTCGTTATTCCAGAGATGGGGAAAAGTTTCTATCGGTTGATTATAAAAACTTGTCAGGGATTGATATGTTTCCCCATCAAGTTGTGATTGACCTCCCTTTAGAGCAGACTCGGGTTAATGTGCAATTTTCAGATTTGCAGGTCAATACAGGTATTGATATCGCCCGTTTTGCTCTGAAGGCACACGCAAACATACCAATTGAAATTTTACCCGATTGAGCAGTGGATAAGCGATGAAACAGAGCTTTTGCCATAAATTTTTATTTTTTACTGTCATTGTTTTGTTGCTTAGCAGCTGTAATAACAGCAATGATACCAGCCATCCCGGTGTTGTCGAAGCACTTACCCCGGAATTTGGGGATACGTTTATCGAGGCATCAATCGGAGATGCCAGTACTTTGTTGCCGGTATTGGCATCAGATTCCGCTTCCAGTTCGATTAACGGACTGATTTATAACGGTTTGGTTCGTTATGATAAAAATCTGCAGATAGAGGGAGAGCTGGCTGACTCCTGGGACATTTCAGATGATAACCTGACCATCACTTTTCATCTTCGTAAAGGGGTCATCTGGCACGATGGTGCCCCATTTACTTCCGCAGATGTGAAATTTAACTATCAGCTTTATATCGATCCCAAAACTCCAACCGCTTATGCCGAATCGTTCAAGCAGGTGACCGGAGTTGAAACTCCCGATCCATATACTTTTGTTGTTCATTATGACAAACCTTATGCCCCGGCGTTGATGAGTTGGGCAACGGCGATTCATCCCCAACATTTACTGAAAGGGAAGGAAATCACCAAAAGTCCACTGGCACGGAAGCCGGTTGGGACTGGTTCATACCGGTTTGTTGAATGGGTGGGAGGCGAAAAAATTGTTCTTGAGTCGAATCCCGACTATTTCGAGGGACAGCCCTATATCAAACGGGTCGTATATCGGATTATCCCCGACGTTTCTACCCAGTTTCTTGAATTACAAACCGGCAGCCTGGATTTTATGGGACTTTCTCCGTTGCAGTTCGATCGGCAGACTGACACCCCTGCGTTTCGCAGGTTGTATAATAAGTACCGTTATCTTACTTTTAGTTATACTTATCTTGGCTACAATTTAAGACGTCCGATGTTTCAGGATAAACGGGTCAGACAAGCCCTTTCCTATGCCATCAACAAGCAAGAACTGATCGATGGTATTCTCCTCGGTTATGGCGCCGCTGCGACCGGACCATACAAGCCGGATACCTGGGTTTATAATAATACTGTCCCGAAATATTCGTACAATCCTGATAAGGCCCGGGAGCTTTTGGCTGCAGCCGGCTGGGAAGATACGGACAGCAATGGTATCCTGGATAAGGATGGCAAAGATCTGGTATTTACGATTGTGACTAATCAGGGGAATGATCTGCGCTCAAAGACGGGCGAAATTATCCAACGGCGTTTCAAAGAAATTGGTGTAAAAGTCAATTTGAGGATTATCGAATGGGCGACTTTTCTCAAGGAATTTATCAATCCCGGGAATTTTGATGCAACAATTCTGGGCTGGAGTGGCGGACCGGAACCCGATCAGTATAATATCTGGCATTCGAGCAAGACCGGATCGCGTGAGCTCAATTTTATTGGTTTTAAAAACAGTGAGGTTGATCGTTTGTTGGAAGAAGGGCGGCGGGTTTTTGATTTGCAACAGCGTAAGGTTTATTATGATCGTTTTCAGGAGATATTAGCTGAGGAGCAGCCGTATACCTTTCTGTATGTCGGAGAAGCGTTACCGGCAGTTTCCAAGCGGTTTCGTGGAGTAGAAGCAGCTCCGGCCGGAATACGCTACAATTTCAATCAGTGGTTTGTGCCAAAGGCAGAACAGAAATATGCCAGGTAAAATGGTTTTATCTGCGGATTAAAATTCAGGTCGCATCGGGCAGTCGCTTTCTTGTGAGAGACTTATGCTGAGCTACATTATCAAACGTCTTTTGTTACTTATCCCTTTATTACTAGGAATCACGTTGATTTCATTTGTCGTGATCCATCTGGCACCGGGAGAACCGACTGACCTGCAAACTCAGCTTAATCCACAGGCCAGTTCTGAACTACAGGATCGCTTGCGAGCTGAATATGGGCTTGATCAGCCTCTTTACATCCAGTATGGAAGGTGGTTGTCACGCTTGGTGCAACTTGATTTTGGTGAATCTTTTGCGACCGATCGCAGACCCGTTCTGGACAAAGTTCTGGAGCGTCTGCCGGTGACTATTGTCCTCAATCTGCTTGCGATGATTCTGATCCTTGCCGTCTCTATCCCGCTGGGGATTGTTTCGGCAATTCAGCGAAATTCAGGCTTTGACCGGATGACCACGATTCTGGTTTTTACCGGATTTGCTATGCCATCGTTCTGGTTGGCACTGTTGCTTATGGATTGGTTTGGCGTTCGTTTGGGAATATTGCCGATCTCCGGTTTAAAATCTCTGGGCTATGAATATTTAAGTTGGGGTGGTCAGCTTCTCGACCGGATTAATCATTTGATTCTGCCCGTGTTTGTTTCCGCCATTGGCGGTTTGGCGGGTTTCTCCCGCTATATGCGCTCGAATATGCTTGAGGTGGTTCGTCAGGATTATATCTTGACCGCTCGAGCCAAAGGGCTGTCGGAACGGACAGTCATCTATAAGCATGCATTACGTAATGCGCTGCTACCGGTTATTACTATTCTTGGACTCTCTGTTCC
>JAYEME010000078.1:0-16648 GCA_034717915.1 Thermodesulfobacteriota bacterium
ATAACAGACGCACCTATAGCCTCGGAACCATAATGTAATCCGAACGCACCGGTGAATAGGCCATAACCAAAAGCAATGTGAACAATATCCTCTCGTGTTACACCAGCTGCAGTCATGAAGCGTGCAACCAACTCGGTCCAGGTGTTGATATCACCTTTAGTATAACCGACAACCGTTGGCTTGCCAGTTGTTCCGGACGAAGAATGGATTCTTACCACCTCACGCATCGGGACAGCAAACATTCCGTAGGGATAATTGACCCGCAGATCCTCCTTGGTGGTGAAGGGTAAATGACGTAAGTCGTTCACTGACTGCAGGTCGCCAGGCTGAAAACCAGAATCCTTGAATTTCGCTTGATAGCAAGGAACTTTATTTGCAACCAGTGATAAAGTTTCCTGCAACCGTTTTAATTGTAACTGCTGGATCTTTTCCCTGGGAAGGCACTCATCATCACGATTCCAGATATTTACAGGCAAGTTCATAACTTAATCTTAAACCTTAAGTATTGGGTTCTAACAATTAATATTTCAAATCAAATAGAAGTGATTCTCTCACTTGGCAAAATTGGGATATCATTATCTTTCAGAGCTGAAATTGCCTCATCTACATCATCAAAGCGGAAGATAATCACTGCATTATCCCCTGAACGTTCGACAAAAGCGTACATATATTCAACATTGACATTATTATTATCGAGAATTTGCAATATAGCGGTCAGACCACCCGGAGAGTCCGAAACTGCAACTCCAATGACATGAGTAATACTTACAGTGAAGCGCTGCTCTTTTAATACTTTGAGAGCCTTTTCGCTATCATCAACAATCAACCGCAGGATACCAAAATCAGAGGTATCCGCCAAAGATAAGGCTCTAATATTGATCTTGTTGTCGCCAAGAATCCCGGTAATTTCAGCCAGACGACCCGACTTATTCTCAATAAAAATCGAAATTTGTTCAACTTTCATCATGACCTCCTAAGATTCTTTTAGACGGTTATCAATCACGCGCTTGGCCTTGCCTTCACTGCGGGTAATTGTTTTAGGCTCAACCAATCGCACCTGACAGGTAACGCCCAGCATATCTTTGATCTCTTTTCTGATTTTATTCCCCAGACCTTGCAATATCTTGATTTCATCCGAAAAAGTCTGCTCATTGACTTCGACTTGAACTTCCAAAGTATCCAGATTGCCATCACGCTCAACAATCAACTGATAATGGGGCTCAACCCCATCAATATTAAAGAGCACCGATTCAATCTGGCTCGGAAAAACATTGACCCCCCGAATAATCAGCATATCGTCACTGCGACCACTCAGGCGTTCAATTCGGGCATGAGTCCGACCACAGATACAAGGCTCCTTAAATAATCGGGTAATATCGCGGGTACGATAACGGATCAGCGGAATTCCCTCTTTGGTGATGGTGGTAATGACCAGTTCACCTTTTTCACCATCGGGTAACACTTCACCTGTTTCGGGGTTAATGATTTCCGGGATAAAGTGATCCTCCCAGATATGCAGTCCGTTTTGTGCTTCAATACATTCGATTCCAACACCCGGACCGAGAATTTCAGAGAGACCATAGATATCAATTGCCTTAATATTAAGCTTAGCTTCAATTTCCTGGCGCATATTCTCGCTCCAGGGCTCCGCACCAAAGATACCAACCTTGAGTTTTAATTTCCGAAAATCAATTCCCTCTTCCGCTGCAACCTCAGCCAGATACAAACTGTAAGAGGGGGTGCAGGTCAGAACAGTCGATCCAAAATCCTCCATTATCATCAATTGTTTCTTCGTATTTCCCCCTGACATGGGGATAACCGACGCGCCAACACGCTCTGCACCGTAGTGTGCACCCAGACCACCGGTAAATAGCCCATAACCGTACGCGTTGTGGATGATATCTCCTCGATTGGTTCCTGCGGCGACAAAAGATCGCGCCATCAACTCTGTCCAGTTGTCGATATCACGCCGGCTGTAACCAACCACCGTCGGCTTCCCTGTTGTCCCTGAAGATGCATGAATCCTGACGATTTGCTCCAAAGGGACAGCAAACAGGCCATAAGGGTAGCTATCGCGCATGTCTTGCTTGAGGGTAAATGGGAGACGTTGTAGATCCTCAAGGCTTTTAATGTCAGCAGGTTTAATACCATGTTTATTGAAAGAATCACGATAAAAGGGGACGGCGGCGTAAACCCTTTCAATAGTCTGCTGTAAACGCTTTAACTGTAGTGACTCTATCGCTTCTCGCGGTAAAGTTTCAAAATCGTCGTTCCAGATCATTTACTATGACCTCCGTATAGCTGTTTAGACTGAAGGTTAAAGGTTAAAGGCTGTGAGCCTAAAGCCTCCCCCTAAACCGCTTCAGTCTTGTTTTGCTGGTTTATTTGACCTGACAACCCGCTTCAAACGCCTTCAGATTAACATCTAATAGGCGTTCTGGAATCATTTTCTGTAGTGCTGCCAGCCATAGTTCACGTTCAAATTCCAGAATATTAGATAATGCACCAAGTAGTACTGTATTGACGGTTTTTGCATTACCTGCAGCTAAAGCCAGATTCAAACCATCAACAACAACTGATTCTGGAAATTGCTGGCAGATTTTCTGCGCCAGATTTTCTGGATATGTTTGCACCCCACGGGCAACTTCCGGTGGAGAAATCTTCCAGTCAGTGACAACAACCCGTCCGTTTTTACGCAATAGAGGTAAATAACGACACGTTTCGAGAAGTTCAAAACTGAAGAGAATATCAACTTCCCCTTCCGGGATAATTGAGGAATAAACTTTTTCCCCATAACGGACATGGGAAACCACACTGCCTCCCCGTTGCGACATGCCGTGAATCTCATTCTTCTTGACATCCAACCCAGCCATAAGCATCACTTCAGAGATAACTTCACTAGCCAGAAGAATCCCCTGCCCCCCGACACCGGCCAACAAAATATTATTTACTTTACTCATGATTTATCACCACATTCCTGAAAGGCATCAAATTTACAGGTTTGCAGGCAAACCTTACAACCAGTACAAATAATCGGGTCAACGATCGATTTTTTCTTCTCTGCATCCCAGACGATTGCCGGGCAACCAATCTGCAGACAAGCCCGACAGCCGGTACACTTGTCGTGATCGACACGCAAAGGAGGACGTGGAATTGGATTATCGCGCGGCACCAACATACACGGCCTGGTGGTTATTATGACGGAAACTTCAGGTCGTGCCATCTCTGCGCGAATAACTTTGCCCGTCAGTTCCAAGTCATATGGGTCGAGAATGGTCACATGCTTCACCCCAACAGCACGACAGAGCTGCTCAAGATCAACCCGAGGGGCTTCTAACTCATTGAGCTGATAACCTGAGGTTGGATTTTCCTGCCGCCCGGTCATGGCGGTGATACGATTATCCAGAATGATCAAAGTTGACGTCGATTTATTATAAACCATATCCATCAGACCATTGATTCCGGTATGGAGGAAGGTAGAATCACCAATCACGGCAACAACTTTACTGCGATCCTGTTCGGGTAAAACTTTACTGATTCCTGTGGCGATGCCGACACTGGCTCCCATACAAATACAGGTATCCATTGCTGACAGGGGCGGCATAAAACCAAGGGTATAACAACCGATATCTCCACTGACATAGGCTTTTGCCTTTTTCAGCTCATAAAAAACTCCTCGGTGCGGACAACCGGGACACATGCTTGGTGGCCGCGGCGGCAGGTCAGCTGAGGTATCCTCAGTTGGGGCATCCTGATCAAACAGTTGCGTCTTGATTCGCCCGGGGGTCAACTCACCACAAATAGAGATTTTATCTTTACCGATAACTTCAATCCCCATTGCTCGAACTTGCTCTTCAATAAAGGGATCCAACTCTTCAATCACATAGAGGGTTTTATAGTTGGCGGCAAAATCCCGGATCATCTGCTTGGCCAGGGGGTAGACCATTCCCAGCTTCAGCACATCAGCATCCGGCATGGTTTCTTTAACATATTGATAAGAGACGCCGGAGGTAATAACGCCAACCTCGCCTGCCCCTTTTTCTATTCGGTTAAACGACTGCTGGCAAGCCCATTTTTCCAGATCCAGAGTGCGTTGTTCAATAATCGGATGAAGCTTACGGGCATTTCCAGGCAACATCACCAGCTTGGCGGGATTACGTTCCAGTTTAGGTTCTGGAATTTCAGTCGGACGTTCTCCCAAAGTGACAGCGGACTTGGAATGAGAAATTCTTGTCGTGCTACGTAAAAAGACCGGCGTATCAAACTGCTCACTGATCTCGAAGGCTAACTTGGTGTAATCCAGAGCCTCTTGACTGTCAGCAGGTTCCATCATCGGTACCTTGGCAAACTTGGCAAAATTGCGATTATCCTGCTCGTTCTGTGATGAATGCAACTCCGGGTCATCAGCTGTAACCAGAACCAACCCACCACATACCCCGGTATAAGCAAGAGTAAAGAGTGGATCAGCAGCGACATTGACTCCAACATGCTTCATCGTAACCAGCGCTCTGGCTCCACCAAAACAGGCTCCGATACCAACCTCTAAAGCAACCTTTTCGTTCGGCGCCCAAGAAGCATCAATCTCCTGATACTGAGTGATATTTTCCAGTATTTCAGTACTTGGCGTACCAGGATAGGCACAAGCGACCAATGCCCCCGCTTCGTAAGTACCACGGGCAATAGCCTCATTGCCGGAAAGTAGAACTTTTTTCATAACAACCCTTAATAATAAAATAGTTAGTTTCCATCCAGAAACTCCGGATGGGACAATACACGTTTCTGGTTCAGAAACTAATTAAATGGGACGATCCAAGATAAACATCGGGATAATAGGCAATTGTCAGGAACCTGTCAAACGCAGCATAACCCCTTCCAGCAAGCCGGAATCAGAAACCCGGATTGTTGGAAATTGAAACTGCTTCATCAGGGTTAATACAACCTGCAAACCGGGAAGAATCAGGTCGCCACGACCCTTTTCCATCCCAATCAGATTCTCCCTTTCTGAGCTAGAAATAAGTTCCAGTTCTGCTTGAAGTTTTTCTAGCCAATCTACTGATAGTTCGCAGTTATTTATCAAAGCTGAATTATATTTTTTTAGCTTCAAATATAGTGCTGCCAGAGTTGTAATCGTTCCCGCAGCTCCAATCAGTTGATATTCCCTGTCAAACAGATCGTGCAATTTAAGACTCTCAACAAATTTTAAAATGATGGTATCAATTTGCTGCTGCCTCTCTCCGATTGAGAAACAATCTTCACACAATCTGACAACCCCAAGCGGATAACTTTTCTGTAAAAGAATTTTCCCGTTAACGACACAGATCAGCTCAGTGCTGCCACCACCAATATCAATCAAGATAACAGATTCAGGAAGTGGATCAATAACAGACAAAACTCCCAGAGTCGTTAACAGAGCCTCTTCTTCACCTCCAATGACTTCAATTTTTAAATTTGTTGCAGTAAGGGCACGATCAAGAAAAACTTGTCGATTGTTAGCACTCCGTAGTGCTGCAGTAGCAACCACCCTGACCTGATCAACATCATGTTCTGAAATAATTTTCTTGAATGATTCCAAGGCTGTGAGAGTTCTCTCTAGTGCTGCTTCGCCTAACCCGATTTGAACAGAAAAGTTTCCGGCCAGTCGGGTTATCTCACGCTCATACTGATGTGGCAAAATTGTATTGTCACGAACATCTCCCAGCAACATCCTGAGGGTATTACTGCCAATATCAATGACTGCATACATCTACTCTTCTCCAACCAGAGCCTCAGAGACATTGTAAGTATGGTCACCAATTTTTTCGTAGCTATCTAACATGTCGAGAAATATGAGTCCGGGTTGCACAGCACACTCACCTGTATTCAAGCGGGCAATATGATTCATTCTGAGAGTGACTTCCAGTTCATCAATGGCATCTTCATACTCAATTGCTTTTGCACTGATGGTTTTATCATCGTTTTCCATTGCATCAATAACAAATTGTAGAAATTCTTGGGTTTTATCAGCGATACTGACAACCTCATTGTTGCCCATATATGAAAATAAAATATTGCCTTCAGATTTACGCATCCCGAGAGTCCAGAGATTCTCACAGTGATCACCGATACTTTCGAGATCATTGACTATATTCATCAAAGAGCCAAGTGATTCTGAGGTTTCAGATGAGATTGATTTTTGAGATAATTTAACCAGAAAATCCATAATTTCCCGCTGCAGGATATTAACCAGATCCTCTTTTTGTTCCAGAACATGAATTCTTTTGAAATCATTATCTTCTAAAAAATGACTGGTTTCCTCAACCATCTCCAGGGCGATCTGTGCCATCCGCTTGGTTTCACGTCGTGCCTGCCCAATAGCAACAGGCGGTGTATTTAAGACCCGATCATCAATAAACTTGACCCGTTGAGTTTCTAAATCATCCTCACCACGGATAATCAGGGTTGAAAATTTGGCAAGAAGACCGATTAATGGCAGAAAGATAATGGTATTGACGACGTTAAACAGAGTATGAGCATTCGCAATATACCGAGCAATATAGGGCTTATCTCCTATTTCACCAGCAAAACTAGTCGCCTGGGCTTGCGTCTGAATGACAAAATCAGCGTTTCCCGGGGTGATCAAAGTGACTAGTTTCAGAAAAGCCGGCATAAGTAACAGTATGTAAATAACCCCGAGGGTGTTAAATAAGAAATGGCAAAAGGCGGTTCTTTTTGCCGCCCGATTGGTTCCGATTGCTGCAATATTGGTCGTAATTGTTGTTCCAATATTTTCACCAAGAATCAGAGCAACACTGGCTTCAAAAGATATCAGCCCGGAACTTGCCAGAGCCAGAGTAATACCTATTGTTGCACTACTGCTCTGGACAATTACTGTAACCAGCGCTCCGATTAAAACACCGAGCAACTTATAATCACCTACCAATATGAACAGTTGCCTGAAATCATCACTGGTCTTTAAGGGGTTAAAGCCATGCTTCATGGTTGCAAGACCAAAAAAAAGCAGTCCAAAACCAAGAATGATTTCACCGCTAAAAATATATTTATTATTTTTACTGAAGAGCTTGAGGGCGGCGCCAACTCCAATCGCCGGGAGAGCGTATTGGGTAATATTGAAAGCAATTAACTGTGCGGTAATTGTCGTACCAATATTTGCTCCGAGGACGACCCCAATTGATTGAACCAGAGATAACAACCCGGCATTAACAAATCCGACGACCATAACGGTTGTTGCACTTGAAGATTGAATGAGTGCCGTGACTGCAATTCCTACAAAAGCACCAATAATCCGGTTATTGGTGAGTGCTCCCAGAATTTTGCGCATGTTACCACCGGCAATCTTCTGTAAACCTTCCGACATGATTTTCATGCCGAACAGAAACATTCCCAGTCCACCCAACAATCCAAAGATTAATTGCTGATTCAATAAAACCGACATGATCACTCCAAAGCACTGAAATTACAAATACTTAGGAAAAGAGAATTACAAACTTTAACAACTGTTGTACGTAGAGATAATATAACGCAGGTCAGGTTTTAACAACAAAAAAGCCGGCTGATAAGTAGCCGGCTAAATAAAAAACTCTTTAAAAGATATCAAAATTATCGGACCAAACTCGCCGTAAGCATCGTCCGGTAAGCGTTTTTTGCACTCCGGATTCGGTGACTGAAAATCCTGACAATATTCAAGGTCAGTTGCGTTCCAAGGCGTGGTTTTTCACTTATAAGAATGTTGAATTTTTCTCGACTCAAACTATAAAGGACTGCATCTTTGGAAATTCTAGCCGTAGCAGAGCGATTTCCGCCATCAATAACAGCCATCTCACCAAAAACATCACCTGCACCCAATGCAATAAGCTCCTGTTCATCAGCTTCGGCCAGCATTTGGGATATCTTCACGGTCCCCTGTTTTACCAGATAAAGGGCTTCCCCGGGCATGTTCTCGATAAAAACAGTTTTCCCTTCTGGCACCTGGCTCAAGGTGAAAATAGAGCTGAGATACTCAATCTCTTTCGTTGCCAACCCTTTAAACAGGGGGCTTTTTGTCATATCAGAAAAATTGATTTTGCTCACAAGTCTCCCCCTTAGCCGAGTTCATTCAGTCAGTTTTTATAATCTTCCACATAATTTAAATAATTCAGGGCAGACTGTTTAAGATCTGCGATTTCACTATCAGTCAAATCACGTTTATATTTTGCTGGAGAGCCCGCATAAAGAGTACCGGAGGGAATTTGAGTTCCTGGAGTCACCAATGCTCCGGCAGCCACCATGGCATCATCGGCAACGACAGCAGCATCCAGAACCACTGCACCCATACCAATGAGGCAACGATTGCCTATGGTGCAACCGTGCAGGGTAGCATTGTGGCCAACAGTAACATCATCACCAATGATCGTTGGATTCACCTTATGGGTTACATGGATGACAGTTCCATCCTGGATATTGGTTCTTGCGCCAATCCGGATAAAGTTAACATCCCCACGAATAACAACCTGAAACCAGACGCTCGAGTCAGCTCCGATCTCAACATCGCCAATAATTTCTGCCGATTCAACACAAAAAACGCTATCTACCAGCTTTGGAGCCATACCTTGAAAATGATGTATCATTCAATCAACCTGTCTGGGTAACAAAAAGACCCATCCATACAACATGGACGGGTCTTTATAGATTATCAATAAGCAAAAATCAGCTGTCTACACGTTCCCGTAACTCTTTACCAACTTTAAAGAATGGCAATTTTTTTTCGTCAACCTGTATAATCTCGCCGGTTTTTGGATTGCGGCCCATATAAGACTTATAATCTTTAACCATAAAACTGCCAAAGCCACGGATTTCAATCCGATCACTATCAATCAGTGCCTGCGACATCGCATCAAAAATCAGGTTCACAATCTGTTCCGATTTCTTGTAAGTCAGATTATTTTTGATTGATAGTGTCTCAACGAGTTCAGACTTATTCATTTTCTCCCCCTTAAGGGTTAACCGGGATTATTTCTACCCACCAACAGCTGCTAAAGACTATACAATATCAGCGCAACATGTCAAGAAGAGTTACATAAATTTCAAGCAGTTGGAGAAGTTAAATTATTGTAAACGGTGATAACGTCCAGATAACTTTGGCGTCATCTTCACCGATATTTTCCCAGCGGTGCGGCAAATGAGATTTAAAGCAGAGGCTATCTCCGGCTTCAAGAATATAAACGTCATCGACAATAGTCATTTTCATGCGACCTTCCATCAGGTAGATCAACTCATCACCCGGGTGATACATATTGTTTATGCCACTTCTACCACCTTTTTTCACGGTACAAAAAAACGACATAAATTGAGGGTCACGCAAGCCGGACGTGAAAGACTCGGTATGCATGTTGTACTCATCGTCATAGACGGTCTTGTCTCGACCTCCCGGACGAGTATGGACAATCTCATGCGAAGTGGAAACATCCTCAACAAAATAATTAATGCTTTTGTCGAATACTGTCGCAAGACGCATCAGAATTTCAACCGAGGGAATGGTTAATCCACGCTCTATTCTGGAGATCATATTGGAAGAAACTTTGGATTCTTCTGCCAGAATTTGAATTGTCAGGTTTTGTTTAAGACGAATCTCTTTTAATTTTTTGCCGACAATTTTTTTAACTTGCATTATTAGCTACTCCCTCTCAATAAAATTGCTTCAAACATTTGGAGGTGGTGAGACCGCCCAGAGAACTTTAGTCTGTTGATCTGAAGTGTTTCTCCAACTATGTGGCAACGTGGCTTTGAAACTGAGGGAATCACCTTGTTCCAGGTGAAATCCTTCCCCTTCAATATTAAAGTCCAAGCTCCCCTCAAGAACCATAGCGAATTCTTCACCCGTATGAACCATCCCCCCTTCACCGCTATCGCAGTGTGGTTCGAGGGTATCAACAAATACCGAGAAACCGGGATCACGCAGCCCTTGAGTCAAGCTGTTGATCTTATGCTTATCTTCGAAAAAAAAGATCGGTTCCCCCTGCCCGGACGGGGTAAAAACAACCGTATTTCCCTTTTCCGCTTCTTCAACAAAATAACTGAGACTCAGACCCAATGCATCGGCTATTTTCATCAAAATTTCTACTGACGGGATAGTTAAACCCCGCTCAATTCTAGAAATCATGTTAGAGGAAACTTGCGACATTTCAGCAAGAACTTGAATCGTTTTATCCCGTTTAAGACGTGATGCTTTCAGCTTTCTTCCAATTAATGCTTTTACCATTTTGAACACCCCATAATAAGATTTAAAATCATGTTCTACCACTCAAATTTTTAGCTGTCAATACTATATGGGATATGTAAAGCAAGAAATGGTAGCTCATATCAGGTAATCATCGACAAATTTGATTTACAATAAATATTGAAATAGCGGCTTGAACAAAACCTAAGAGTGGGATTTAGAATCCAGAGTTTCGCGTATTCGGGTCAATAACTCTCTTGGCTGGATAGGTTTATTCAACAATAGAAGCCCTTCGTTTACCAGCCCCTGTTCACGGAGAGAATCGAAGGTATAACCGCTTAGAAAAATAACTGGAATAGCGGTTTTTTTTCTAAGCTCCTGATAAAAGTCAAGTCCCTTCATCCCTGGCATAACAACATCTGAAAGGATAAGTGCTAATTTTTCATTCTGCTGATCCAGGACGTTTAAAGCAGATTCAGCACAGTCACTCAAAATGACCTGATATCCAACAGTGGTTAAAATGCTCATCGTAGATTCTCTGACGAGAGGATCGTCTTCCACCAGAAGGATTGTTTCATTCCCACCGGGCAACTGACCATTCGCAGCAATAATTGGAGAAGGCACCTGTTGCTTGGTCAATGGCAAATATATCTTAAAACACGCCCCTTCGCCGGGAACACTGTCAACGAGAATATAACCTTTATGTTGCTTGACTATCCCATAGACCATCGCCAACCCGAGACCGGTTCCCTTGCCGGTATCCTTTGTCGTAAAAAAGGGATCAAAAATTTTCTGTTGAATCTCTTTTGGGATTCCGGCGCCACTATCTGCAACGGTAATTAAGGCATATAGTCCCGGACTGCCGTAACCATAGGTCTGGCAAAAATCTTGATCCAGCTCTGTCTGTTCTGTCCCTATGGCTAAAGTACCGCCTTCACGCATGGCATCACGAGCATTGCTTGCCAGATTGACCAGAACCTGTTCAAATTGAGATGGATCAGCCAGAACCACCAGCTGCTGCTCCGACAGGGAGAGGTTTTGTTCAATACGATCTCCACTCACCTGCCAGAAAATATCCTGCACATTCAATATCAACTGATTTAGATCAACAGGGGTCGATGGTTCCGACTTTTTACGGCTATAGGCCAGTAATCCGTTAGTTAATTGTGATCCCCGCTCTGCCGCCTCGCCAATTTTCTCGATTTTGGATAAAAGCTTTGGTTCATCGACCAATTGTGACTGCAGCAGACCGACATATCCAGAAATAACCGTTAGGATGTTATTAAAATCATGTGCAATACCGCCGGTCAGAGTACCAATGGCCTCCATCCGTTGTGAGTGAAGTAGTTGTTTTTCCAAAGTTTTTCTTCGTGTAATATCAATAAAGGTCATCACCCCTCCAACTAATTGATTATCCCGGTTCATCGGATGTCCCCAATATTCAACCGGGATACGATGACCATCACTGTGGGTGAAAAACTCATCTTCGCTGCTGACCTTTTCCCCATTTGAAATTGCAGAGATAAAGGGACATTCAACACTTGAAAAAATAGTTTCAATACGACTTTCAGGAAGAATCAGTTGGCAGAAGTTTTTTCCAACCAGATCAGTTTCATGTTCATAACCAAGAATTTTGAGAGCCGAAGGGTTACAGAACACCGCCACACCCTGCATATCAATACCGACAATTGCTTCAGCGGTCGAGTTAAAGAGGATCCTCATCCTCTCTTCACTCCGCGACAGAGCGCGAACAACATGCATCCGTTCACACTCTGCTGCTGCCCTGGATGCAATTATTGATAACAGTTCCGCAACATGTGGAACAGAGGACAGGGGTTCTCTGGAATAAGCACATACACAGCCCATGACCTGCTTGTCATGACCAAGCATCGGGCTACCTATATAGCTGGAAATATTAGCCGAAGGGAGAAACTGGTTAGCGGAAAACAAAGAGGTCACATTATCAGGATAAATACAAAACTGCCCCTTCAACACTTGCTGAAAGGGAGACTCCGCAACTGCAAATCGCGTTGGAGGCTGATATTGATCATCCAGAAAACTTGCCCTGATTTCCAGAGTATCACCATGCATAACCCCGATACATGCTCCATCCACATGCAACCAGTTACAGAGATTTCGGACAATTTCATCCAGACATTCCTGACCCGTCAAGCCGACAGTACTACGAACAAGTGTCTGAATCGATTCCTCATATTTCTCCCGCAAGGTAATATCACGGGCAACTGAGAAAAAGACGATTTTACCATCCAGTTCAAAAAGCTGGCTCCCGATCTCAACCGGTATCCACTGTCCGCCCTGGCACAACAACTCGGTCTTAAAAAGGGTTTTCCCGGACGCGTTTATATCGTCAAGAATTGTCGTAAAAGTGCTTTTATCCTCAACAGCAACACGGTTAATTTGATAAGGAGACAGATTGAGTAATTGCTCCCGTGTGAATTGAAGCATGTCACATGCAACATCATTCACCTCAATATATTTTCCTGGTGTTCCATCAGAACAACACTCAGAAATAAAAACCGCATCAGCGATACCATTAAAAAGACGTAAAAAATATCCGTTATCCTGTTGCTCAACAGCTTTGTTCATTTTGATCCCCACCTGAGTTTCATTTAAAAACTTGGTTTTCATGAAAATTTTATTGTTGCAAGTGCATTGTAGCATCTATTGGTTAAATCACTAACAGCTTCAATGATCCAGTGGATAAAAAATTCCTTTGCAAAGAGTGCTGACTATGCTAGTTTTCTGCGGTTCTAAATAATTTTATAGGAGAAAGTTGCATGACCACATTTTTAATCGGATTGCATATCGTCGTCTCAATCGCACTCATTGTTATTGTCCTTCTGCAAATGGGCAAAGGGGCACAGGCGGGAGCATCATTTGGCGCAGGCGGCAGTCAAGCCATGTTTGGTTCTACCGGCGGAAATTTCATGAGTAAAGTGACTGTAGCAGCAGCGGTTATTTTCATGTTAACCAGCTTGTCACTGGCTTATTTTTACAGTTCACCAAGCTCACAAACAATGATGCCAAGCTCGGTAGAGGTTCCAGCAACAGTGCCGACACCGGCACCAGTGCAAAAGTAACAATTTATTATTGACAATAGAAGATACGGTTCAGTATAAAGTACAACCCTTTGCCGAAGTGGTGGAATTGGTAGACACGCACGCTTGAGGGGCGTGTGGCTTACGGTCGTGCGAGTTCGAGTCTCGCCTTCGGCACCAATAAACAAAAAATACCGTTGCCGTCAGGTAGCGGTTTTTTTGTTTATTCACTCATATTGTCCCGGTACTTCGCATAAACCTCTTGAAATTCTCTATTCATCCCGGAAAAACATTCGATCTGTGCCTCGGTTAATTCATCCCAGCTGTGATACTTGGCGCCGGATTCATTGATAACATTGACAAAAACACCATCAACAATCTCGACTGACTCTTTAGCGTTAATTTTAACCATCATAGAATTAATTCTCCAATTCAAAATTGCAGTAATCTGTAAATTCAACCTGCTGGTAATAGTGAGATGATTTCAGGAGGTCAGCAGGTTGGTCTAAAATAAAAACAGGCCTAAGTTTTTTCTTCCTGCTTCAAATAAGTCACCTCAAAGGCCTTGCATGCCCTCTGGCTTTGCACCCTATTGCCAAAAGAAAACGCATCGTTCATTTCATATTGCTGGAATATATTCAGACCACGGTCGAGCAGGATCTTCCAGCCGTTGTCAGTCACAATGTGGCGAGCATGGATGGTATTGTTGTGATCATACTCCCAGGTAAAATGGATTCCGACAGCTGCACAGGAGGTCTGAATCTGAGTCAAAGCGTCATGTTGCTGCTCAGCCTTAAATTCATCGGAAACAGTTATCAGGTGCACTTCAACCTCGTCCTCTTCAGCTTTGTAGCGGACAATTGTCTCCATCAGCTCCATTAGATTTCTGAGTTGATAAAAAATCCGCAAGTATGGATCGGTAATTGTGATCTTGGATGTGCCACTGAGATAAGCACCGAAGAGATTATCGTAAGAGACACCCCGTTGATTTTCCTTAAATGCCAAATGTTGCTCTTTGGGGAGAACATCGTCAACGACTGGATCTGCACTGACTCCATTCTGTTCAGGGGTATTCTCCTCCAATTCGGGTTCAGTACTAACCCCATAGGAGGTCGGATACTGCTCCTCTTCCAAAGTTTTAACAAAAACAGTTTGCCCATCATTTCTATCAAAACCAAAACGAACCGGTGCATAGGTTTTGTCGATCCGCAGCAGTTGATCTTTGACCCGTTTTCTCCCCTCAATAGCAATTGAAAGCAGCTCTTCGACTTCCTCTGAACTTGCATCACCATGAGGGAAAAGAACCTTCATCAATCCTGAGAACGTTTTGTGAACGCCATCTCGATCACGGGTTGAAATATCGCTAAGCAAACTGAAATGATCTTTATAGCGTAGAGAGTCGTCTTGATTACGCAAGTAACGGAGAATTTCAGCAAGGTAATCGACTACAAAGCCATATCCATCCGAGAACATCTCACCCCGGATAATATCAACTTCCCATCCAGGAAGATAAAAGTGCAATCGATCGAGAAACGCCGAGTCATAAAACTTATCCGGCAGGTCACAAAACAGATCTGTATGCTTAAGCATATAAGGCAATGTATGCTTCGTATTACCGACAAAAACCATCGAAGCCTCTGCACCCAATGTTTCCACGCCACGTGAAAAGGTCTTGTTGGCCATGTAGTTCTTCATAATATCGACAAGAGCCTTATCCACCCTTTTGTCCTTACCAGCGAACTCGTCAAAAGCCACGGTATCCCAATAGCCAACCAACCCTATTTTGCCATTTGAGTTATTCACAAAAAGCTTTGGTACAGTGACCTCTCCCCCCGAAATCAAAATGCCGTGCGGGGAAAATTCAGAATAGATATGGGACTTTCCGGTTCCTTTAGGACCGAGCTCAATCAGATTGTAATTGCGTTCGCAAAAAGGAATGAGTCTTACAATCTGTAAAATTTTACTGCGCCGTCCCATCATCTCGGGATTGAAACCGATACTTTGTACCAGTAAATCAATCCACTCATCGGTCGTAAACTGTCGCCGAGACTCCAGATAGGCATCATAGTCAAAAGCAGACAGCTGAATCGGTTTAAGTGTCGCTAAAATCCACGGGCAGGAATCCTTCTCTTCAACCAGATCGTATTCCAGATCGCAGGTACACCAGACTCCCCCGACAAGTAGTTTAGGGTGTTTTTTGATGGTATCTGTCGAGACGAGAACCTTCTTGATCCCGAGATTGGAGAAAGAAGCTTCATAGACCCCTTTTTTGTCATTCAGATCAACAGAGACCTTATCGATAACCTTATGACGGCCTTTTTCTTTAATTGTCGAACGAATCAAACCCGCTTCATTACGATGAACAAAATGTTTTCTTAAAATCTCTTTGACGGTCTCAATCCCCGATTGAATACTAGCTTCATCATTAGTGGCGCAGTATTGACCCAACAGGTATTCAAGTACATAAGATGGAACAATGGCATTCCCCTTAACTGTTTTAACAAGATCCTTGCGAACCACCAAGCCGGGGAAATATTCATTTATTTTTTTATCGAGAACAGTCACAAGATTCTCCTCTTTCAATCCTGAGTTATTAAAAGTCGAAATCGCTGGTAAAAGATCTCCGTAGCTGATATTTCAACGTTTTATACTCGCTATAATGCGAAGTTCCCGTCACGGGGGCTTCCAAGCGCAAGACAACTTCCCGGTTATTGACTGCGTCAGCTTCCCGAGAAAGGACAAAGCGGACTTTCAGCTCACGCTCCCGTGGACTTTCCGCTATAAAGTCGAAAATCAGTTCGTGCTGATCTGATATCAACTCACCCTCTGCCGTATAAATCCCGGCTCGCAATATTCTGGATTGAACTTTGTCATCAACAGGTCGTTCCTGGTAGAAAGCGACCGCAAGTTGTCCCGATGTAATCGTTGACGAACTTCCACGGATAATATCAACTTCAACCATACTGATATCACTGGTGCGTTTTTTATTGATCTGCAATACCGGAATGACGACTTCCTGCAAGGAGGCACCACCATGAACAAAACGACTCCCCGAACCTTTGAGGCGTAAACGATTAATTGATTTTGGAATCTGGACTTCCATATCCCCCTGTAATCGGAGACTTTTGGCGCTGAACGATCTCAAGCCTGGTTGGTCTTCGAGCCCCTTGCCCAAAATAAAGCGTCGGTCACGGAAGAGGATATTGTCTCCCTTTGCCACAGCTGCCGAAAAATCACTCTCTTCAATCGCCCTATTTTGATAAAGAAACCCATGATCCGCAGTTACCAGCAAATTACTGGCATTTGCAGCAGTGAGCTTTTTAATGATTTTAATCAGCTCCTGCAGTGCCTCTTCTGTTGCCTCAAATACCTTTTCCTCCGACTCACGCTTATCGCC
>JAYEME010000079.1:0-4303 GCA_034717915.1 Thermodesulfobacteriota bacterium
TACTATTGCCTCAGTTGTGCTGATACTCATAACCATACGCAATTATGGGGGGCTGCCAAAAATTCATCGAAATCAGTGGTTTCCCCTGCTGATACTCGGGCTGAGTGGTGTCTTCGCTTATAATGCTTTCTTTTTCACAGGGCTGAAACAGGTCGAAGCTGGGCGGGCAGCGGTGATTATCGCCAATAATCCGATCTTTATCGGCCTGTTTGCGGCTCTACTGTTTAAAGAAAGACTTAATTTCCCAAAGGTTGCAGGGATCATCCTCTCAATCTGCGGCGCAATTATTGTCATTACCAAGGGGCAACCTCTGACGATATTCTCGACCGGAGTGGGGAAGGGTGAGCTTTTGATCTTTGGCTGTGTCGTCAGTTGGACAACTTACTCTCTGGTAGGACGTGCTGCCATGCGGGGATTCACGCCATTGGTTGCCGTCACGTACTCAGCTTTAATCGGAACTATTCTATTGTTTCCTGCTGCCTGTTTTGAAGGTCTGCTTCAACATATCAGCAGCTATTCTGCCACCGCCTGGGGCTGCCTGTTGTATCTTGGCCTCTGTGGAACGGTGCTTGGATTTGTCTGGTATTACCAGGGGATTCAAAAAATCGGTTCAACTCGGGCCGGCCAATTCATCAATTTTGTTCCAATTAGCGCGGTTCTGCTGTCGGTCTGGCTGCTCAATGAGCCCCTGACGATTTCATTACTTTTTGGTCTTCTCTTCGTCAGCAGCGGCGTATATCTGACTAATCGTCAAAACAAGTAAATTCTCAATTCTCAGACTGGGGGATGAGACCGAAAAGAGGACTTACCGAGAGAAAATACTCCTTAAAATAAGTAGCAGCAACACCACACCCAGCCCTTGCATAAAAACTGAATCGGTGGCATGACCATAATCACTGACCCACTCAGTAATATCCAGATCAAGCCAAGAATAAATACGATTTGTCAACCAGCCAAAGAACAGCGAACAGATTGCTATTGAGAACAGATAAACCAAAGTTGCATACTTGCCAAGATAGCGGGCAATAACAGTGATGGTTGCCGCATTGGTTGCAGGTCCTGCAAGGAGGAAAACCAGGGCAGCTCCGGGAGAAAGACCTTTTAGCACCAAGGCCGCTGCAACCGGAGTCGAGGCACTTGCGCAGATATATAAGGGAATTCCCACCCCCAACATGATAAAGAGAGACAAAAATTCATTATTCATGTAGCGGATAAAAAAGTCGCCGGGAACCAGGTAAGCGATAAGACCTGCCGCTGCTATTCCGAGCAGCAGCCACTTGCCAATATCACCGAGCAAGTCGCCAAAAGCATAAGCCATCCCGGAGCGGATACGCTGGAGATGTGATTTAGTCGGTTGAGAGATTAAATCCCCACCCGATTTACTCTGGCAACAACAACTGGAATCTTCGGCCTCATTTGCCGAAACTTGCTGTAAGTTCTCCGGCAGGATATTGATTAATAGCCCGGTGAGAATTGCTGTAAAAAATGCGGTACAAGGTCGAATAATTGTCATCACCGGATCAAGCAGAGCCCAGGTGATGGCTGCCGAATCAACCCCGGTTTCCGGAACAGAAACAAGAAAGGCTGACGTTGCACCCTTGCTGGCTCCCTGTTTTCGGAGCTCAATTGCGGCCGGAATAACACCACAAGAACAGAGTGGCAACGGAATACCAAACAGGGCTGCCTTCAGAACTGATGCCGTATCGCTTCCCCCCAAATGCTTTGCAACCATCTGTTCTGGCAGGTAAGTTTTGAGAATTCCTGCTGCAAAAAAACCAAAGAATACGTAGGGGGCAGATTCAACCAAAATGTCCCAAGATGCTAGAAAAATACCAAAAACAACGTCCATCTCGATCCCTTTTAAGCCTCTATGCTGCCGGGTTGCCCCTCCCTTTCAGCGCCATCATACCACTCCAAAAACTAACCTTCTGTTATCCATGAGGAGCCATCCTCAAGAGCGTTAAGTATCGGACAATCTTCTGTCGATCCCTGACCATCACAACATTGATCCAAACTCTCCAGAGTTTTTTGGATTTTTTTCAAATCCCTGATTCGCTTTTTAATATCGTCAATCTTCGCTTCAACCTGATTTTTTACATCCTTTTTGGTCGCATCCACATCTTGACGTAACAACAACAGTTCTCTGATTTCTTTAAGTGAAAACCCCAAGGTTTTAGCCCGCTTGATAAAGCGCAATCGAATGATTCCATCCTCTGAGTAGAGACGATAATTAGCTTCTGTCCGAGCCAGAGGGTTAATCAATCCTTCCCGTTCGTAGAAACGAACTGTTTCAATCCCCAATCCCGCACTTTTTGCAACTTTGCCGATGGTTAAACCATTCATAGTCGATTCCTTGTTTGATTTGTCTCCATTCTAAACTCTAAAGTATACTACAGGGTCAATATCCATTGACGCTATAGTTTAGTATAGAGTTTAAACTGAAAATGTCAGGAAACCATTCCCAGTGAATAGAAGTTATATGCTAAATTGGTTTTGAGAATTCAACCGGAAGGGCGTTTACAATGGCAGATGAAGGAATCATCAGAAGTCTATTTTTCTTTGTTATATTCGCTCTGGTCGCATACGGGGAAATAGTTGCCGCTCGACGACAACTAACCGTCTCCAAAACCGGACGTTGGTTTAATAACCTGAGCATGATCTTGCTCAGCAATATTTTAATCAAACTGACCCTACCTGTTACGGCGACAGGAGTTGCGGCAGCAGCAGCAGCAAAAAACTGGGGATTATTCAATTCTCTACCGCTCCCCTACTGGATGGTAATCCTCATCTCAATCCTGATTCTTGATCTGGTTGTCTATCTGCAACACCTGATGTTTCATGCCGTCCCAATTCTTTGGCGCATTCACATGGTTCATCATGCCGATCTGGATCTGGATGTCACCAGTGCTCTACGGATTCATCCGTTGGAAATGATCATCTCGATGGGAATCAAAATAATGGTGGTGGCAGCACTCGGTATCCCGGTTCTTGCAGTACTTATCTTTGAAATCATCCTCAATGCGGCGGCCATGTTCAACCATGGAAACCTCCGCTTATCGGATAAGCTTGACCGCCGTTTGAGATTACTGACGGTCACCCCCGACATGCATAGGGTTCATCATTCGGTCATGATTCGCGAAACCAACAGTAACTTCGGCTTTAATTTTCCTTATTGGGATCGGCTGTTTGGAACCTATCGAGCTCAACCTGTCGATGGTCATGAACAAATGACGATTGGTCTGTCACAGTTTCGGAGTGTGGAACAAATCACATTCCTCAGATTATTGATCCTCCCCTTTATTGAAGAGGCAGGACATTATTCGTTGAAATATATTGGGAGAGACCCGGAAACAGCCATCAGACGAAAAAGATGAATAAGGACAACACTGTATAGTCAAATCAATCATACTCAAACCGGAGTATCGCTCCAAAATAGCCCGACAAAATCCATCATCGAACGCAACCAGAAGTTTAAAAATCTGATTCTGGCAACCGGCCATGGAACCCTGGGGATGACGCAGGGACTCATTACCGGAAAGTTGGTAGCGCAGATTATTACGGGTGAACAACCATCTGTAGACCTGACACCTTTCAGATCCGACCGATTCTGCAATGTAACTATAGATTGTTCAGATACGACAACAAATCCACATTTTTTTCGAGGATAAAATCTGGGACAACATCAGATTGTTCCACATCATCTCGTGTTGCTTCCCCAGTCAACACAAGTATCGACAGGAAACCATTATCCTTTCCGGTCCGAATATCCGTATAGAGCCGATCTCCCATGATCGCCAGTGACCGTAAATCAAATCTCCCTTTTTTTCCTGCGGATAATTTATTCAACAAGCCATCAATAAAAGGGGCATGGGGCTTACCAATGACAACAGGTTCAACACCAGTTGCGTAAATAAGTGGTTGCATCAACGCACCCAGATCGATGTCGAAACCACCATCTTTGATGGGACACAGGATATCCGGATGGGTAACGACGAAAGGGACACCAGACTTTATCAACTGGTAAGCTTGATTGATTTTTTCATACGTCAGGGTTTTGTCGTACCCCATAACAACACACTGAGCATTTGCAGTCAGGATAAAACCTGCAGCGGTAAAGGCAGATTCCAATGATGGTGTTCCCAGCAAGAATATCCGCCGATAATCAGTCTTCTGTTTAAGGTAATCCAGAGTGGCGTCGCTTGAAGAATAGATTTCGTCTTCCGTCAGCGAAATCCCCATGGAATGTAGTTTTTTATAATAATCTGAGCGCCCTTTTGATGAGTTATTGGTGACATAAATTTTT
>JAYEME010000080.1:0-4286 GCA_034717915.1 Thermodesulfobacteriota bacterium
AAGTGCGCAGCAGAGTTGCAGGGCCTGATCAACTAGAAAGGCCGGCATCATCAGCATCACAAATACAGTGCTGAGATTATTTTTACCAAGCCCATAATTGTGGCCGAAGTTGTATCCCTGATTCTTGGTAATCGTTCACAGGCCCTACATCTGAACGCGCCCAACGGAAGTGCCCTTGGGGTGCGATCAGCCTGGCTCACATATTACTTATATAGTGAGCCGAACTGCCAGCGCCCATATGGAGCGCCTGAGAACGATTACATTCTTAAGGAGTCTGCAAAATATGGGGCACCTCTGAACGGTTACGTTGCGATGGTCTTGAATATTTCCCAAACCAGTACGAACAGAATCGAAAAGAGCATCTGCATTAAGGTGTTTACGGAGTTTGATTTTTTCTTTACGTTGGATTCTCATGTGTTTATTTACATACTCCTTTTGCACTTAACGCCTCGAATCAGGCGTTCAGAAAGGCACGTCCCCGGGCCTTTCTGAATCGCCTGCATTCAGTTGTTGGCGATCCTGTTCCTGTTGTTTTCGAGCCTTCCGCTCAGCTTGCTTCTGTTTCTTCTCCCTCACCATTCGCTCGACCGACCGAACGTTCTCCGGGCGATCCTTCTTGAAACGCTTCCTGTACAAGGACTCGATGAAGTCGGGCAGGGGCTCCTTCCAGGACTCTTGCTTGTGGTTCGCCAGCTTGCCTAACTTGCTCGGATTCATCCCAAGTTCTCGGGCCATTTGGATGTGCATGTCTGATAAGTGGAAGCGAGTCCGTGCATCGATCCACGACTGATACTTGGGAGAGAGTGTTTTCTGCTTTGCCATCATTTTTCCGCGGTCACAGGTCCATGGTTGCTTCCGTCATTTGGCTCTGCCCAAGCTCCGTCAGAAGGACATCATCTATCGTTCCCTCTCCACATCGGGGGCAGATGATTGGTTTCTCGAAATCGGGTCGCATGGTCTGGTCGTTGATCCCGATTGTCCCAACGTCACAGTCGAATTCCTTCTGACACCCCTTGCATTCAAAGTTGATCTCCATTTCATCTCCTCACGCTTTCTCGCCAATCGCGGCGCTGACCCGCGAGCACGGCGGGCGGGAGCAGGCTGCTTTTTGCCCGTCCGCTGGAACGACTGGTTAGGCAATTGTTTTGTGAATAGCAAATACTAATTCGCATACTTCCCTGAAAAGTCCTCGAACGTATTGGTCACGGCGAACTCAACTTCTTTGCCCAGAGCTTTAAAGTGTTCCTTGCCGCATGCGATCTTGGCTTTTTCAGTCGGGCGGAGCGCATCGGTGAATAACGTGCTTTTAGTCTCAACAACAAAGTAGAGTTTCTCTTTGCCATCCACCTCAATCAACACAGCCCAGTCCGGGTTATAGGTGCCCAGCGGGGTGTCGATTTTGAACCAGTCCGGGAGCTTGGCATACAGTTTAATATCGTCGCTTCGTTCAAAAGCGGTAGCAAACTCCAGCTCTACATCGGAATCGTAAACCACATGGTCAAAGACCGGTTTCTGGGTTTCAACCATATTCTTCTGCAGGTACCCAAACAGCTCGTTGTCACTGAACAGTTCCTGAGCGTAAAAATGGTCATCACCAATCTTATGGTATTTAATCCCGTCCACCACAAAGAGGCGCATCTGGTGCTGGATAATAGTCGATACCTGCTCGATAAATTTCTGGGGGTTGTTCTTGAATGACTCCAGACGACCGCTGTCGTTGATAATCTTAACGATTGTTCGGCGGGTCAGATTCGTCTCGTTCTGGAGATAGGTAATCAGATCCGGGAGTGCAAAAGATTGTGATTCATAGACGCTGGCAGACTCCATAACAACGTTTGTTTGAACGCCGCCACGGTCAATCTCGGCCTTGGCCTTCCGGTAAATAAACTTGGCTTTGCCCACCTGTAGATTAGCTTTGATTTCTTCGGAGCATTTTGAGGCGAGAGCCTCCACATCAAAATCTACCCTGAAGGTTGTCTTGTATTTAATACGATCCCAAAGCTCTTTGAACTCCGGGCTTAAAAATACGGCTTTATTCAGCGATACCTTTTTTTTGTCGTCACGGTTTTTGATGTTGAGATTACCGGAAACTTTTTTCAGAGTTTATGACCATAATTTCGATATTCGAATTAGTCGCAAAATTTCTTACTATCACAGGTTTTTTAGAATTATAAACCTCAAAATTGAATATCACATTCTCGTAGAGTTCTTTAAAATGCTCGGCGGTAATCTCTAATGACTTGGCAACGCCCTCCTTGATGGCTATGGACGGCACAACAATGATGAATTTGGTAAAGCCGTAGAGCCGGTTCATTTCAAAGATGGAGCGCAGATAGACACAGATATCTATTAACCACGAAAGGCACGAAAAACACGAAAGTTGATTATTCATGGTTGTCTCCTTTATTTTTGGCAGGAAGCTGTTTGGCGGCCTGTTCCAGATCTTTTATGTATGCTTCTTCAGCCTGACTTTCTATGTAATCACGCCTTTTCGACTCGAATTGTTCATATTCCTTACGGGCGTAGTCATCGGCCTATTTTTTTGAAATATTACCGGAATTTTGTAGGATGTTATATTCATTGAATTCCAAAAAAGCATTCAGTTTTTCCTGCCAGTCTCTCATAAAAACCTGTTGCCGTTGTTTTGCTTGCCGTTCCGCATAATCAAGCCACATGCCTACAATAAGGTTCAGTCCGTCTATCTTATCCTCTTTAAGATAGTTCTTTGCCGTCGTGACATCGGTCTTGCGAACAAATTCACTTTTCCAATTGGTTAGTCCCCTGTTGGGGAGTTGATGATTCGCCCGTTGCTGAATCAACTCTGCAGCCGTTAGACCGGTAACGGCATAATGAAGCTTGTTCTGAATGATGCTGAAGAATGTTGTGGTTTCCTTCAACGTCGGTTCGTAATCTGCTGCCAGCTTGAAAATTTCCCGAACACGAAGATACATGCGCCGTTCACTGGCACGAATATCCCGAATCCGTTCCAGCATTTCATCGAAATAGTCTGGCACTTCCGAACCGGCTACAGGCGGGTTCTTGAGGCGCTCGTCATCCATGACAAAGCCTTTGATGATATATTCTTTCAAGCGCTCAGTCGCCCAGATGCGGAAGCGGGTAGCAACCAGGCTTTTTACCCGATAACCCACCGAAATTACCGCATCCAGATTGTAGAAAAGCATCTTACGGCGGACCGCCCGGGAACCTTCTTTTCGAACTACCGAGAATTCCTCGGCAGTTGCCTCCCGGCTCAGTTCCCCCTCATCATAGATATTTTTCAGGTGAAGTGAGATGTTGTCAGCAGAGCACTGAAACAACAGGGCCATATCACTCTGCGTCATCCATAAGGACTCGTTCACCAGACGCACATCAACTTTTGCCTGTCCGTCCTCGGTCCTATAAATCAACACTTCCCCGCCGGATGGAATAATCTTTCCCTCTTCTGTGTTATCTGTATGTTCCGCCTGCCTGTGCGTGTCCGCACGCAGACAGGTGGTTTCACCCGATCCGTGTTCATCCGTGTTCATCTGTGGTTTCTTTTTTTCGTGTTTTTCGTGGTCCATCATAGACTCCTCACATCATTGATTCCAGCCTGTTTGAGAATCTGAACCGCATTGGTTTTGACCACGTCATCTTTAAAGCCGGAGTCCTTGAACACCACGCGCATAATTTCCGGATTGAGTTCATCTTTCAGCTTGGCAATGCCTTCGACCACATCAAGGGAGATGGCATCCGACAGGCAGATGATCAGCGCTCCCATACCGATATCGAATACCTTTTGACCGGCGATGGTGTATTCCGTGATAGGCAGGGTTAGATCCAGACCATACTTGAGTAGGACCTCGTAAAGAACATCCTCCTCGCGACGATCGGTTTTAATGTTGGAGATAAAGTCTTCGAGGGTGCGCTCCGTCAAATCAAAGTCAACTTCCCAAGGTTTTATATTGGTTGAGTCGAGTTTGAATACCTTGAAGCCAAGATCCAATTTTGAACCACGAAAAGCACGAAAGTCACGAAAATTTTCTTTATCAGCTACGCTGAATAAATCTTCTTCTTTTTTCGTGTTTTTAGTGTCTTTCGTGGTTAATTCTTCTTTGATCTTAGCAGCAGCCCGGCGGATGCGTTCTTTGCTGATTTAGGCGATGGTCTTGTAGCCAGCGCGGGAGGTGCAACCATGAATAAGGTTATCGAACAATACAAGAAAGAGCTTCTCCATGTTGCCGGTTTTGCTCAGAGCACGGTGGACACCTATTCATCAAGCATCACCGCTTTCTGTAATTTTGCCG
>JAYEME010000081.1:0-2242 GCA_034717915.1 Thermodesulfobacteriota bacterium
CAGGAAAGTTTCAATCCACGCCCCCGCGAAGGGGGCGACAGCGTTTGACATTTGTGCCGAGTTTTTCGGGCTTGTTTCAATCCACGCCCCCGCGAAGGGGGCGACTGCATGCTGCTAACAGCATGATTTTACATTTGTTTCTTTTGTGTTTCTGCGAACTAATCAGAATTGGTGCTAAAAAAGCTTAGATCCGTTTAGTCAAAAAAAATAATCCTGTGTTTTCAAACTGTTATCAGCTTTGCGAACTCTTCAGGGAAAACCCAACAGCTTGAGGTTCGCTAAACAATCAATGGGCCTTCCTGGTTAATTGATTGTTTTGCGCCAACATGCTCTACCTTTCTCTGCCAATTAGCACCTAAAAAATAGAAACGTAAGCTATCCTGCTTCTCGTCAATAACATCAACCAACTGCTGCCGCATCTGCGTCCACTGAGCTGGGTCAACAATACATTCAAAAATGGAGTATTGCACCCGCTGTCCATAATTCTGGCAGATTTTGGCGACCCGCCTCAGCCGTCTTGCACCGACACGATCAATAGTTGACACATCGTAGCTAACCAGAACCATCATGGCTCACCTCCATAAGAATGGCGGGTATTCATCCAGATCGCCGCGCAAATAACGACTGAGCAATTGAGCCTGGGCAAACACCAGCATCCCAACCGGAATTTTTTCTTTCAAAAAAGGATGTTCAATCTCCTCCTGTTTTCTGGTCTGATAAGCCACTAACAGGGTTTTACGGGTGTCTTCATCCATTTTGACTGCTCCAGATTCGGTGATGATAAAACCTTTCTTTTTGACCTGCCCCAAATTGATCAATGACAGCACCAGACGATCAGCTAACATCGACCTGAATTCCTCCATCAGATCGAGTGCCAGACTCAACCGGCCTGGCCGGTCGCGATGCAGAAAACCGACCGCCGGATCAAGCCCGACCGTTTCAAGTGCAGAACGGGTATCGTGATAGAGCAAGGAATAGACAAACGACAGCAGACAGTTAACCCGATCCAAAGGAGGTCTGCGATTACGTCCGGAAAAAACGAAATTTTCCTTCTGAGTAACTATCAGGTGGTTAAATTGATCAAAATAATCCCTGGCTGTCCGTCCTTCGATGCCGCGAATACTGTCCAGATCTTCTTCCAGCAACAAACGTTTCGTGTATCGAGAAAAAAGCTGACAAGTCTGCTCCATACCAGCTTCCTCGACTTTGCCCCGGTGATCGCGCAAAGCACGATGAATACAGACCCGTGAATTCGCCACCTTACCAAGAATAAACATCCGGGCAATCACTGCTGAAGATTTTTCGTTGTCGGCACGACGGTACTGCTCCCGGCGCAACAGCACATTTCCCGATACCGGTCCCTGTAGTCGTGCCAGAAACTTCCCATAGGTAGTCATGAAACTGACCGAAACATCCTTTTCGGCACAATGCCCAAGCAAAAAAGGACTGCATGATACCTGTCCAAAACAAACGATAGAACTTAAGGTATGGATCGGTAAGCGCAAGCGGTTTTCCCGCTCAACCTTGACAACAACGGTTTCCCCCTCTTTGTGCAGATAAGCCCCCTGCGTCGTCACGTAGAGGGTATTCAGCATTTTTCTCATCAATCCCCCTTGAGCATGCTGGACAGATAACTCCGTACCGAGCTATTCCCGTCGCAGCTTTTCGGCATACACACCTGCAGCAGCGAACATTGATCGCATTTTTTCGAAAACTCTGCCGGTGGGGTAATGTCACTTTTAAAAAGGTCATGAATGCGCCCAGCAATCAACTCGGTCAATCGCCGTAATTCAACATCCATGGCGATATTTTTACGGCGGCGTTTTTGTCCATAGAAAAGAGCACCCTCACCAATTTCAACATTCAGCATCTCTTCCAGGCAAAGAGCCTGAGCACAGAGTTGTACTTCGTCACAACGATTCTTTTTCGGTTTGCCCCGTTTATATTCGACCGGATAAACCGTACCGTCTTCGTGAAATTCAACAACATCAGCCTGTCCACTTAGCCCCAGTCGTTCAGAACAGATCGGCAAAGTACGTACAAAGCGTACAGACCCCACTCGTTCACTCTTGTTACTGTCTGCGCGTTCGTGCAGCACCTTTCCTTCAGCCGTGTAACGATTTTCCGCCCACTGTTGCTCAACATGAATCAAGGCGCACTGGCGTGGGCAGAACATGTAGTGCTGTAAGGCTGAGAGCATGATATAGTCGGATTCAGGATACATTTTCACCTTTCTTCACGA
>JAYEME010000081.1:2342-16434 GCA_034717915.1 Thermodesulfobacteriota bacterium
GATACATTTTCACCTTTCTTCACGAATGGACAAATTTTATCAACGATTCGTATTCACCCTGATCTGCAGCACGCAGGGCATCAATATAGTTCTGACGAACTTCCCCTGGTGCGGTCAGATTTTCATTGCCCCAGGAGAATCTGGGTGCGTTGAGCCTCTGGCTTAAAAGCAAGTCGGTCAGAGTTCGAGCATGGCGACCATTACCATTGGCAAAGAGGTGGATCGATACCAGACGGTGATGAAACCGAGCGGCGATTTCATCAGGAGGGTAGCTGTTAAATTCCAACCAGGTTCGAACATCATCGCACAATTTTTTCACCTCAATCGGAATCAACAGCCAATCGACACCAATATTCTTACCGCTACGCCGAAATTCTCCTGCCCAACTCCAAACCTGACCGAACATTCGTTTATGCAAACGTCGCATAAAACCATCATCAAGAATTTCACTATGGCGACGTCCGAACGCCCAAGCCTCACCTGTCGCAATATTCTCCTGCTCCCAACGGTTCAATTCAGCACGGGTTGTGATATGGGTCAGCAGCAAACCTGCGGTCTCGTCTGGATCAAGTGGAGTTGCCCCATCAGGTTGATCAAAAATCATGCTCATCATCCCAAAGAGATTTAGGCAGTGTTCGAGTCAATTCTTCCACCGTAGCTGACCAAGATTTTCGGGTTTCCTCTGCCGATAACTGCTGCTGCTCCAGTAACATACTGTGACCCACTCGACCGGAACGTTCCGTAGCCAGTTCCCTTGCCTTTTCTTCGACCATCTCTGCCAGACTGCTACGCGGCACCAGAGCATAAACCAATACACAATCCAGAGCTTCAGCAGCCTGACGGAGAGACTTGATGGAAAGCCCACCGCTGACCTCTTCACGCTCCAAAGCTGTTACACGCGGGGGGCTCACTCCAAGTCGACGAGCAAACTGTCGACCTGTCATCCCCAGCGCTTCGCGAATGGCCCGAATCCATCCCTTCGGAGGATTCACTGCCTTCAGGTCGGCAAAGCGAACCAGTGTTTCATCAAGCTGTTGTAGAATAAGATGCTTACGATTATTCTGCATAATTAACCTTTCTATTAATTTTCATTGATTTATTATTAATATAAAAGTTAATATTTGTCTATGTTAAATTAATGTATTTATTAAGCATCTAGTCTCTGTCCAGAAAATCATAAATGCTATTTAAGGCGGCTCTGCTCTTTCTGGGTTATTTTCAGATAATTTTCACCTGATACTACCTTGCGTCCAGACTCTTTTTCTAGTTTCTCACGTGCCTCACCAGCGATTTGACCACCCCTATTTGCAGCACTTCGATTCTCATCAAACCCTTGTGCATCTTTCGTTTTAGTTATTTCTGTCGTAGCCGCTTCGCCGAGCATGGAAAAAATCAATTCAAGGTCACCCATGTGATCACGCAGATTTTCGCGTTCCAATCCTTTAAGCTGTTTGTATTCTGACGGTGTCACCCCAAAGGCTGCTTTGGATATTTCGGCAGTAAGGATGGCATACTCCCGGCTATCCCCAACATCTCGATTTTTCCATTCCTCGGTCAACTCAGCACGAACAGCAATACCGCGCATCCGTTTTTCAATCCAACCATCAGAATATCCTTTGGCTTGATACAGTTCGCGCGTGCGTTTAGTTGCCAGTTCCGGGTCTTCAATTTCCCGCACCCGCTCGTAACCAACTTTAGCTAACCAGCGTTTAAACGGTTCGGCTCTTGGCGATGGGATGGATTGGATGATACGGAAGATGCCTTCGGTATTGGCGCAATTCAACTTTTGTTTGCCACCAGAAGTTTCTATTGAAAGGGGGGTGGCAATTTGCCCCCACCCTTTGGCTAACTCCTTGTCACGCCTACGCATATCTTTAATATAGCCAGCTGGATTAACCGAATCAGTCAATGCAGAAATCACATCGGTAATGACAAACCACCATGCATCATTATGCAGAGTACGACGAATTTCTTTACCTTTAAATATTGCCAGTTTTTCAGTCATTATTCCCCCGTTCATGCTTGAAGTGGGGTACGGTTTGTACCCCTGCTTACTAACAGGATTACAGTTTTTCTATGATTTCGACACCAGCCGGGGCTTCACCGACAGTAACCGTATAATCTTTGAACAATCGCGCTGGGCCTTCTGAACCTTCCGCTCGTTTGATGTCGATCAGATCGAACAGCTTATGTGCCGGAGCGTTGCCGAGCTTGTCTTGATGCTTGAAGACGAATAACTTCTGGCTACTCATCAACCCTCTGGCGGCAGAGCGATCATGCTCAAACATGTTGATCATGGCATTCCACAACAGCTCTAAATCTTCGGCGCTAAATCCAGTCTTTTCCGCCAGCGGCGCAGAGATAAAGCCGTGGGCAACGTACAGACCATAAGGGACAATATGTTTGCGACCCATGGTGCGTTCTTTTTCCAGATCCTTTTCATTGGTAACCGCCATACGAGTGATAGCTACCTCTTGCGAAAGAATCGGATCAACGCTCTTGGCGAAGGCCATTTGCACCGGGCCTCGTACCTGTCCACAATTAATTTCGGTGGTCATAACCGCCCCGAAGCTGCGAATATCGAAGAAATTGGCGCACATCCAGCCGGTAATCTTCTGTGCGTCTTCGATCTTCTTGGGTAACTTCTTGGCTTCCGGTTTCAACTCAAACACTTTGTAAGCCATTTCGTTGGTACGATTCAAAACTGACTTTTCCTGCACATAGATATTGAACCCTTCAGCGCCCTCCTTGGCAAGTGCCACATGATTGCGAATTTTGCGCTTCAGGCAAACATCGGTCACCAGACCATGGCCGGTTTCCGGATCGACACGCGGTGTATTGCCAGCATCGGGGTCACCGTTAGGGTTACCGTTTTGAACATCAAATAACAGAGCGAATTCGTAGCGATTAACAATAGCAGTCATGATTATCCCTCCTGGGGTTTCTTGGTGTAAAAATCTTTACGTTGATGGTAATAACCGATCATAAACAGACCTTGTTCTTCGGCATTCTGTGTTTTTGGATAGTCGCTGAAGCCAGCGATAATATCCTGTATCATTCGATCCAGATAAATAGCCCGCCCCCGCTTCTCCTGATTTTTGCGGAGTTTTGCAATGTGGTTGGCTGAATTCTTCAGCAGCATATGAAATACCAATCCCGGCGTTGCCGAGGCAGCTGCCAGATAACGATCTTTGATGGTAGCATTTGCGCCGGGGATTGCTTCTTCCTGCGATTTTTCCAGTACGGCAAATAACCGTCCCAGCAAGTAGGGCAGATCAGTTCTATCGGGATCAAAAGACACGGGAACCTCCTCCATTGTTGTATTGCGCAGCAGATAGGCCTTGAGCAATGCCGCACGGAAATAAGTGACATTATGTTCGGCACGGATACGATCAAGCACCACAGCCAGCAGGTTTTGCGGATAACGGCAATCGGTCAGCATCGCTCGTGCCATGCCTCCAGCCAAAACAGGGGAAATATTTTCCGCCTTGCCGAGGGTTGCGGTCTGACAGAGTAATCTCCATAGCGGTGGGAAATCCGGTTCACGATCGAACTGTTTATCGATGTTAAGCTGCCGGTAATGGTTACCGATCTTTTCCAGCAAATCCCCCAAACTGCTCTCCTGCCAGAAACGGATCGAAAGACGGGCGGCATTGGGTGCGAGACCAAGGATATAAAACTGCACATCTTCGTCCAGGTTTGGCATAAAATCTGTCGGTTTTCTGCCGTCACGGATCGCTTTGAGCAAACCTCGAATATTAACGGCTGTTTTCTGATCGTCCTGCTCTGCCGCCTCTTCATCTTTTTCATCCGGTAGATCAAACATGTCCGCTAAAAACGATTCTGCCGGGGTCGGGCGTTTTGCCCAAAAAGCATAGGTGGTATCACTGATGATGAGTTTCTGTCGGCTGTCACCGGAGAGTAGTGAATTCAGGGCGGTGGTATAGGCAAAGGCCGATGCTTCTGCAACCGAAGCTTTATCTTGTTTATAGGAGACAAAGGCCGAAGCATTAAACGAAACAATGTAGCCACCCGAGGTCTGGCCGCCACGCACACCCTTTATCGGTGTATGCACCCGCGCTAACGGAGCTTCTGTCTCCCCCGTAATCAAACATTGGCCCAAAGGAGCATCGGAGTTTTCCTGGACATAGTTTAGCCATTCACGCTGCAGAGGTAGCCGATCATGAATAAATCCCGGCGTTCCATCCAGGCGAAAGACCAGATTGGCATTGCAGACATCTTCCCATTGTTGGTATTGACCCACAATCTCTTCTGTCTGTTCACAGTTCCACTGCTGTAGAAACTTCCTGACAGACAGAAAACCACCATCGTCAACATCCCTTCCAACCGCCAACAAAAGTTCGTTGAATGCATCGAAACGTTCACTGTTTTTCTCTGTGGCTCCATCCGCATCGGCACCAAAAATATATGCGGCTTTGTCCCAGAGAAAATTGGCTTTGACCCCCGAGGTTCTGGTCACCGCTGCTGGCACAGGCATTTTTCGCGGCCTCATTTTATTGCCATTCACCTCGCGCAAATCCTCAATGTCTCGCAAGGAACCATCTTCACCAAGGACCAAAGCAAAAGAGACATTCTCTATGCTGGTACCGAAAGCAGGCATGTCCGCATCAGCGTCAGCCATCATCCGTTGGTAGTAATTATTCAGGGCATGCAAAATCATGCACACACCTCCGCAGACAGGGGCGACGGCGGCGAAATAATACCGTTGTCCATACTGGCGCGAAAAAACAGCGGTGCCATATCGTTGGCAAAATCGATATCGAGTAGCATGTAACCCAGATCTCTCGATTCACCACTGTAATGGGATGCCGGCACTTCACCTTCAACCAGTTCGAACGAGACCGGAAATTCCCGACAACCAAAACAGGGCTGATGGAAAAACTGCCCCTTCTTTGCACGGCGGTTGAAAATATCAAGATGCTTCCCTTCTTTGTCATCTGAACCAGCCTTGTCGGTCAGCACAAAATGGGCCTCAATGACATACTCAACATCGCGCAACAGAGTCGAAGCCCGCTGCTGACGGTTTTTACCGTCATCGACCAGGAAATAAAGTTGCCTATTATCCCGCATAGCAGTCATGGGGTTCGGTTTGGGAATTTTGGAACTGACTTCGTTGCGTCGAACGTTGTCGAACTTGATGGGGCGCTGAACGTGAATCTTGTCAATCACCCAGCGGATTGCGGGTTTCCAATGGATCGCTTCCAGAATCCCCCGCGCAGCCGAAGGTGTCATCACATCGTATGAAACACGTTCCACTTTCATTTCGGGCCGGGTAAAACAGGCATAATTTCCCCAGACCCGCAGCTTGATACCATACGCCATAGGCTTCCTCCTTGATTATGAGACGTGAGAGCCGCCGGAATGACGGCCCTCACTTTCCTCTCAACTTCCTTCTGTTTCTGTTTCAATCCACGCCCTTTTCAGGGCGACCAATTTTGGAGCATCTATGGAGGCTCCAATTCAAACTCTAAATCGAAAAATTCCCTGCCAAACAGTCGCAATCTTGTCCTGAATCTCATACTTTCTTCATTCGTCAAGCAAACATTTAAAACAAGCTACGACAAAATACTGCGGTGAGTCAATAATTATTTCAGTAAAAGAAGCTAGTTCATACTACCAAACCACTAGCACCCCAAACCTCCCCCTTGTCAACACGCAGGCCAACATCGCCTGAGTAAGCTTTCAAGTTGCACAAAACAGGGAATCGATCATGAAGCACCTCAAGTGCACCGGCTGCTTGTAATTCCCTAAGTTCATTCGTCCGTACAGACACGCTGTACTGTTGCAATTTGCGGAGAACCGAACGGGGAAACTCGGTGTAACGCAGCTCCTGAACCAACTTTTCAGATTCCGGCTCTTTCGGGATAATCACGCCGATGCTTTCGTCCTCGATAAAACGGAAATCTTTGGCGACTTCCCGAAAAGGAAAATAAAGTTCGGGCGTCAGTTGTTTACGAACAGGAAAACGGGGCAGAATCCGCTTCTTATCCGGGTCTTCCGCATCGTAATGCAACTCGAAAAATCGCCGCATCGCGACAAGATCGAGTGGATCGGCACCCGGCAGGCTACGCAGTGTTTCTCTGGCCCGTGATGCGCAACGCTTCAACCAAGGCATACGCGGCGACTGTTCCGACTCGTAAACGTAGACCTTTCCGAGCTGGTCCATCTTTCCTTCACGATTACAACGTCCCGCCGCTTGAGCGATGGAATCAAGTCCGGACATAGCCCGATAGACCACCGGAAAATCGAGATCGACACCAGCCTCAACCAGAGAGGTCGAAATAACACGGCAGAGTTTGTTCAACTTGAGGCAATTGCGAATTTCATCCAGAACACGCCTGCGATGCTCCGGATACATATTGGTGGAAAGGTGGAAAACACCCTGTTCCTCGCCCAACAATTCAAACAGTCCACGCGCTTGAGGCTTGGTGGAGACAATACACAGCACCTGCCTTTCAGACCCAATCCGTTCAGCTAATTCCTCATCCGTCAGCTTGCCGACAAATTGAACCTGGGTACGCCGCAAATCCTCGTAAAGGCGTTGCGGGTGACTGATGATTTCACTTATCTGTGGCAACGCCGTGCGCAGATTGCTTTTGTCATCCAGCGCTGGTTGAGTTGCAGTGCAAAGTACCACCGTACAATTATAGTGTTCGACCAGTTCACGCAATGCTGCCAGACAGGGTTCCAGATATTCCGTCGGGATCGCCTGTGCTTCGTCCAGCACAATTACGCTTCCGGCGATGTTGTGCAACTTGCGGCAGCGAGACGGTTTATTGCTGAACAGCGATTCAAAAAACTGCACATTGGTAGTAACAATGACAGGAACATCCCAGTTCTCCGCTGCCAGTCCCCGCCGCCGGTTATAGGCCATCTCTTCCGGCTCATCCTTCTCTTTATAGTTACAATGGTGCTCCAACACCTGTTCACGTCCAAAAATATCCTGTAAGACTTTGGCATTCTGCTCAATGATGGAAGTAAAGGGAATAGCATAAATGACACGGCGCATTTTATTTACCACCGCATGATCCAAAGCAAAAGCCAGTGATGACAGGGTTTTGCCACCACCGGTCGGTACGGTCAGAGAAAATATTTGCCGAGATGATTCAGCTTTGGTGCGACATTGTGCGAGGATTTCCTGTCGCAGCCGATTGACCGGTGTCAACTTAGCTGTTTGAGAAAGTTTGACAAGATAACTATCCAGTTTTTCTTTCAAAAATGGGATTTTCTCTGAACCGGCAATTGGCCTGTCAACCTTTTTCTCTGGTGAGAAAAATCCTTCCGTATCAAGAAAATCAGCATCAACCAGACAGGAAAAAATCATTCGCGTGAAAAATGCCAAACTGAAACCAGCCATTTTCTCGTCCAACTTCTTAATCTGCGGCGACAGGTTCTTTCTGATATCAACCAACGGCATCAGTTCAACACCTGATGGAACCTTTCCGTGCTTGAGTCGGTAATGCAGCTCTGTTTCCTGCCCACCGCCATCCGGCAAGCCGCCATGATGTCCAGCTATTGCATAAGATAGCAGCAAACCAAGCCGACCGGCATTCTCCTGTGCCAGGCGCGCCCCAAAAGTCGAATGATCAACCCGCTTTGAACTTCCTTCCAGCCGTCGCTGAAAATCCTCTGACGCTTTCCCCGCATCATGTAACAACCCAGCATAGCGTCCCCATTCCCCAGCTCCAAACACCGCCGCAAATTCCTCCGCCAGATCGGCCACCCCCTGCAGATGATCCTCAAGGGTTTGCCAATCCGACTTATCTGGATTGTCCGTTGAATGTGCATAAAACTCCATCACCTTACCTCCTACCGTGAACCCTACCATCCTGCTGTGCCAAAATAAGTCACACTCTGCAAAAAAATATCCCCCTGCCCCAAAACCGGGCGGGCACAGGGGCCCGCCCCTACGAATCAATGTCCATTTGTTGGTTGGCGGGGTTTTCGTCATCGGTCTCCCATTGCATCGGGTTATCGTGAATATATTTCCGGATCTGGTACAATTCGTTTTCATTGCGGATGACCCGTTCGTAATAATTGCGTTGCCATAATTTTCCGGGAAATGGTTGCCATCCGTCATTATTGACACCATATCGATATCGGGCGGTGGTCAATGATCTGAACCGATGGACAACATCTGGCAATGACAATTCCTCCGTAGGGGCACCCCCCTGTGGGTGCCCTTTCCTCTGCAATCCGGTAGAGCCTGGGCAGGCACGGGGGCCTGCCCACATCGTCATTAATGATGATTATTCCGTGAAAATGGTTGGGCATCACCACAAATGTATCCGATGTCATACCTGGAAATCGTTGCAGCAATTCATGCCAAACCTTCTCCACCATCAGTCCTGCATCATTCAATACCAACTTGCTACCAGCAATCTCGCCCAACAAACATTCCCGATTCTGCACACAGATGGTGACAAAATAGAATCCGGCAGAGGAATAATCGTAGCCAGAAAGGCGGATCGATTGACGCTGGTGGATATCTGGGTCAAATCTCACCGCAGCAGCCCGATACAAAAACGCAAAAAAGCGCACGGACAATCATCCGGGCGCTCTCGTAATTCTTCACTTGAATTTTCTATTTTCATGATTCCCCCTCATGAACATCCAATCAAAAATAGATTATAGATCATATTCTATATTTGGCAATCTGGGCGAACACAAGGTTCGCCCCTGATATGGCACCTGACCGATTCAATAATCATGTGGGATGCCCTGGAGGTGCAGCATCATATGCTCGTCCTCATCCATATTTTGTACCCAACCATTGTTTGCATCACATTTACTGTCAAGATCATTAATGTAGGGTTTTATATCGAGCAAGGGGGTGCCATCAAAAACGTCCAGTCCTGAAGTATAAATCCGGTTACCGAGGAGGCTCTTGATCCTGACCACACTTAAACCGATGGGATTTGGGCGGACTGGTGAGCGACTGGCGAACACACCAACCTTCTTACCGGCAGCCCAGGGGGGAGAAACCTCCATTTGGAGTTCTGTGTTCAGGCGATCAATATAATAGAGAACATAGATATAGGTAAAAGTGCCCAGTTCTTTTACTCCGGCGGCATACTCGGGCTTCAATTGGAGAAAAAACTCCTGATCATCAGTGTCAACCGGCTGGTAAGGTGCGGAATCTAGATAGGGGGTTTTGATGAATCCTATGGGATTGAAACTCAGGGTTTCCATATTAGTTATCTCCGCACTCGATTCATCAACTTTTGAAATTTATCGGCTACGCCCTCATTCTTTTTTGCCTTTATTTGCAAGCGCCGTACTGCTGAACTCAAGGAAGAAACCTCGCGACCCAACCGCTCACCAAGGGCGGTCATAGTGCCGCATCCCGTTTCCAGATAGAGCCAGGCAAGGTAGGCTCGAGCTTCAGAATTAAATCGATTCTTCCCTGGAGCTGCTAACTCTTCCTCAGTTAATTTGTAGCGTTCCAGGATAATCCGAAATACTTTTTCCGGATTAACTTTAGGCTGATACTTCTGTCGCGAAAGCTTCATAACTCCGCGAACAAACTCTTCATCACCAAGAATGCGCGGATCGTACTCGCTACCGCGATTGAAATCATTTATGGCTGCCTCGGCTGATCCTTCATTGACATAAGCGTGGAATTTCATCAAAGCACGGACTCCGGTTTCTTCAATTTGCAGATAGGTTCTCTCTGTGGTCAACCAGAGAACCCTCTGTCGACCACAATAGGCAAGGTGACTGCTCCACGGATAGTTCATCGGTGCTATTTCCAGATCACAGCGAACCGGCGCAAGATGAACTTCCCGGACTAAATCCAACAGATAATCTTCCGGATTGATCAAAATCGCTTTATAGCGCCCTTGAAACAGATGACCCGCCTGGCTGTGCCAGTCATTGAACCAGCGCGTATAACGGAAACCAAGCTGCTGCATAATCCTTGAAAGTGGCACCTCGGCAACCTCAACCACCAGCCGCAGAGCGTTCGGTAGCAGGCAATAAGCGTGAACTTTGTGACCAAACTTCTCGATCCCCTCTTGAATCAACAACAGAAAACGGGTGTGATCAGTTTCATCAAGAAAAACGGGCTGATTGCCATTGCCGTGCAAGGTGACATGGTAAACAGCACCGGGAAAATGTAAACGTGGTTTACGCGCCATAAAGATCCTCCTTAAAATCTAATTGCAAGCCTGCCCCTGTTTTTTTTACTGAGAATAACAGATTTTACCTTTAGTGCAACTTGAATCAATGGTGGAGGAGGATCGGGAAAGGGTTTGGGCTGGAACTTATTATTCGTCAGTTTGCTGAAGTTCCTCAAACAGATAGGATCCATCGGTCTCACGAACATAGATTGTATGTGATACCAGGTTCTGTTCCGGTGACCAGTAATGTAACTGATAGCCGGGAACATCCAGAGTAAATTGGGAAGGTTGTTCCATGGTCAAATCGAGAACCAGCGGAATTCCCATACTTGGTGCCGTGCTGATGACAGTTCCTCGCCAGCCGACGTGAGCTTCCAAATGGATATGTCCACAGAGGATACTTTTTATATTGGAAAACTTCTCAATAACATCCCCAAGCCTGTCTGCGCCAACAAAGCCGTCGACGTCGGTTTCGAGAACTCCACACTTAGCCGGAGGATGGTGGATAAAAATAACTGTCGGCTGCTCTGCGCCTTCAGCTAATCGATCTTCAAGCCATGTCGCTCGAACCTCACAAATTTCGCCACCCGGCTCGCCGGGTACGGTGCTGTCGATTCCAATTAAACGAATCGGGTAACCTTCAATCACATAGCTGATAAAGCCCTGATCCATGGCGGGGCAGGCTTGCCCACCAAAGACTGACCAAAGGCTTGATCGATCATCATGATTGCCGGGGAGGATGTAAAAAGGATAGCGGAGTTGAGCAAGGATGCTTGCTGTCCGTTGAGCCTCTTCTAAAAGACCACTATAGGTGATATCTCCAGTGACGAGGACAAGATCGGGTGCTGGCTTTAATTGATTGATGTGATCAACACAGCTGGCAAGATTCTCCGCCGTCGGGGCAATACCATAGGCCTTTTTGCCCCACCCGGCGATATGGAGGTCACTGATATGAGCGATAAACATGACAACCGCTACTTTTTGTTGCGATTCAGAGCAAAACTGATCACGGCAGCAAGGGAAATGAATGCAACGATCAAAAACGATACCGCATTCAGCACTGGAGTGGAGCTGAATTTGATCCGCGCATAGAGGTCAACCGGCAGAGTTGTATCTGAGCCGATCAGAAATATGGTCGTATTAATATTTGAAAAGCTGATTAAAAAAGCGACCACAAATGCCCCGATGATGGCGGGGCGTAAAAATGGCAACGTAATCAGCCAGATCACCTGTAGTCTGGTCGCCCGCAGGCTGAGACCTGCCTCTTCCAGAGACCGATCAAATTTCTTCAACCGGGCAATGACCAGCAACATGACATAGGTTGCAGCAAATGAAAATTGACCGATGACGACCAGCCAAAAACTGGGGCGCAGCAGCTCAACATCAATCCCGAAACTCTCTTCAATATAGAGTCCAGCACTGGTTGAACTGAGCAAAATAGATAAGCCTAAAACCACCCCGGGAATAACCAGCGGAGCGATTGCCAGAAAATAGAGAGCCCCTTTGAAGGGGAATTCCTCTTCTTCAAACAGCAAGGCGGCAAGAGTACCGACAATGGTGGAGAAAAGGGCGACAAAGAAACCGGTTTTGATACTGATCCAGACACTTCTAAGCAAGTCGGCATCTTGGAAAAGCCCGAGCCGCTCGTTGGTGTTGGCAAAAAACCAGTCAAGGGAAAAGCCCTTCCAGGGGAGTGCGATATAATGCGAATCATTGAATGCCAGCACACAAATAGTGATCAGTGGCATAATCAGAAAAATGTAGAAGAGGATAATATAAAGGCGATATGTTGCCGTATAGGTGCGTGAGCAGGGTAATGACCGTATCATGATCCCACCTTATCAAGTTTTTGGCCGGAGAGCTTGAGTGCTATCCAGACAATTGTTGAAGAGAGCACCAACAACAAGAAACCGAATGCTGCCCCCTCGTTCCAGTTAAAGGACATCAGGAATTTATTGTAGATCTGCTCGGTAAACCACAAAGAACTTTTGCCACCCAGAATAGTCGGGGCAACATAATCGCCAATCACCAGCATAAAGACAATGATTCCGCCCGATACAATCCCCGGGGTTGTGTACGGAATGATAATTTGACGAAAGATTGTCCATTTTGAAGCACCCAGATCACTGGCAGCTTCGATGAGGCTGTCATCCATACTGTCAAGTGCTGACATCATCGGAACAATCATAAACAGCATCGACATGTACAATAGGCCGATGGTCATGCTGAAATTGGTGAAGAGCATCTCAATCGGTGAATCGATCACACCGATCTTGAGCAGGAAGGTGTTGATCACACCATTGTCACGCAACAGAATCATCCAGCCATAGACGGTAACCAGCTCGCCGATCCAGATGGGGATAAGGAGCAACAGAGTCATAAAACCACTGTATTTCTTACCGATTACCTTGGTCAGGTAAAAAGCTACGGGGAAGGTCACCACAAAAGCAAGAATGGTCACCCCGATAGAGTAGAGGGCAGTCTTGACAAATGTGAGCCAATAGATCTGATCCCTGAAGAAGGTCAGATAGTTGTTCAAGGAAAAAACCATCTCCCAGTCATCAGTTTCAAACCGGAACGACCGATAGAGCATATCCAGATGGGGAATGACAATCAGCACTCCCAGCCAGAGAAGGACGGGAATCATCAAGAGATAGAAAGTACTGCCACGTTTCTTCATTGGTTTACCCTTTGGTGCTTTCGCAAAAACAAACCTAAATAATACTAATTTTCAGCCAACGTGAAATAATCCCTCTCCTTGGGGAGAGGGTGGCGCGAAGCGTCGGGTGAGGGGGAATTAAAGGCGACGATCATAGTCCCCCCCCTCATCCGCCTGCAGCACCTTCTCCCTAATGGAGAAGGGATAAGCGGTGACGCCATTAACCCCGGTAACACTTCAGATCATCAAGATGGATACCGACCTGCAAGTCGTCTCCTTCACGCAAATTGTCATATTTGGCATTCTGCGGTAGTGAAATCAGCACCTTGTCAGCGCTCTCTTTGATAACGACAGATATTTTGGTATTGGCACCATCAAAGAGGATATTTTTTATCTCGGTTTTTACCAGCGCCACATCAGGCAGTGTCTCTGGAGAGTCGAGGATAAAAGCTTCGGGGCGAATAAATAGTTTTTGCGGCTGAAAATCGAGTCCTGGCTTCACCAGTTTACAGCCATTTTGAGTGATCAATTCACCATCTGCATAGCTGGCAACATCAAACTCATTACTTTCACCGACAAATCCGGCAACAAAAGAAGTGGCAGGATTTTTGTAGAGATTTTTCGGCGTATCGATCTGCTCAAAACGCCCCTCATTCATCACCGCGACCTGATCACTCATCACCAGCGCTTCCGACTGATCATGAGTGATATAGATAAAAGTCGTACCGATCTCACGCTGCAACACTTTGAGCTCAATCTTCATATGTTCGCGCAGTTTTCGGTCGAGAGCACCCAGTGGCTCATCCAGCAGCAAAATTGATGGTCGTAAAACCAGTGATCGGGCAATCGCCACCCGTTGGCGCTGGCCGCCAGAAAGATCGTTGACATTTTTCTTCTCAAATCCAACCAGCCCGACCCGCTCAAGCATCTCCGTAACCCGGCTGTTCACCTCATTTTTAGGTACTTTCTGTCTCTGTAAGCCGAAGGCGACATTTCTCTCCACATTCATCATTGGAAACAGTGCCAGACTCTGAAAAACAATATTAACCGGCCGTCTTTCCGGCGGAACTCCTTCCATCGATTCGCCACGAATAAGAAGTTCCCCTTCAGTTACGTCCTCAAAACCGGAGATCATCCGTAACAGGGTTGTTTTCCCGCAACCTGATCCGCCCAGAATAGAGAAAAAACCGCCATCTTCGACATTGAAGCTGACTGATTTAACCGCAGTAAAATCACCAAATTTTTTGGTGACATTCTTTATTTCGAGAACGTAACTCATATCTCTCCCCGT
>JAYEME010000082.1:0-43628 GCA_034717915.1 Thermodesulfobacteriota bacterium
TTAACGTTCTAGCTCTTTTCTTCCACATAAACCCCTGGTTTTATGTTTCTACACTGGGGGAAAGTTTTATTTGTCAGCCGAAAAATCCTTGATTTTAATACCTTTTTTGACAGCGGTAATGGCTTTAAGAAAGCTTTTTAGCGGTTTAGGCTGAAATGAATAGGGTTAAAACCTGCTGGACATCATATCCCTTATTTTCCGGATTCAATTGCTGACAAAAACCCGTATTAATTCGAAATCACCACGCTTTTCTTTTGTGCGTAATGGCATATAGCGCGCGACTGCGGCTAATTCATGATCAATCTGCAGACGAACCAGACTATTGTTAATCAGCATCTCATCGGTATTGACCTGATGCAACTCCGGAGGAATTCCATAGGTCAATGCATCAGCTGCAGATTCATTTAATTGTGCCGCGGGATAATTTCGCAAGGTTTCGTCCAAAGAGAGGAGAGCAACAGAAGGTTCTTCCAACTGTTGTAATTCTCCCAGCTCCCGACATTCTTCAATCGTGAATTCGCCACTGCGTAGACGCCGAAGTGTTGTCAAATGAGCTCCACAACCCAGCTGCTCGCCAATATCACTGACGAGAGTACGAATATAGGTCCCCTTGGAGCAATCAACCTCAATTGTCACCGTTTGGGAATCACTACAAATCAATTCTAAACGACTGATTGTGACCTGGCGTAACTCACGGTCGACGGTTTTTCCTTGTCGCGCTAATTTGTAAAGGGGGACACCATCCTTTTTCAGTGCGGAAAACATCGGTGGCAGTTGCTCAATCTCACCACGAAAATTTGCGCAGCATTTTTCCAGATCAGCGAGAGTGAATTCAGGAACTGGGCATTCCCGCTGAACCTCCCCATCAGCATCCAGAGTATCTGTGGTTATTCCAAGTTTGAATGTTGCCCGGTAGGATTTATCTTCGGCTAATAAAAACTGGAGTATTTTTGTTCCGTTCCTTACAGCAACAGGCAATACCCCCGTCGCAAGAGGATCAAGAGTTCCAGCATGCCCAACCTTGCGGGTGTGACAGATTCGTTTTACCTGTCGAACAACGTCATGAGATGTCATGCCGGCAGGTTTATCAATCAGGAGAAGTCCGTGCACAGAAATCAGCTAAGCAGTTGGTCAAGCAAAGGAAAGACAGTGGCTCTGACTTCAGCCAACGTCCCACTGATTTTTGCGCCAGCAGCATTATGATGACCGCCGCCGCCAAATTTCCGGGAGAGAGCTCCGACATCAATGGCTCCTCGTGAGCGAAAACTTACTTTATAAAGGTCGGCAGCGACCTGATGAATAAAGAGAGCAACTTCGACACCACGGATAGCCCGCGGATAATTGACGAACCCATCAGAATGTTCCTCAGTAGCTCCAGCCTGCTGTACGGCATCTAAAGTCATAGAAATGGAAGCGTATTGGCCAGACGAAGAAATCTCCAGGGTCGGCAGAACCAAACCGAGTAAACGCATTCTTTCAGGGGCGAGGCTTTCATAAAGATTGCTGGAAATTTCCCAGGGATCAATCCCCAATCCGACCAATTCTGCAGCAACTGCAAAGGATTCTTTATTTGCGCTGGAATAGCGGAACGACCCGGTATCCGAGAGGATTGCAAGATAGAGAGCCTTGGCTACAGCTAAACTCGTCTGATATTGACACGCCTGAAGAATGCGATAGATCAAAATTGCTGTAGCACAGGCCGAGGTATCCAGATAACAGATATCCCCAAAATCTGAATAGGGATGATGATCAATATTAATCATCGTTTGGCAGAGATCTTTTACCGGCAATGCTGTTCTGTCTACATCACCAGCATCAAGAACAAAAGCCACATCAAATTTTTTGTCATCTGGCAAAACATCGCAGAGAAAATCAGATTGTGGAAGAAACCGCATAACTTCAGGTATGCCATCGACATTATAGGCAACAACATCTTTGCCCATATCACGCAAAGCTAATGCCAAGCCAAGAGTTGAACCAATAGCATCGCCGTCAGGGTTTTCATGAGCAACAACCAGAAAGCGTTGATTATTCTCAATCTGCTCAATTATCTGCTGGATTATCATTCAAGTCGTCCTGAACCTGATGCAGCAAGGCATCAATTTTTTGACCATAGTCAATCGAATCATCATATTTGAAATAAATATTCGGGACAAAACGGAGCTGCAATATTTTCCCCAATTCTCGGCGAATATAAGGAGCCGCGCTCTTCAACCCTTTGACGACATCCTTGCGGTCGGCATTTTTATCGCTAACGGTAAAAAATATTTTTGCAGAACTGATATCACGGGACATTTGAACCCCGGTCACCACCACCGAAGTGACCCTGGGATCCTTAATGTTATACATTAACAGACGGGTTGTTTCTTTGTGAATTTGCTCGCCAACTCGTTCAGGACGATAACTACTCAACGGATCTCTTCTCCATAATGTAAATATTCAACATCCAGTTCAATAATCTCGACAAGTCCAGACGAGTAGAGTTCGTCCTCAAGATTTTTAAACACTGACTGAACTATTGATTCGTTTCCGGCAACCATGCTGGCTGCAAAAACAGCTCTCTGCAAAAGATCCAAATGCCCTACCTCTGCAACTGACAGGGGGAATTTAGAACGCAGACGATTCAACAGTCGGCCTATCTGAGAGCGCTTCTGTTTTAGCGAATGGATATCAAACAAACGTAAATCGACGCGAATGACGCCAACAATCATTGCTATCTACCATTTCTGAAATCAAAGTGCGGTTTTCACCTCTTCAATTTCAAAGACTTCGAGAATATCGCCAACTTTAATGTCGTTGTAGTTTTCCAGGCCTATACCGCATTCATACCCGTTACCGACCTCTTTGACATCATCTTTGAAACGCTTCAATGATTTCAGCTTGCCCTGCCAGACAACGACACTGTCTCTCACCAAACGGGTCTGGGCATTACGGATAATCTTGCCATCGATAACATAACAACCCGCGATTGTGCCAACACGTGAAACATGGAAAGTGTCTCGAATCTCGACACGTCCCAGCTCTTTTTCTTGAAGTGTCGGAGCCAGCAACCCTTCCATGGCACTACGGATATCATTCACGGCATCATAGATGACTGAATAAAGACGAATATCAACTTTTTCAACATCAGCTAAGCTTTTTGCTTTGGTTTCAGGGCGGACATTGAATCCCAGAACAATGGCATTTGATGCGGTAGCTAAAGTTACATCACTTTCTGATATTCCACCAACACCGGTATGAATAACGTTCAAGCGACATGCGTCCGTTGACAATTTTTCCAAGGCATCACGCACGGCTTCAACTGACCCCTGGACATCTGCCTTAACAATAACCGAGAGTTCTTCGACAACACCTGCCTGCATTTTTTCAAACAATTGTTCAAGTGAAATTTTGCTGGTCTTGGACAGGTCTATTTCACGCTGTTTCGACTGACGATGCTGGGAAACTTCTTTAGCCGCTTTTTCATTTTCAACCGCATGGAAGATATCTCCAGCATTTGGCACTCCGCCCAGTCCAGTTACTTCGACCGGAAATGAGGGACCAGCCTCTTTAACCAGAGCACCGGTTGCTGTCGTCATTGAGCGAACTCGACCGTAGTGCAGTCCAGCAACAATAGAATCGCCAATTTTCAAGGTTCCATCCTGAACCAGAACCGTTGCAATCGGCCCACGACCTTTGTCCAGACGGGCTTCAACAATCGATCCCCTGGCACGTTTATTCGGATTTGCCTGTAACTCAAGGACTTCAGCCTGAAGCAGAACCATCTCCAGCAATGTATCAAGATTTGTCTGTTGTTTCGCTGAAACTTCAACAAAAATGGTGTCGCCGCCCCACTCTTCTGGAACAAGTTCGAATTCTGTTAATTCCTGCTTGACCCGCTCAGGGTTTGAATCCGGCTTATCAATTTTGTTGACAGCTATGATGAGTGGAACACCGGCAGCTTTTGAGTGATTAATCGCTTCTTTGGTCTGCGGCATCACCCCGTCATCAGCAGCAACAACCAGAATAACAATATCTGTGACTCCAGCTCCACGGGCACGCATCGCGGTAAAAGCTTCGTGACCAGGAGTATCCAGAAAAGTTATTTTTTTATCATCTAACTCAACATCATAAGCACCAATATGTTGAGTGATTCCACCAGCTTCACCATCTGTGACGTTGGCTTTACGAATAGCATCAAGCAAGCTGGTTTTACCATGATCGACATGACCCATGATGGTGACAATCGGCGGACGAACCTCAAGATCTTCAGCTTTATCCTCTACCTCTTTTGCTGGTTCAAATGCCAAGACTGTCTCTTCATCGAACGCGACATTCTCAACTTCATGATTGAATTCAGAAGCCAGAATTGCTGCAGAATCGAAATCAAGGGGGTGATTGATTGTGACCATCGATCCTTGTCTCATCAATTCAGCAATCAGTTCATTAGCCTTCACGCCCATCCGCTTAGCTAGTTCACCAACAGTAATCGAGTCGCTGATTCGCACAACTCTCTTTATCGCCTTACTGACGGTAACAACCGTCTGTTTGCTCTGTTTTGAATGTTTCCCGCCACGTTTTTTCTTATGGCCGGCACGACCAGGTTCGAAAACCTCGACTCTCCGACCACGCCGCGAGACACGACCATCCTGAGCTTCGGAATTGTCTCCCCGGCGCCCTTTATTGCGTTTCTTATTCCGACCTTCTTTTTCAGGCAGTGGTTGTTCCAGTGGAGCAAGCGGAGCAGGATCAACACGCTTACGCCCCTGGCTCGGGGTAGCTGCCGGACGGGCAGGTCGTACTACTTTCTTGTCCCTGGAGGTTGGACGTTCAGCAGTGCGAGGTTTGCGTTGTCCAGCTACCTTTTTTGGTGGCAATTCTACACGACCCAAAATTTTGGCATGGTCGCCAGTTACTTTTTCAACGACCGGCTTCTTAGCTTTTTCAGGTTTCTCTTCTGGAGTCGGCTCTATTTCGGCAGTTTCAACTGTTTTTTCTATCTTTTCTTCTGCAGACTCATCTGTAGTAGTTTCTACTGAATCTGATTCAGCTTGTGGAGAGGCAACCGCCTCAGCAGAAGCAACAGGCTCATCTTTGCCGGGCTCATCTTTGATATCTTCAGCGGGAGTTTCTTCCACCACAGCGGCATCTTCCACTTCAATGACAGGCTCAGAGGCAACTGGTTCCTCAACTTTTGGACGCACAACTGTCCTCCGCCGCCGAATGATTCCAGGCTTTATCCTGGCTTCTTCAACTTTTTCTTCAGGAGGATGAATAAAATTTTCAAACTTCCGCAGATCTTCCTCGGCCAGAGAACTTGAGTGGGAGGCTACTTCAATTCCAGCTTCAGCCAGCTTGCTCAGTAACTCTTTACTTTCGAGTTCCATTTTCTTTGCGAGTTCGTGTACTCTTACCTTGCCCATCAATTCTCCCTTACCAGTTGCTCATACCTGCGTAGTTCAGTTAATAGCGAGTCGGCTAGCAAACCGTCCTGAACTGCTATAACACTTCGCTCTTCCTTGCCAAGCATCTGCCCAATCATTTGTTTATTATATAAATGGACAGTAGCAATTTTTTCTCTCTTTGCCAGCCCCTCAATTTTGCTGCCAATCCCTGACGAAATATCATTCGCAATGATAACCAAAGCTACGGATGATTTTTTTCTCAGCGTATCGATGATCATGTTGCTGCCAGAGATAAGTTGTCCCGATTTGCGGGACATCCCAATCAAGTTCGTAATTTTTTGTTCCACAGCCATGCTCAATTGCTGCAATAACTGAGTTGAATCAACGGAACAATTCGGCATTTTAAAACAGCGCTGAAAACTATTTTTTTTAACCGCACCTCGTAAACATTCAGAGGTTAAACATGTATAAGCACCACGACCAGGTAAACGCTGACGATAATCAACCAGAACGGCTCCGTTTGGAGCAACAACATAGCGCACAAGTTGGTTCTTATCTTTTACCTGGCGGCAAGCGACACAAGTTCGCTGCGGTCCTTTTTCAGCAACAGTCATAAGTATACTAAAAGATCAATCTTCCGCTTTATCAGGTTCTGCTTCTTCAGCCACAACTTCAGGTGTTTCCTCAGGTGTTTCTGAAACAGATTGATCCGAACTCTCCTCTACGGCACCCTCTTCAACAGGATCGGTTTCATCCGCTGCCTCCGGAGCACTTTCTGACTGCTCCTCTTCCTGGGCATTTGTTTCACTCTTGATATCGATCTTCCAGCCAATCAATTTTGCTGCCAGACGAACATTTTGTCCTTTTTTACCAATAGCCAGCGACAATTGGTCATCGGGGACAATAATTTCCATCGATTGCCCTTCATCATCAATATAAACCCTTGATACATCTGCAGGAGCGAGAGCTGCGCAGGCAAAACGGGCTGGATCTGGAGTCCAAGGGATGATGTCAATGCGTTCACCACGCAATTCTGTGACGACATTTTGAACCCTTGATCCGCGCATACCAACACAGGCACCAACCGGGTCAACATCAATATCATGTGAAGTAACGGCAATCTTGGCTCGACTTCCAGGTTCCCGCACTGCAGCTTTAATTTCAACAATCCCTTCTGCGACCTCAGGAACCTCAGAGCTGAATAAAGAAACCAGTAGGCCGGGATGGGTACGTGAAAGAATAATCTGTGGCCCCTTGGCAGACATTTTTACCTCAGAAATATAGGCACGAACCCGATCAGATTGACGATAGTTCTCCCGTGGAGCTTGTTCCCTGTTGGGCAGCAGTGCTTCAGCACGACCGAGGTCGACAATCAAATCCCCACGTTCATAGCGTCGTACAATGCCGTTAACAACCTCTCCAACTCGATCCTTGAATTCATTGAAAACGCCTTCACGCTCAGCTTCGCGTACTTTCTGGATGATCACCTGCTTGGCTGTTTGTGCAGCAATACGGCTGAAGCTGCCAGCATCCAGCATCATTCCCAGGGAGTCGTCAATTTCAACATCCGGATCGACTTCACGAGCCTCTTCCAAATCAATTTCTTTATAGGAATCGACAACTTCACCAACAACAGTAACAAATTCAAAAACTTCGACCTCACCTATTTCGTCATTAAAATGAGCTTCAAGGTCACGCGTATTTCTGAATTTCTTGTTTGCTGCGGAAAGGACAGCAGATTCAAGAGCGTCTACCAGCACGTCACGATCAATGCCTTTGTCCTTAACCACCTGATCAATGATGTGATTGAGGTTACCCACCATCCTACATACCCCTTATAAATGTGTTTTGCTGACAGCTAAGGTCAGTCAGTGCTCATTAATTGAATCATTTAAAAAGATTCAAAACTCAAATTTCAAATTTGCTCTATCTATCTGGTGCAATGCAATCTGAATGCTATCTTCACCCTTTTTAAGTTTCATCAAAACATTATCCCCCTCAAAACCAGACAAAATACCAACAAATGTTTTCCGGTTTTTCCCACTTGAATTGGGATCAATAGCATCCAATGTCTTAATCTTAACCAGTTGCCCAGCAAAACGGATAAAGTCTTTCGGCTTTTTTAAACGTCTTTCAATCCCTGGCGAAGAGACTTCAAGGTTGTAAGCGGTACTAGGGATATTCTCAACATCAAGCAAAGTCGCTATTTCACGACTTGCTGTTGCACAGTCATCCAGGTTAATACCACCCTCTTTATCCAGAAAAAACCTGAGCACCCAGCCTCGCTGCTCACGGAGATATTCAAGATCGACCAGCTCACAACCAAGGTCATCCATAATGGGCTGAATCAGCTCTTCAATTTGTTCTGTGAGTTGTGCCACAGTTTCCCTCTGAATAATAAAAAAAGTGAGCCAAGGCTCACTTTCTGAAAACTTCGTTAAAACGAATATTACTTATCACTCCGAATATTTAAATGCAAGAAAAAATTTAACAATATAGACTTAAACTCTTCTTCAGATTGAGCTATCGAGCATATTTTTTCGTAACAAATTCTCAGCAAAACTACCTTTTACCAGATAACCGCCAACCGATTCTATAAAATCCTCAACGAGAGAGTTGGTCACTTTTTGTAGATCACTGGATACAACCCCCATCCGCTCAAGTGATTTTGCATATGTGACGTAATCAGGACATGTTGCTACCAAATCATCTAAATCTTCCGGCAAGGCCGTTTTGATCAAAGGAATGGTCGCAACTGCATTAATCTTGACCCGATAAAAATCACCATAATAGCGATTGCTCTGGTCGAAAAATTCAACCACAACTCCGTTATCCAACGTCCTTATAACAGCAGGTTTATTCACTTCTTTCTCGCGCTGTTTTTCGGGTGAACTTATGTCCAGTAGAAAGATCAATCTGATTAAATAACCCGCGCAGAATTCTGACCTCACGATCGTTGAGACCTGAGCGACCTAAAATCCTCCGAAAACTACGTAAGATGTGATCTGGATTTTGCGGATCAAGGTAGCCGATATCCAGCAATGACTGCCGCATATGTTGGTACATAGATTCCAGATTTTCACTGCTCGCGAGTTTTTTTTGATTAGACGTTCGACCTGCATATTTTGCTCGTGCATTACTCACTTCATAGAGACAGAGGGAGACAGCTTGAGCTAAATTCATCGATGGCAGACCCTCATCAGTCGGAATTGTGATGAAATGCTGACAGAGATCCAATTCAGAGGTAAATAACCCCCGGTCTTCGCGACCAAAAACCAGTGCAACTGAACTTTCCTGTGCGATCGGCACCAGTCGGTCAGCTGCTTCACCCGGATGGAGCAACCCTTCACGATAACGTCCGAAACGCCGAGTTGTCCCAAAGCTCAATCGACAACCAGCAAGAGCATCCCCAAGACTATGAAAAACCCGTGCATTTTCCAGAACTGTTGCAGCTTTGACAGCCATCAAGCGGGCATCTTGTGACAGGTGGTCAACCTGTGGGTTCACCAAGCGGAGGTCTGTAAAGCCAAAATTCAGCATCGCTCGGCAGACCGACCCCACGTTCAGTGCCCCCTGCGGTTCAACCAGGACAACAGAAAGTTGCAGCTTTTTCTGCTTCTCAGACTCTGTATCCTCAGTTTTTATCACGGTTATCTAACAACATCGAGAGAAGCTGGTGTCCGGGGACAATCTCGCCACAGCGTTTTGCTTCAGCCTCTGAATATGCAGTTGCCTGTGAATCGGAAGCGTGTCGCGAATCGAACAAAATATAGGGAACCGGATCAGAAGTATGGGTCCTTTTTTCTACAGGAGTCGGATGATCCGGGGTAATCAGAATTCGGCAATCACCAATCTCTGCCATATTTTCAATGATTGTTCCAACAACATCACGGTCAAAGCTTTCAATTGCCTCAATTTTTTCTTTTATTAATCCACCATGCCCTGCTTCATCCGGTGCTTCTACATGAACGTAGACAAAATCTGATTCTTTGAGAGAATTGATGGCATACTCTGCTTTGCCACGATAGTTGGTATCAAGATAACCAGTCGCCCCCGGGACTTCAATAATATTCAATCCGGCATTGACTCCGATTCCTCGGATCAGATCAACGGCTGAGATAACCGATCCGGTCAAATTGTAACGCTGTTGATATGTCTCCATAATTGGTTTGCGCCCATGTCCCCAGAACCAGACAGAGTTAGCAGGTAATTGCTTTTCAGCGACCCGCTGATTGTTAACCGGATGACTATTGAGCAACATTTGTGCTGAATTAGTCAAATCGAGAAGGGTGTCAGCACCCTCGCCTTGCGGTAAATGGCCTTCGATACTGTAAGTGGAAATATCATGTGGTGGGGTGAAAGTCAGTTGGTCTTTGCCATTCTTCCAAACCATCAAATGGCGATAGGATACGCCAGGGAAAAAATTGAAATCATCCCCTCCCAGCTCTTCCTGGAGGGTCTCAACCAGCTGTCTAGCTTCCTCAGTGGATATATGCCCGGCAGAAAAATCTCCCATGTAGAGCTTACCATAATGAGCTTCAAGCCAGATAAAATTCATTCGAAAAGCAACATCTTCTGGACCAAGCTCTACCCCCATACTTGCCGCTTCCAAAGGTGAACGTCCTGAATAACAATCAGCCGGGTCATAGCCAAAAACGGATAGATTGGCGACGTCACTCCCCGGCGGATAGCCTTCTGGAACGGTTGCTGCCAAGCCGATTTTTCCGGTTTGACTGAGTCGATCCATATAGGGGGTCTTCGCGGCTTCCATCGGGGTTTTACCCCCAAGTTCTGCAATCGGTTCATCTGACATACCGTCACCGAGTAAAATTATATATTTCATATTTCCCTCTGCCTTTACTGTGGCTATCCACGCGGATGATATTGCTGATGTATCTGTTGCAACCGCTCTTGGATCACGTGTGTATAAATCTGGGTTGTCGAAATATCTGCATGTCCCAGCATGGTTTGAACAGAGCGTAGATCTGCCCCATTTTCAAGAAGATGGGTTGCAAATGAGTGGCGCAACATATGGGGATAAACTTTTTGTTTAATCCCGGATTTTATTGCATGTGCCTTAATGATTTTCCAGAAACCCTGCCGACTGAGCCCTTTTCCCCGTGAGTTTAAAAAAACCTCTTCACTGGAGCTGCTTTTTAATATTTTCGGCCGCCCATTCTGCAGGTATTCTCTTAAAATTTCAATAGCGACCTCTCCCAGTGGAATAAGTCGCTGTTTAGACCCTTTACCAAAGGCGTTGAGACAACCAATATCAAGCTTAAGATCACCAAGACGTAATCCGACCAGTTCAGATACGCGCATACCGGTTGCATAGAGGACTTCAAGCATTGCCCGATCTCTGAGTGCGATGCGGCTGTCACCGGCTGGAGACTGCAATAAAAGCTCAACCTCCTTATGTGATAGCAGCTTTGGTAAAGCCGACAGAGAACGGGGTGACTCAATCAGTACCGAAGGATCATGCTCTGTATAGTTTTCCCGCAGGAGAAAGCGATGAAAGCTCCGCAGAGCACTCAACACACGTGCCCTGCTACGCGGGGAGAGACCATTTTTTTTCAAAAAGGTTAAATGATTGAGGATCATCGTCTGGGTGATATCAGAAGGTTTGTCTATTTTCTCATGTTCTCTCAAGTAGCTGGCATACGCAGCAAGATCCCGGGCGTAGGCACTGAGAGTATTATTTGACAGACCCTTTTCTACTGCCAGAAAATTAAAGAAAAAATCAAGATACTGATCCATAAGAACCCAAAACTACGCCAATCGATCCAACATGACGGTTCGTATCTCTTCCAGTTTTACCACATCGGTAATTTTTTGACCAAAGATATCAGAAACATAGAAAATATCGGCAACCTGATCTACCTTGGTCGATATTTTTGAAACAGCAATATAGAGACCCAATTCCTTCAATGTCCGGGTAATTTCATAAAGCAAGCCAATATTATCGGTCGCAAAGATATCAATGACGGTGTAACGATCTGAGACATCATTGTCAATTTCAACCGTGTTGCGTTTTTGTGGTTGCGTGGTTGACACTTTAAGATAATCGGGCTGTTGGCATTTACTAAACAAATCTTCAACAAAAGTTCGACCTTCAAGAACTTCACAGAGATCCTTTTCAACCCGCTCCCATTTCTGTTTTTTATCAACAACGCCACCAATCAAACTATTGACCTGAAGGATGTCTAAGACAGCACCGGTTTTTCTGGTATGAATTTGCGCTCCAAGGATATTTATGGAATGGGCAGCCATAACCCCGGCAATCTGAGAAAAGAGTCCCGGGCTGTCAATTGTTGCCAGTGTCAGTTCAGTATGCTCAGCTTCCTTGTGTTGCTCAATTTGCATTACGAGGGTTTTTTTGCCCCGAGATAAAGCCAAACGCACATGAGGAATGATTTCCTGAGAGCGATAACTCATTAGATAGCTGGTCTGTAAACTACTGACGACTTTATTGATTCGACTTTCAGAGAAGTCGTCTGACAAAGCTTTACGGATATCACGTTTTCTGTTACGGATTTTTTCTGAACGCTTCTCATGATAAAATTCATTTTTTTCCAATGCATCATAAGTTTTTTCGTAAAGTTCACGTAACAAACTGCCCTTCCACTCAGACCAGACGTCGGGGCCGACCGCTTTAATATCAGCAAACGTCAACAGATAGAGCATCCGTAAATTCTCACTCATTCCCATCAATTCTGCGAATTTACTGATCATTTTAAAATCTTGCAAATCACGACGTTGAGAAATATGTGCCATCTTCAAATGGTTTAAAACCAGAAATTCAAGGCGTTTGCTGTCTTCTCGATTCAATTGTAGCCTTCTGGCTATTGTTGGAACCATTTCTGCGCCACGAATACTATGGTCTTTACCGCTTCCCTTGCCAATATCATGAAACAGAATTGCCAGAAGAAGAAGTTCACGCTTTTCAATATTACCAGCAACTTCAGTGAGCATGGGTTGCTTGTATTGATAATCACCATGCCACAGTTTTTCCATCTCTTCGACCGCAAATAGAGTATGTATATCAACTGTATAGATATGATATAAATCGAACTGAACCTGACAATAGATCTTTTTAAATTCGGGAATAAAAGCATTTAGAAATTGTAGCTGATGCATCTTACGCAAGATGGTACCAACATTTTTTGGGTGCCGTAAAATCTCCATAAATATAAGATTAATCCGCCTGGAACGACGTATTTTATCATTGATCAAATGGGTATTGTCCCGGATGAGTTGCTTTAACTCCAGGCACAATCGAACTTCATGCTTTTGCGCCAGTCGAAAAGCAACCATCATAAGAGCTGGATCTTCTAATACCTGCCGGTCAACCTTGGCACGCAATTCACCACGGACAACATAAAAACCATCATCAAGATTTCTTTTCCTTAAATAATTAAAACCATTTTTTTTGGGACGCGTACTTGGCTGGGTCGCAGTAAGAATTAACTTCGTCGACAGGTGTTCAACCTGCATGGCCTGCGCATAATATTCCTGCATAAACTGTTCAACAGCCGAAGACCGGCGCTTTTTTTTGTAACCAAAAAAAACGGCAAGTTGTTGTTGTTGCTCAAAAATCAGCTGATCATTTTTACGCTGACCCTTAAAATGGAGAAAATTACGAATTTTCCACAAATAATCAAGCGACTGATTATATTCCTGAAAATCCTGTTCATTAATGACACTTTTTTTAAGTAATTCCTTTAAACCGGAGGCTTTGAATTTTACCCGTGTAATCCACAGAGCCTCTTGCAATTCTCTGAGACCCCCGTCCCCTTCTTTCAGGTTTGGCTCCAACAGGTAAACCGACGACCCATATTTGGCCTTACGCTCGGTTCGCTCTTCAAGTTTGAGTTTGATAAAACTCTGTGTATCCCGGTTAAGCATGACACGACCAACGGTATCACTAAAGTGTTGATAAAGATCTTGATTGCCCGAGATAAATCTGGCATCCAATAAAGAAGACCTGACGGTTGAATCGCGTGATTCCTCAAGACATTCATCACTTGAACGGACACTATAACCGACATCCAGACGCAAATCCCACAATAGATAGAGCATCCGATCGGCAATAATCCGCGCTGCATCCTTGCCAACTGTTTCGTAGAAAAACATCAGGTCAAGATCTGAACGGGGGTTCATTTCGGCACGACCATAACCACCCAATGCGATCAATGTGCAACCAACAAGCTCATCCTTGTTCAAATCAGCAGAAACCGCCTGATAAATATTATTATTAAGTTGATCGAAAACAGCTGTCAGCTCAGAGACAATCAGGCGTCCTGAAGTCCCCAGGTCGTTGAGTTGGTGGATTCGTTGCAACTGAAAATCAAGAAAATTGCGGGCTGCTTCCAGGAAGGAATCTCGGTTAGAATCAAAAACAATGCGAGAATTTAAAAGTTCGGGAGGGAAAACATCCACAACAGGATCGGCAACAGCACGACTCATCGTTTGGCAACCTGCTCTATTGTTGCAGAATAACTCTTGACACCTTTAACAATTGCCGTAGCGACCCTTTTTTGATAAGCAGCGGATGCTAAACGTTTCTCTTCACGGATATTGCTGATAAACCCCGCCTCAATCAAAACGGAAGGCATTGTCGCACCAAGAAGAACGTGAAATGGCCCCTGCTTGACACCATGGTCTTTGATTCGACTGTAGTGGGGACGCAACCCAGCGACCAGAGACTGCTGAACCTCAGCTGCCAAACGGCTTGATTCATTGATTTTTGCATTTGCCATCAAATCAAACAGTATCGCTTCCAAATTACCCACATCTTGCAGGGTGGTACCATTTTCTCGTGCAGCAACTTCAGCTGCCTGATTGTTTTTTGACAGATTTAAAAAATAGGTTTCCACACCATAGGCTTTGCCGTTGGCCGTGGCATTGGCATGTAAAGAGATAAACAGATCTGCACCAACCTGATTTGCATATTCAGTCCGTTCCCGCAATTCAAGGTAGCGATCGTCAGAACGGGTCAGGAGCACCTTGACCCCCAGCTGTTGGCGCAATGCCTTGGCAAGAGCTTTGGCCATTTTAAGCACCACATCTTTTTCATAAGTGTTATGCGGCCCAATAGCGCCAGGATCCTTACCACCATGCCCGGCATCAACAACAATCAGATGGATCCCTTCATCATGAACTTCCTGAGGAACATGGAGAACCGGTTGTCGATCAGAGGAGCTATTGAGAATTGATGCTATGGAATCATCCGCCGCAACGGGGGCAGCGTCTCTTTCAGACTTCTGTTCACTCAGCCTCACCCTGACCGGCTCACCCTTAATATCAATAACCAGACGATGCGGGTTTTCCAAAGTCGCCAGTTTATATTCGGCAACCCGGTTCAAATCCAGAACAACCCGAGCACGCTGACTATCAAACTGACTGGTTCTGACCTGTCTCACCAAGCCATTGCCAATCGGAATAGTAGACGGCAAATCAGAAGCTAACTTGGTATACAGCAAATCAAAATAAAGTCGCGGGTTTTCACCTTTCAAGTAATTTGGTTTACTGACAACGGGAGCGGTAAGATCAAGAACAACTCGTGTATATTCAGGGCCGCTCCAGTAACGAATTTTTGCTAAGCGAGGTGAATCACCAACCGACCGATAATTAAGTTGTTTTTTGGCTATGACGACAGGAGGGTTTTCTTCAACTGGTGGCGGCAATAATGCCAGTTTTTTTTGCGCCTCACCGACCATATCCCCATCAGGAATTTCTGTAACCAGTCGCTGATATAATTTGTAGGCGTCAGACTGCTTTTTAAGGTGATTTTCAGTAATCTGGGCAGCCAGAAACAGAGCATCATCAGCAAAGCGACTGTGTGGAAACCGTTCGACGATAACCATATAATGATCAACAGCTTTTCTCGCATCACGATGACTCCCAGACGCTCTGGAAAGTCCATCCCAAGTTCTGGCTAGCAGAAACAATGCATTTTCAATATGACTATCGTGTGGCTGTTGTGCAACAAAGTGGTCAAAACGGACAATCAACTTGCTCCAATTACTCCGCTGACGCTGTAACTGGGAGGACTTGATCAGTTGTTGATAATCGTAGCGCAGAGCGGAATAGTCCTCTGCAATAGTATTGCAAGGAAAAGCCGTCGTTATAAGTAGAAATAGAAAAATAGGATAGAAAAATTTAAGTTTCATTATTTGATGCTTTCGCAAAAACTCATGGGATGGCTAAGAAAAAATTTCGTTCTACAAGGCCTGGTGCTTTTTCAGGGGCGAAGGCATACATAGTGTAAGTCGAGATCCTGAAAAAACACCGTAACGCCGTAGGTCGAACTTTTTGCAACGCCATCATTATTTAGAGCATCTTTTTCAATTCATCCAGCAAGGTTAACGCTTCAATCGGAGTGGTAGATCGCACATCAATGGATTCAAGTCGTTTGCGAATTTGATCCTCCTGCTCCACATTGAACAGCGAAAGTTGCGCTACCGGTTGTTTTTTGGGCTGTATTTTACTTTCCCCGAGTCTCGGCTCGCCAGAGCGGACAAACTCTCCAGCTTCAAGATTATGTAAAATTTCCTTAGCACGATCGATAACAGTTTCAGGCAGTCCGGCTAAACGCCCTACCTGGATACCATAGGAACGGCTGGCACTTCCTGTAATTATTTTCCTGAGAAAAATAATTTGATCGTTCCATTCTTTCACAGCCACATTGTAATTCTTGATCCGTTCTCGGGTCAGTGGCAAATCGGTGAGTTCATGATAGTGAGTTGCAAATAAGGTCTTGGCTGCAACAGCAGGATTGTCATGTAGATATTCTGCAACAGCCCAAGCGATGCTGACACCATCAAAAGTTGATGTGCCACGCCCTATTTCATCCAATATAATTAAGCTTCGTTGTGTCGCATGTCGCAGTATATTTGCCGTTTCGTTCATTTCCACCATGAACGTTGATTCGCCTTTAGCTAGATTATCACTTGCCCCGACTCGAGTAAAGATGCGGTCAACTACCCCGATTTGTGCAGCTTCAGCGGGGACAAAACTACCTAACTGTGCCATCAGGGTGATCAGAGCGACCTGGCGCATGAAAGTTGATTTCCCCGCCATATTCGGGCCGGTAATGATCAGCAGTTGATTTTCAACCGTATCAAGCTTGACATCGTTGGGGACAAAGGCTTCCTTCAGTGGCATCCCTTCAACCACAGGATGGCGTCCAGCGTCAATCTTAATGACCCCGGAATCATCAATCTGCGGGCAAATGTAGTTCCGTTCATGAGCCAGATCAGCCAGAGAAAGTAAGGAATCGAGGATTGCCAGGACATCTGAACTTTGTTGAATTCTTCGTCCTTCAGCAGAGGCTTTCAACCTGACCTGTTGAAACAGATTATATTCCAACTCCACAATACGATCTTCGGCACCCAGAACTTTATCTTCATATTCTTTCAGTTGCAGAGTGATAAACCGTTCGGCATTGGTCAAAGTCTGTTTACGCTGATAATCTTCAGGGACACGATCAAGATTGCGATGGGTGACTTCAATAAAATAGCCAAAAATTTTATTATATTTTACTTTCAGCGATGGGATTCCTGTCCGTTCTCGCTCCTGGAGTTCTAAAGCAGCAATCCAGCCCTTACCATCACGGCTGATCGTTCTTAATTCATCCAACTCTTCGTTATAACCATCTCTGATAATACCGCCATCACGTAAAACAAAAGGCGGGTCATCAACAATCGCCTGATCAAGCAAAGAGACCAGTTCAGGCAACAGATCAATCTGCTCCCGTAACTCTTTCACGTAGTGACTTTGCAGTGGGCTGAGCAGATCATCAAGCTGGGGAAGCTTTCCAAGAGAGGCTCGTAACGCAACGATATCCTTCGCATTTGCACTGGCCATGGCGATTTTACTGTTTAAACGCTCCAGATCATAAACGCCGTCTAGAGCTTCGATCAGCTCGATCCGCTGCAAACTATCATCAACCAGTTCAGCTACAGCCCCCTGGCGCTGCTGAATCTCCCCCTGATTAATCAAAGGATAATGGATCCAATGCCTCAGAGTTCGTCCCCCCATAGCAGTTACAGTTCGATCGAGCACTCCTAATAATGAGCCACGCTTCTTGCCATCCTGCAATGTTGCGGTCAGTTCAAGGTTTCTCCGGGTTGAATCGTCGAGGATCATGAAGTTTTGGGTGTGGTAGGTCTGCAATGACCGGATATGTCGCAGTTCTTCTTTCTGCGTCTGCTGAAGATAATATAGGACAGCAGATGCAGCTTGTTGTGCCGCAAGTAGATCGTGACAACCAAAAGAATTTAATCCAGAGACACCAAAAAAAGTACAAAGTTGCTCCTTAGCGTAATCTTTCTCAAAAATCCATTCGGGAAGGGCATTACACATAACTTCGTCAAGGGGGTAACCAATCTGTAGTTTCAGCTCAAGGCTGCGCTCTGAATCACTTAAAAGTACCTCGCGAGGTCGTAACGATCCCAGTTCGCTTTCAATTTGTTGCAAGGTATCAACCTGAGTCACCCGAAATTCTCCAGTGGTAATATCAATATGGGCGATACCGTAATTATTATCATCTTCAACAATAGAGACAAGATAGTTGTTCTCTTTTGGCTCCAAAGTGTCCGCATCGGTCACCAGACCCGGGGTTACAACTCGAACAACCTCACGCTTGACAATTCCCTTAGCTGTTTTTGGATCTTCCACCTGCTCGCAAATTGCAACTTTGTGCCCGGCAGAAATAAGTTTGGCAATGTATCCCTGACTACTGTGATACGGGATACCACAGAGAGGAACTGCATCTTCAACACCTTTATTTCGAGAGGTCAGCGTAATCCCCAGAATCCGTGAAGCAAGAACAGCATCTTCCATAAACATCTCATAGAAATCACCAAGCCGAAAGAACAGGATCGCATCTTGATAATCAGCTTTTATTTCCAGATACTGGCGCATGACCGGGGTTGTTGTAGACATTCTAACTTCCTGAAATTACGAAGAGATAAATAAAAAGCAAATAAGCGTGTTACAAGGCGGGATATCCTAGCAAAGGCACCTGACGATGTAAATAGAATGAAACCGAAGACAAATATGCCATAACTTGACCATTCTTCTATTCCAATGCTAAAAAACAATTTTTAAACACCAGCAAATAAGACACTTAGCAGTCGACTGAAATCAGAACTAAAAAGAGGAATTATCAATGGCTCACACAGAGCAAAAATCCAATCTGACCGATCCTTTCAATCCCGAAAGCTATATCATTAAGAGTCTGGAGGATGAAATAAAGGCTGATCAAAACTGTAAAGTACTACTGAGACAATACCATCATTACTTGTTAGAAAATAAGAAGTTATCTCCGCTGAAAGCTGGTGAAAAAGCAAGCGGTACCGATTACTTTCTACGTGATTTCATGATTGATAACCGGCATATAAACCCATTTAAAATATCGCCGGATCTCATTCATCAATTCGCCGGAAACTGGTATATTATCAGCAACCTTGAGCCAAACATGCTGGAATTGAATAACATCCTGTCCGGTGTCAGCTATTTTGCCAGTTTTTGTGTCGAGAACAAAATGATTGATCAGGCTCTGGCAGAAAAAATAGCGTGGACTTGCTCACAGGTAGAATATTATCAACAACGCATTGATAGCTTTAATGACCTCTCTGGCGATATGTACGTAGCGTGGAAAAAAGCTTGCCCACTATAGATAAAGAATGAATTAAATATGTTCGGTATCAACAACCCTAAATTACGTGCGGCCACTTATTCCATCTGTGGTGCCCTACTCCTGGCGATCATTAAACTAACGGTTGCTATTTTCAGTGGTTCGATGGCAGTCATGGCATCAGCCATTGACTCTTTGCTTGATATTTTAATGTCAGGGATCAATTTCTTGGCAATTCGCCATGCTGAACAGCCCCCCGATCAGTCTCATCCATTTGGACATGGTAAATTTGAAACGCTGGCGACCCTGTTTCAAGCTCTGGTTATCACAGGCTCAGGAGGTTGGATCATCTATGAGTCGGTTATTCGCCTGGGGAGAAACAACCGGCTGGAAAATATCGATCAGGGTATTGGAGTTCTGGCGTTCAGTGCTGTTGTTTCCTGGTTTATTGCCCGCAACTTAAGCAGAGTTGCTAAACAAACTGACTCGTCAGCACTAGAAGCTGACTCACTCCATTTCCGGATGGACATTTACAGCAATCTTGGACTGATGACTGGGTTATTGATGGTGCGCTGGTTTGATATTCACTGGCTTGATGCAGCCCTGTCAATACTGGTTGCATCCTACATCCTTCATGAAGCACTACAACTGATTAAACGTAGTCTGACCGATATGCTTGATCATGAATTGCCCGAAGAGATACAACGACAGGTACATCACCTTATCAGCTCGCAAGATGGTCCAATAGCTGGTTATCATGGTCTTCGAACCAGACGCGCTGGATCTCTGAAGATTATGGATTTTCATCTTGAAGTCTGTAAGGATATGACAGTTGCTGAAGCGCACAAACTGACGAGTAGCCTGAAAAAGAGAATAGAAAGAGAGATCCCGGGATCAAATGTGATCATCCATATAGAACCCTGTATGATTGATCACTGTCCAGGGCAAGAAAATTGCACCATTGATAAAAGTCGGATTCCGGCTCGATTTCATGATATTTAAGAAGTAACAACAGCAGAGAAGTCATGATTCATGACTTTACTGAGCTGCGACTTTTTTATCGGTAGCGATCGCAAGGCTACCAAAACCTGCCGTTTTTGCAGCATCCATCAACTGAACGACCTGACCGTGTCGGGCGGATTTGTCTGCCATCAACAAAAAAGTCATCTTTTTCGTTGCCAACGAATCGAAACTTTCCAGATGGCGTAATAAATCAGCCAAAGAAACCTTCTCGCGTTGTAAATAAATTTCACCATTTGCAGCCAGATAAACCTGCACTTCCTTTTTATTCAGTTTAATCTGTTCAGAGGATGACGAAGGGAGGTCGATGTTCAAGCCTGGACGGTCAATGAACGTTGTTGAAATCATAAAAAAGATCAACAACAAAAAGACAACATCAATCATCGGAGTTAGATCAACCTTGGGTGATTCCTGAATTTTCCTCCTAAACCCCATGCGCTGCTATCCCTCAACCCGATCAATAATTTGCATAGTCGCTTCCTCCAGCTCCAAAACCAGCCGTTCTGAACGGCTGGTCAAATATCGGTGCAACAAAATCATTGGAACGGCGATAGTCAAACCGGCTGCTGTCGTGATGAGAGCTTCTGAAATACCACCGCCCAGAGTTGCTGGAGTCCCCATTCCTTCAATTGCAATTACATTGAAAGCCTTGATCATCCCCAATACGGTTCCAAGTAACCCAAGTAACGGGGTAATATTGGCAATAGTACCAAGCAATCCCAAATAGCGTTGCAGTGCTACCGCCTCCCTCTCTCCTACTTCTTCAGCGAGAGATTTAAGATAACCTCGTTGTCTGCCACGATTTTTAAGAACGACAAGAAGTATCTTAGCCAAGGGAGATTTTTTTAAGGCACAAAGTTCAACAGCCTGTTCAGCGTTATCCTTCTGTAAATGATTGCTCACCTCCTTCTGTAGCGGAGCCAGATCCCGGCGAACCTTAATAAACGCAAAGATCCGTTCCATAAAGATTGCCCAACCAATCACCGAACAGAGTAATATCGGATACATCAGCGGGCCACCACGGATGAAGAAATCAATCATTTAAACAATCCTTCTCTTTTTTGATTATATTTAGAAATGAACAACCTAACCAGAAAATAGCTGTAGAGGTCAATATCAATCGATTTTGATAATTTGACCAGTGGCTTCGTTCTCAAGATTCAATAGACCCACGGTATGATGGGGCGCTGAACGTCGGTCTGTCGCACTGCCGGGATTGAACAGCAGTATCGATCCGACCTTTTGACAGACCGGCCGATGACTGTGACCAAAAACCAGGACATCGATATCAGCAGCAGAAAAGCGGCTCAACACCCGCGTTTCTATACCATTTGGTGATCCCCAACCGTGCATCATCCCAATGCTGAACCCGGATAATTCAACGATTCTCTGTATTGGCAAGGCAGGTTGCGGTTTATCCATATTGCCACAGACTCCGTACCAAGGAAGGGGGTAAAAGCAGCTACTGAGATCCGGATACACATGATCACCAGCATGCAGGATGACATCAACCTCAGCAAAAGGTCCATTCAACAGTTTTTCAGCTAATGCCATTCCAGCGTCGAGAGAATGGATATGAGTATCTGATAAAACTCCAACCTGCATATAACAACTCTTTCATATAAATTTCAGGAAATAAAGTGGCTTTTTTTAGCCGGAAGTTTCAAAAAATCGCTAGATTCTCAACTCATTTTATATCAAATAGCTCATTAGTCTATATAAGTATTTATTTTTAAATGATTTAATTTATAATTAATACTTGGCATCAGCATTGCGACATATAACGGAGATTTTGTATAACAACATCTAGACTGATTTCGCTTGACTTTTTTTAGCATAACTGTAATTTTTTTAGTTTAGATAATTATAGTTATTTGTAATTATACTTGCTTGTTATTAAAAAAGTATTAAACTCACAGAGTATTCCAAGTTCCCATAATTTATTCTTTCAGGAGGACAAACTCTTATGTCAATGCGTGAAGAAGCCCTTGAGTATCACCGTAAAGGGCGAAAAGGTAAAATCGAAGTCATCACCACCAAACCTTGTGCAACCAGTCACGATCTGGCGCTCGCCTACAGCCCCGGAGTTGCCGAGCCATGTCTGGATATCGAAAAAAACCCCAACGATGCCTATGAATATACCGCAAAAGGGAATCTGGTTGCTGTTATTTCCAATGGCACCGCAGTTCTTGGCCTCGGCAATATTGGTGCCCTGGCAGGCAAGCCGGTGATGGAAGGAAAAGGAGTTCTGTTCAAAAGTTTTGCCGACGTCGATGTTTTTGACATCGAACTGAACACCACAGATTCTGACGAAATCATTCGAACCGTTAAACTTCTGGAACCAACATTTGGTGGTATCAACTTGGAAGATATCAAAGGCCCGGAATGTTTTTATATTGAAGAAGAGTTGAAAAAAATCATGGATATTCCGGTTTTCCATGATGATCAACACGGTACGGCAATTATTTCTGCTGCAGGCATGTTGAATGCCCTTGAAATTGTCGGTAAGGATGTTACCCAGTGTAAAATTGTCGTTAATGGTGCTGGTGCTGCCGGTATTGCCTGCGCCAATCTGGCCATCACTATGGGAATTGACAAAAACAAAGTCATCCTCTGTGACACCAAAGGGGTCATCTACAAAGGCAGAAAAGAGGGGATGAACGAATACAAGGAACGGCTGGCAGCAGAAACCGACGCCAGAACCCTTGCCGATGCGATGGTTGGAGCCGACATTTTCTTTGGCGTTTCGGCCAAAGGGGCGCTCTCTGCCGATATGTTGAGAAGCATGGCAAAGGATCCGATCGTGTTCGCCATGGCCAACCCAGATCCCGAAATCACCCCACCGGAAGCCACAGAAGTTCGTGGCGATGTTATTATCGGAACCGGTCGTTCTGACTACATGAACCAGGTTAATAATGTTCTTTGCTTCCCATTCCTGTTCAGGGGAGCACTTGACGTTCAAGCCAGCGCCATCAATGATGAAATGAAGCTGGCAGCAGTAACCGCGCTGGCTGAACTTGCCAAACTCGATGTTCCTGACTCGGTACGCAAAGCATACCCCGGCGAAGATATCCAGTTCGGCCGTAACTATATCATCCCAAAACCATTCGATCCACGGGTTCTCCTCTATGTTGCGCCCGCCGTTGCCCAAGCTGCTATGGATTCTGGCGTTGCCCGTCGACCAATCGAAGATATGCAGAAATATCGGGATTCCCTCGAAGCGAGTCAAGGCCGTTCTAAAGAGATTATGCGTACCTTGATCAACAAAGCTAAATCCAATCCGAAACGAATCGTATTTCCAGAAGGCGAAGAAGATAAAATATTGCGGGCAGCACAAATTCTCATAAATGAAAACATAGCAACCCCAATACTGCTAGGCGATGAAAAAGAAATTCGTGCCCGGATTAAAGAGTTGAACCTTGAAATCGGTGATATAGAAATTCTTGACCCGATGACATGTGACAAGCGTGGAGATTATATTGATACCATGTTTGAAATGCGCCAGCGCAAAGGTGTCACCCGGGCTGGAGCAAAACGGCAAATAAAGGTCAACAACAACTATTTTGGTGCCATGATGGTAGAAAAGGGAGATGCCGACACAATGCTCTCCGGTATCAATCACCACTATCCGGAGACGATTCAACCAGCCCTGGAACTCATCGGCAAACAGGCTCAACTTTCAAAAGTTCACGGTATGTACATGTTGGTTTTCAAGAAAAATGTGGTCTTTTTTGCGGACACCACCGTGACAATCGATCCAACCGCAGAAGAGCTGGCAGAAACTGCTATTCTTGCTGCAAAAGAAGTCCGCAAGTTTGACATTGAACCTAAAATTGCGATGCTCTCATTCTCTAACTTTGGTAGTACCAATCATCCATTAACGACAAAAGTAAAGAAGGCAACGGCTCTGGTCAAAGCGCAGGCACCTGACCTGATTGTTGATGGTGAAGTTCAGGCCAATGTTGCCCTCGACCCAGAATTAACGGAGATACAATTTCCTTTTTCAATGGTTAAGGGTGACGCAAATGTTTTCATTTTTCCTGACCTTCAATCGGGAAATATCAGCTACAAACTGCTCAACAAGCTTGGTGGTGCTGAAACTATTGGTCCAATCCTGCTGGGGATGAGCAAGCCGGTTCACGTGCTGCAACGGGGTGATGATGTTGCTGATATCATCAACATGGCGGCTGTTGCTGTCGTTGATGCTCAGGAAACTGAGAAATAATTTAGCATTTCAACAAACACAGCGCATCAAGCGGGAATTTCTTTATAGAAGTTCCCGCTTTTTTTATGCACAAACTTCCAATCAAATATATTTGTTGATATGATGCCGCGCGTTGAACAATGAATTTATGGATGTCATTTCATTACGAAAGAGAACCAATATGAAATATTGCAGCACGAGAGGAAAAGTACGAGGTTTAAGTTTCACTGATGCAGTTATGATGGGTCTGGCAGATGACGGAGGATTGCTCCTTCCTGAAGCAATCCCCAAGCTATCACCAAACGATCTACAACAGCTCAGCAAGCTCCCCTACCCTGAACTTGCTTTTCAGGTCATATCCAGGTATGCCACGGACATCCCTGAGTCAGACCTGAAAGAACTCATTGACCGTTCTTATGCCAACTTTGAACATCCCCAAATCACCCCGGTTGTAAAACAGGATGATCTGTATATCCTCGAGCTGTTCCACGGGCCAACCCTTGCGTTTAAAGATGTCGCTCTGCAGTTCCTCGGCAACCTGTTTGAATATTTTTTAAGTAAAAGCGGTCAACGGATGAACATCATTGGTGCAACCAGCGGTGATACCGGGAGTGCTGCCATCTATGGTGTAAAGGGAAAAGAAAATATCAATATTTTTATTCTCCACCCCAAAGGGCGAGTTTCCTCTATCCAGGAACTGCAGATGACGACAGTTGTTGATGATAATGTTTTCAACCTTGCTGTTGAAGGAACTTTTGATGACGCCCAAGCTATTGTAAAAGAGATTTTTGGCGATCTTGATTTCAAAGAGCACCACGCTTTGGGAGCGGTCAATTCGATCAACTGGGCCAGGGTTTTGGCACAGGTTGTCTATTATTTCTATGCCTGGCTCCAGGTCAATAAAGAGACCGGGGCTGAACAGATTGAAGTGGCCGTTCCCACTGGAAATTTTGGGGATATTTTTGCTGGCTATATAGCCAAGCAAATGGGTGTCCCGATTAGCCGCCTCATTTTGGCAACAAACTCCAATAATATTTTGAGTCGATGTATAAATACTGGAGACTATTCAATAGCAGATGTCCACCACTCCCTTTCTCCATCCATGGATATTCAAGTTGCCAGTAATTTTGAGCGCTACCTTTATTATCTGTTGGACTGCGATAGTGAAAAAGTTGTCAATGCCATGAAAAGCTTCAAACAAACTGGAAAACTTGAGTTCACCGCTGCACAGAGAAAGAGATTAATACAGGATTTTGGTGCATCCTCAATCGATGATACTGAAACTCTGGCAACCATCTCTTCTTTCCATGAGGCAACTGGATATATTCTTGATCCACATACCGCAACCGGTATCGCGGTGGGAAAAAAACTCAGTGATCCCAATATTCCCTTAGTCTGCCTTGCAACCGCACATCCTGCAAAATTTGGTGATGCCGTAATACAAGCAATAGGTCTAGATCCACCCCTTCCACCTGCCTTTGTCGGATTGGAAACTCGAGAGAAGAGAGTTGTGACTATTCCTGCCGACAGGGAGCTGATCAAAAACTACATCTCCTCAAATTCTACCTAAAATTGTCATATTTTTATTGCAATCTTTCTGATCCCTGTTAGAGTCTCTAATTAGAGATTCAATCTTTAATGTGAAGATTGATAAGTTCTTTGGAAAAATAATTAAATAACAGGAGGATAAAATGGGGGCAATTTCTTCAGACAAAGTAGTAGAATTGGTACAAAGTTACGGCTTACCGATCATCTGGGCCATCATCGTTTTTATTGTTGGACGTATTGTCGCACGCATCCTCACAAATGTCGTCGCCAAGATGATGAACAAGAGCAATATTGACGAAACTCTGGTCAAATTCACTAAAACTGTCGTTTACGTCGCTCTGATGATTTTTGTTATTCTGGCGGCACTCGGGAAACTGGGCATTGAGACTACGTCCTTTGCGGCAATTCTAGCGGCAGCTGGTTTAGCTATTGGCCTATCATTACAGGGCACCTTGGGGAACTTTGCTGCGGGATTTATGCTGATTCTATTCCGCCCCTTCAAGGTTGGTGATTTTGTTGAAGCTGGTGGCGTTTCCGGTATTATCGAAGAGATCCAAATTTTCAGCACAAAAATGAGATCGGGTGACAATAAAGAAATTACCGTCCCCAACGGCCAGATTGTTGGTAGCACTATTACTAACTACTCAGCTAAGGAAACCCGTCGGGTCGATCTGGTAATTGGTGTTGGCTACAATGATGACTTGAAAAAAGTCCGGGCGGTGCTTGAAGACATCCTTGCCAAGGACGAGCGGATTTTAAAAGATCCAGCTCCAACAATCGGTGTTTCAGAGCTGGCAGACAGCAGCGTCAACTTTGTTGTCCGTCCATGGGTTAAAAGCGGAGATTATTGGCCGGTTCTGTTTGACACGCAAGAAACAGTAAAGTTACGTTTCGATGCTGAAGGGATCTCAATCCCTTACCCACAGCAAGATCTACATATTGTTAAGGAAGAAGCGGCAGCCTGAATTTTTTCTTAAATGACAAATAAAAAAGCCTCCGGAATAATTCGGAGGCTTTTTTGTATTTACAACTTACTGGCTAAGCAAAAACTTTGCCTTACCAATCGCAGTATTTTTTCAGGGGTGAAGGCAGACATTCGTATGTCAAAGTTCTGAAAAAACGCTGTAACACCGGAGGGCGAAGTTTTTTTTGCGACGCCAGTGTTAGCAATCAAAATATAAAGCGAACTCTTCCGGACAGGGGCGCATCCGCACCCGGTCTACTTCGGCTTCACTCTTATAGCTGATCCACATATCGATAACATCTTCGGTAAACACATCACCTTTGAGCAAGAAAGCATGATCTTTTTCCAGATGCTCCAAGGCATCTTCCAGAGACGTTGCAACCGTCGGGATGTCTTTCAGTTCCTCTGGTGACAAACCATAAATGTCCTTATCGAGAGGTTGACCCGGATCAATTTTGTTCTCAATACCATCAAGTCCCGCCATCATTTGTGCAGCAAAAGCCAGATAACCATTAGCTGAAGCATCCGGGGTGCGATATTCAACCCGCCTGCCATTATCGCTACTGGCCACTGGAATTCGCAATGAGGCAGAACGATTACGATTGGAATAGGCCAAATTGATCGGCGCTTCAAATCCTGGAACCAAACGTTTGTAGGAGTTGGTTGTCGGGTTGGTAAATGCACACAGAGCCTTGGCATGCTTAATGATGCCGCCAATGTAGTACATTGCGTTCTTGGACAATCCACCATAGCCGTCACCGGCAAACAAGTTTTTGCCATTTTTCCAAAGAGACTGATGACAATGCATTCCGGAACCATTGTCATTAAAAATTGGTTTGGGCATAAAAGTGACTGTTTTACCGTTACGATGAGCAACATTTTTAACGATATACTTGAACCATTTCAGAGTATCCCCTATCATCAACAGAGAATCAAACTTGATACCAATTTCATTTTGACCACCAGTGGAGACTTCATGATGGACGACTTCAACGACAATGCCGACACTCTGTAGCACTTGTACCATTTCGTTACGGAGATCAACATGTGAATCAGTCGGGGCACAAGGAAAGTAACCTTCTTTGTGACGTGGTTTGTAAGCCAGATTCGGAAATTCCTCACGTCCGGTATTCCAGGTACCCTCGATAGAATCGACCGAATAAAAGGATTCATTCATACTTGAGGCATAACGAACATCATCAAAAACAAAGAATTCAGCCTCAGGACCAAAGTATGCGGTATCAGCAATCCCGGTGGACTTTAGATAGGCTTCAGCTTTTTTAGCAATGAAACGGGGATCACGACTGTAACCTTCACGGGTAATCGGATCCATAATATCGCAGATAAGGCTTAAAGTTGTGACCTGGACAAACGGATCAATTTTGGCGGTCGTTGGATCGGGAACCAAAAGCATGTCGGAATTGTGGATTGGCTGCCAGCCGCGAATTGAAGAACCGTCAAAACCTATTCCATCCTCAAAGGTATCTTCACTGAACTGGTCAATCGGGGAACTGAAATGCTGCCAGATACCGATAAAATCCAAAAATTTAAAATCAACCATCTGACAATCATTTTCTTCTGCAAACTTAATAACATCAACTGGGGTCATCCTCTACAGCTCCTCTAAAAGTTATATATATTAATTAACTCGACGGAATTATGATTATCTTTTAAATAGCATCCTCGCCACGCTCTCCGGTACGAATACGTATGACCTCATCAATCGGAGTCATAAAAATTTTACCATCGCCGATACGCCCGGTTTTAGCTGCTTCGGCAATTGTGTCGACAACCTGAGTTACGACTTCGTCGGAAACAATAATCTCCATTTTTATCTTCGGAATAAAATCAACGACATATTCAGCTCCGCGATAAAGTTCAGTATGCCCTTTTTGACGGCCGAAACCCTTAACTTCACTGACAGTAATTCCCTGAATACCAATTTCATTCAAAGCCTCTTTTACCTCATCCAGCTTAAATGGTTTGATGATTGCTTCAACTTTTCGCATTTATAATCCTCCTTTTTTCAACAATTGAATCATATCTTTTTCAGCATCCATACAGAATAGTAGCAAGGTGCAGATCAGTGCAATAAAAAATAGAGATACCACTGATTTTCAACTGACATATTGTAACAATGTAACACTCTCACAGTGGTGTGTCTGCGGGAACATATCAAGCGGTTGACTCGAGACCACTTCATATCCTCCATTGACAAGCAGATTTAAATCACGCGCCAGAGTTTGCGGATCACAAGAGACATAAATAACCTTACTGACTGGTGTCTTCAACAGCTCCTTCATCACAGAAGTGGCTCCACTGCGTGGAGGGTCTAGAAACAGCAAATCAACAGTATTCTGTTGTGTGAAATGACTCAATGCCCCTTCTGCTGATTGGCTATAAAACTCAACATTATCAACTTGATTCAGCCATCCATTTTCCCGCGCCATCCTGATTGAAACGGCAGATTCTTCAATCCCGACAACCTGTCTGGATCGCTTGGCTAGCGGGAGGGAAAAATTACCCATTCCACAGTAGAGATCTAGTCCTTGCTCGTCACCAGTCAATTTTGCCAGATCAATCACCATATTAACCAGATTACGGTTCTGTTCCAAATTAATCTGAGCGAAGCTACCAGCGGCGTACCTTAATTTGAGCGACGGCTGGTCAACAGTGAGTTGCAGTACCCCATCCCCCCGAATGTTTGTCAATTTTCTTTTTGATCCCGACTTAACCAACAAATCCACTGCCAGGTTTTCTGCTTTCAATAAATCCACAAGAGAAGACAAGTTGTGACCGGAATAATGGATCACCGCCTGACATTTGCCACTGTCATCAATAGCAAGATCAATCTGCGGGATATCACTGGCGTAAGCGGTGTGATTAATAATTTTACGTAGATGGGATAGGAGGGTATTCAGTTCAGAAGCAATAATCGGACATTGTTCAATAGGGACAACAAAGTGACTCTTCGATCGATAAAAACCGGTCACAAACCCGGTCTTGGAATTGGAACATTTAACTTGCACCCGGCTGCGATAATTCCATTCATTTGCAGCGGGAACAATTGACAATATTCTGGCTGGATCAACTTTACCCTGCCGGATCAGAGATTCCCGGAATAATCTCTCTTTCCAGCGTAACTGTTCCGGGTATGGAAGGTGTTGCCATTGACAACCGCCACAATCTCCAGCAACCGGACAGATTGGTTGCCGGCGCTCAGGAGCCGATTGTAAAATTTCACCGATTTCAGCTTCAAGAAAATGTTTTTTGACTTTTGTCACCCGGCAACTAACAATATCATTGATCGCCACATGGGGAATAAAAACAACCCGCCCTTCATGGCGCGCCAATCCTGCACCACCATTAACCAAGGTCTCTACAGTTAACGGTGAAAGGATACTTCCAACCTTGAGATGATCTTGTAGAGACAAGTCTATCCTTTGCCTGGCAAAAAATGGTTTTCATCAAAAGAGAGTGTGGCAAAATAATCATCGAGTGTTTCTTCGCGCCGGATCAGTTCCACCGAGCCATCAGCCCGCAACAGTAATTCTTTAGGACGCAATTTAGCATTATATTGAAATCCCATCGCGTGACCATGCGCTCCGGTATCGTGAATAACCAGGATATCTCCTTCATCAATTTTAGGCAACTCGCGCTGAACCGCGAACTTATCATTATTTTCACAAAGAGAACCAGCTACATCATAGATCTGATCTTTGGGAGCGTCCTCTTTACCTATGACATCAATATGGTGATAAGCACCATAAAGTGCCGGGCGCATCAGTGCCGACATACAAGCATCTACACCGATATAGTTACGGTAAATATCTTTATGATTGATTGCAGAAGTCACCAGACACCCGTGCGGACCGGTCATGAAGCGGCCACTCTCCATGTACATACGGGGAACATAACTATGCTTTTCCCGGTAAGCATTAAACAATGTTTCAATTTCAGCAGCCATCGCCTCAATATCCAGTGGTACTTGATCAGACTCATAAGGAATACCAACACCGCCACCGATATTGACAAATTCAAGCTTGATACCCAGTTCAGATTCAATCAATTCGGCAATTCCCAATACCATCTTGGCGGTTTCCACCATATAGGTGTAATCAAGCTCGTTCGAAGCTACCATGGTATGCAAACCAAACCGCTTAGCACCACGTTGTTGAGCCAAACGATAAGCATCAACAACCTGCTCATGGCTGAGCCCATATTTAGCTTCGACCGGATTACCAATGATCACATTGCCGGTACGTCTTGATCCCGGGTTATAGCGAAAGCAGATCAATTCAGGGAACTCCGGGACTTTTTCAATCAATGAGATATCGTCAAGATTAAGGACACAGCCCCCCTCTTCTGCTGCAATTTGGAATTCGGTCTGATCGGTATTATTTGAAGTGAACATAATCTCTTCACCTCGTGCACCAATCTGGCGACTTAAGCGAAGTTCACCGACAGAACTGCAATCAAAACCAAATCCCATATCAAACATCAATTTGAGAATAGCTGGATTTGGAAGTGCCTTAACCGCATAGTACTCACGAAAACCTTCAACCCCAGAAAAAAGCTGCTTAAGCGCTTCTCCGGTTTCACGGATACCGACCTCATCATAAATATGAAAAGGGGATCCATAATGTTCGACTAACTGTTCTGTAATAGGGAAAAGACGCTCTTTAAAGCTCTGTGACATCGGCATATATTTACTCCTGATTTATGATGATAAACGATTTAAATCAATTTTTCTGGTTTCTTTAATTGTGTTCAGAACAATGCTGGTTTTGGTTTGTTGCACTCCACCCAGAGAACATATTTCTTCAGCGAGAACTCGACCTAGTTCAGCATTGTCGGCTACCCGTAATTTCAGCAGATAACCGTCCTCACCAGCAACCTGATGGACATCCTGTACTCCGGTTACCCTGGCTAGATCCTGAGCCAGGTCGGCTCGACAGGAAGATTGCAGCGTTACTTGTACGAATGCCATTAAACCCTGGTGAAAAGGCTGTGGGTTTAAACGAACCTCATACCCCTCAATAATACCGCGATCTTCAAGCTTACGAATCCGTTCCAAAACTGCCGAAGGAGCCATACCGACTTGACGAGCAACTTCAGCATTGGGAATTCGTGCTTTCTTCTGAAGTATATGCAGTATTTTATAGTCAGTATCGTCGATCATTCTCTTTATCTCCACATTTTGAGAATATTATTCATTTCAAGGCAAATGTCAACCTATAGTGTCATGTTTTTTGTTTTAACAAAGTTAAGCTCAATGAATACAAGAAGGAAGCTCTGGTGGTAACAACCTTTTACCGGCGGTGCACCTTTGCAATATACGCTAAACACGATTCAGCATCCTCAGCAACCACCAGATCGATCATCATCAAATTATGTGAAAGGTTGAAATCTTCTATTATTTTTCCGTCTTGGCAGTATCTCGCATCGGCTGGCAACGTTTGCTCGTCTCGCACTCTTTCTATCATCTCACGGCGATCAGTTGCGTAGCAGTAGACAGCTTTATTCAGAGCAATCGCATAACCTATTTCAAAAACAGTTCCTGAATCTGGTTCCACACCACGGAAAGGGTTCAAGTTTGCCATGACGATATCCGCTGATTCTATCAGCTTAATGTTAGCGTCCCGGATTGCTCTGGCTGTTGCGTGAGGTGTTTGTTTGACATGAATAGCATTATCGAGGGGAAATAGGCCAATAAAGCCATATTCTGCCGCCAGTTGCTTCAGTTTTTTACCCATCTCGACAGCATCGGGTTCGAAAACATCAGGGCCAGCAAGGTAGATTTTTTTCATACAGATTCCAGAATCACTTTTCATTTTTCTCTTTGGTTTGTCGAACGATATTCTTGAGCCAGCCAATTTCTTCGGGATCAAAAAACTTTTGTAATTCCGTTCCGTAGTTCAGCACCCAATAGATATTTGACGCAGACAACTCGGTTATCGCATAACCTTGCACCGGGAGATATCTGACCTCTTCATCTGCCCAATCGGTCAATCTTTTTATGGTGTCAAACAGCATCAGGTAGATCTTGTCGTTTGCCTCAACCAGTAGCGGTAAGGACCCCTCCTCCAGATCCGGTTTTTCTTTCTCTTCAACCACCGGGATATAAAAAATCGAGTTAAGAAACAGATCGTAAAAATGGGGCTGATTTTTCGAGTCCTGAGTGACAAGTTTGATGGCTTCATCGAGTTTGGTCATGGTTAGGCCTTTCGGTTCAATTAATAGCGACAAGATCGTATATGCGATGACAGGGTTGAATCAAGTCGTGTTTTTGAATGTCGGGGACACAACTTAAAAACTGATTATTGCAAAAAACTCCTGACCCAGTCATTTTCAGGGAAGTGGATCAATTCCTCAGGAGTCCCTTTTTGCTCAATCTGCCCCTGATTCATGATGAGTACCAGGTCACCAGCGGCAAAGGCCTCTTCATGATCATGGGTGACAAATATCGTCGTAATATTGAGATGTGCAATAATCTGCGTCAATTCGACTAAAAGGTGTTTTCTCAGGCTTCGATCCAGAGCACTTAAAGGCTCGTCCAGCATCAGCAAACGAGGCTGAGGAGCCAACGTCCTTGCCAGGGCAACCCGTTGCCGCTCCCCTCCCGAAAGCTCGTCTATATGGCGCTTCCCAAATTTTGCGAGACCCATCATCGCCAACATCTCTCCGACTCTTGCGTTACGTTGGGTCTTGTCCATCCCCTTCATCTGCAGACCAAAGGCAATATTGTCCTCAACATTCAAGTGGGGAAACAGGGCAAAATCCTGAAACATCATGCCAAAATTTCTTTTGTAGGGAGGAACGTCGTTCATCTTCTCCCCGGCAAAAGAAAAAGTCCCGGAATCTGGCATCGCCAGCCCGGCAACAAGACGGAGCAGTGTGGTTTTACCACTCCCTGAAGGGCCGAGAACTGATAGTTTGGTCCCTTTGGGTAACTCAAGGTTTATATCATTCAGCACCAGGCTACCGTCATCAAAGGTTTTCTGGATATGTTGCAGAACCAGTTCGTTTTCCATCAAAATCCTTCCGTACTCTCTTTTCTGAAATGTTCAATGGCGACAAAACCAACGGCTGTGACTATCATCAGAATCGTGGAGATTGCCATGGCCTGACCATAATTCATTGCCCCCGGTTGGCCTAAAAATCGATAAATGGCAACGGGAATCGTCGGCGTTTCTGGTCTTGAGGTAAAAATAGTCGCCCCGAACTCCCCCAGACTGATCGTGAAAGCAAAGATCGCACCGGCGACAAGTGCCTTTGACATCAACGGGAGGTCAATCGCTTTGAATACCGTCAGTGGGGATGCCCCGAGCATCGAAGCGGCCTCGGAAAATTGTTCTGGAATTGCCCGCAAAGCTGGCAGAATCGCCCTGACCACAAAGGGAAAGCCGACCAGAGCATGAGCAATGGGGATCAGGAAGATCGAGGTTCTTAAGTTAAGAGGTGGTTTATCCAGGGTGATAATGATTCCAAAACCAAGGGTCACGGCAGAGGTTGAGAGGGGCAACATAAAAATAGGATCGAAAAAAGTGGTCCATCTGTTACTGAATTTCCGATCACAAAAACGGATAAACAGTGCCGCACATATTCCTGTGACAAGAGCAATCAATAATGAGATGACCGCAAACAGAAGAGAGTATTTGATGGCATGAAACGGGGGAATATAAAAAATAGAGCCCGTTGTATTGACAAACAGAGCCTGGTAATAAACCAGGGTTAATTTGCCTGCATGGGTCAACGATGTTGCGACAAGTGCAATCAGTGGGATAGCACACAAACAGAAGACAAAGAGGACAACCCCGGCAATCATCATTTTTTCCCACAGATGGACTGGTGGTTTGAGATGGATCTGTTCAGTATCAGGCGAAAACCGGGCGGCTCTTTTGGTAAACGCGGTATAGGCCCACATCAGCAGAAAGGTGAAGGTGATCTGGATCAACGACAGAAACGAAGCCAGCGGCAGGTTGAAGAGATGTGCTGCCTGCCGATAGATCTCCGCTTCAATAGTTGAATAGGAAGGGCCTCCAAGGATGAGGATAATCCCGAAACTTGAAAAACAGAAAACAAACACCAGGGCTGACGCAGCAAATATGGCCGGTTTCAGCAATGGCAGGGTCACGGTTAAAAACACCTTTAACGGGGAAGCACCCAAAACCATGGCTGCCTCGCTGATCCGTCCCTGCAGAGAAGACCAGAATCCGGTCAAGATCCGCAACATGACCGAAAAATTATAAAAAACGTGAGCCAGAAGGATGAGTACCAGGGGCTGATCTAGCGTAATACCGAAAAAAAAGGGCTTATCGCCAAAACAGGCCTGGAATGCAGCAGCAACAACAACAGCAGGCAGAACAAAGGGGATAGAGGCGAGGATTCTGATGATACGCTTCCCTCTAAACTGGTAACGGGAAAGGACAAAAGCACAAGGGAACGCGCAAATAAGCGTTAACAGGGTGGAAACTCCGGCCTGCCAGAAGGTAAACCAGATCACCTTCATCATCCGGGGGGAGCCGAAGACCTGATCCAGAAAAGAGAGATTTTTGCCCCCTTCCAGAGAAAAACTTTTTACCAAAATACCGCTGAGGGGATAAAAATAGAAAAGGAGAAAGAAAATGGCCGGAATCAATCCGGCCAGGAGATACGGATGAAGATAGCGGGTTTTTATCACTGCAGCATTCTTTCGGTCCATTCCCGTAACCAGACTTCTCTCTTGGCGTCAATCAGCTGCGGATCCAAAAGAGCTGGTCTTTCTGCCTTTCGGGCATGCTCCTGAAATACCACCGGCAGGGTTACGGTCTTATTGGCCGGAAAAACAAACATCTGTAGCGGGATATCTTCCTGAAATTCGGCTGACAGGATGAAATCCATAGCCTTCCTGGCTAACTCAAGCCGGTCCGTTCCTTTAAGTATTCCGGCAAATTCAATCTGGCGGAAGGCAGAGTTGTTTTCAAGCACAACAGCTGTCGGAGCTGCAGAAAGTTTTGTCTCAGAATAAAAAACTTCAGCGGCGGGACTGGAAGCATAACTGACCACAACAGGCCTGTCCCCCTCTGATGCTGCGGTAAATTTTCCCCAATAAGCATCCTTCCAGCCGCTGGTGATTTCAACCTGGTTGGCTTTCAGTTTTTGCCAGTAATCAAGATATCCATCCTCTCCGAACCGGCTGATGGTTGCCAACAGAAAGGCGAGACCGGGAGAAGAAGTGGCCGGATTTTGAACCACTGTCAAACCCATATATTCGGGTTTGATCAAATCTTCCAACAGCGTCGGAGGTTGCAAATTATGCTCCTTAAACCACCCGATATCGTAATTGAGACAGACATCACCAAAATCGACCGGCACCAACCTGTTTTCAGGATCGAGCTGGAGCGATTTATCCACGGTATCAAGATGTTGCGGCAGATAAGAAACAAACATATCCGCTTTTAAAGCGCGGCTTAAAAATGTGCTATCGACTCCGTAAAAAATATCGGCAAGGGGATTGTTTTTTGAAAGGATCGCTTTATTTAAAGCCTCCCCCGCATCCCCCGATTTAATAATGACCAGTTTTGCCTGAACTTTTTTTTCAAATTGTTCAACAACAGCCTTGCTGATGCTGAAACTGTCGTGGGTCATGATTGTGATATCCGGAAGCTCAGCGGGAAGGGGTTGCATTGTCGCCGTTTTTTCCTCAGGACTATTACAGGAAAAAAGAGCGATTACAAGCAAACACAACATAAAGGGAACAAGCCGTAATTTCATTTTTTTCTCTCTCTAAAATAAAAAAACCATTCTCTGAATTAAGACACCTGATCTTCAGAGGATGGTTCAAGTCAATTCGTTCCCTCCGCCGGTACAAACCGGATCAGGTTGTAACGGTCGGGGTTAACCCTCTCAGCATGTCCACCATGCTCCCGCACAAATCATGATGTTAACTTATTCGAACAAGCTTTTTTTTGCAACAGAATTGAGCCTGACGATACCCGTAACCAAAAAAGCCGGCTCTGTTTACCAGAGTCGGCTTTTTATTATGGTCGGGATGAGAGGATTTGAACCTCCGGCCCCTTGACCCCCAGTCAAGTGCGCTACCAAACTGCGCCACATCCCGTTATTGTTTTATCTCTACAGCGCCGCGAATTATCTGTGATTCACTTCATATTGTCAAGAAAATTGGCAACCGATCAGCACTATATTACTACTCGATTTCAAACTTGTAATAGAGATCAACACCGCTCTCTTCACTGCCGATACTCGACTCAATCTGCCAGTCCCGGGTAAAATCATAGCGGACATTCAACTCATTGGTATTCTGAAACAGCGAATGTCCCAGGCTGATATAGAGATCGGGATTCAGATATTTTCCTGTCGTGACAACAGATTGCTGAAGATCACCATTGCCCGAGCTGAACTCCAGAGTATCCAGACCCAGGCGCCCTTTGACCTGTTCCTGTAGAGAGGCTGATTCCCCTTTTGACAATAGAGCGCCGGCAGCTGTCATCAACAGATTCGTGTCGCCGCCGGAAGCACCGATCGGGCGACCCAGAACAATATAGGAGAGAATATCAGCATCAGACATGAAGGGTTTTGAATAGAGTTTAACCAGCGGCAGTTGTGGCGTTCCCGCAACGGTCACACCGGCTTCCACCTCATCAATACGGCGTAACGCAAGTATGTCGAGAGCCGGCTGATCAACCGGACCGTTGAAATAGATAGTTCCTTTTTCAATAGCCAGGCTGACCCCGTAACTGGAAAACTTTCCTTTGGCGACAACAATTTTTCCAGCGGCGGCAATTGTCTGATTAGCCGCTGAATAGAGTCTGATCCCCCCTGTAAGTTGGGCATCAAGACCGGCCGATTTAACCAGAACCTGCTCTCCGAGAGTCAGTTGAATATCAATATCGTGTGTCAATGGTGACTGCGGTGCCAGCGGTTCTTCGGCATCGACAATCACCAGATCCGAACTCTGTCCGGCAATTTTTTCTCTGTCTCCATCAGCAACCTTGACTTGATCAAGTTCCACATCTCCACGTACTTTGACCTTGTTGCCAGTGCCATTAATTTTGAGCTCAGAATTAAGTCGGGCCTGTAGTTCCGGCAGGTTAATCAGCTGAAAATTGTTACCCTGCAACTGCAGATGATACACGCCGGGCTTCCAGTCCAGCAATTGAAGCTCACCTTTCCCCTCGATCCGGCCATCACCAGAGTGCAACTCGATTGCGGTGACATTGACCCGGTTGTCATTGAAGTGTCCGGCAACCTTGACATTCTGCAGTTCAACACCAATCGGCGGTAAAAATCCGCCCGCATTGACCAATTGAAAATCACCCTGATAGAGGGGGTTTTTCAGGGAACCGGACAGCTGTAGATCAAGCTTGAGTTCGCCACGGCTCTCATCGATTTTTCCGGGAAAAAGGAGAGACAACAGACCCATTTCTTTGAGGTCAGCCGTCAGATCGGCAGCGACAGCCGTTTCTGCTTCAATCGTCAGGGGAAGCTGCGATACCAGCGGAAGCAGCAGATTGCCACTGACAGTCCCCCGCTCTTTCAGGGTGACCTGCACCTGAGCCTGAAGCTGATCGCGCCATTGCAGGTTAATTTGCGAGGAACTGATATCGGCACTGAGTAGTCCGTCCGCATCCTGTAACGACAGACTCACCGCACCAGTATGGGCGTGACCGCGTAGATCCATCAGTCCGGATGATGATTGCTGCTGCCCTTCCAGTTTCCAGTCGAGCAGCCCAACTATCTCCATCCCCGCCGGTAGCCAGGGTTGAACTATCTGTAACGGGAAACTGCTGCCATCCAACTGTAAATAAAATTGACCTGGCAGACTGAAAACAGCACCCTGATCAGCGCTGACCACACCACGGACACGACCACCGTTACCGAAACTTAAATCGATATCTCCCTGCAGATTATCTTCTTGCCAGTCGAGCGCAACATCTCCCGCTGCGAGTTGCAGTTTCAGCTGCTGCTGTTGCAACATGCCGGAGATGGCAATTTCAGCCTTCAGATGGTCAGGTTTTCCCTTAGTGAACGTGCAATTTCCGTCAGAAACACCAGAGATATCCCCTTCCGGCAACCAGTTGTTCAGTGGTGTCAAATCAAGGTTCTGCCACTCGATAACACCATTTCCGGTGACCGCATCCGGCTGAAAATTTCCCTGCAGTTTTATGCTCTGACCGCCACGACCCTGGAAGGATAACGGATCAACCTGAATATGTTTTTGTGCCAGAAGCAGGGGAGATTTCTGCTTGAGATGCCATTGACCCAGGCGCAAATCGTCGAGTTGTAACTGGTTGACTGATCCCTGCCACTGCCGCTTCTCCCAACCGCCGTTGAGGCCCAGATCGAGAGTGCTCTCGTCACGCTGGGCGGTTAAAACCAGCTGATGTCCGGTGACAGATCCTTGCAGTTCCAGAGCAAAGGCATTGGCCAGAAGATTTTCAGCTTGGGTGACTTCTTCTCCTGATAAGTGTAATTGCCAGGAATCTTTCGCGGTGAGAGATTTCCCCTGCAGCTCCAGTTGATCCAGGTGCCATTGCTGATAGCTCAGATCTTCTCCTGTAGCCGCCACGACTCCAACCGGCAGTTCCCCCGGTTGCCAGCGCAACCACCCAGCTCCGGCAAAACTCCCGCGCGAATCGGCCAGCAACTGGTGCAACTGCTCAATCTGCCAGGAAAACTCAAGTTTTTCGGCCGGGTTCCCCTGCCCCTTGAGCGTTATCCCTTGCCCGAGAAGAATAAGGTTATCAATCTGCACCCCGTCCGCGTCGACCTGTGCCAGAGCCTCACCCGTGAGCGGTTGGCCGTGCAGCAGCGAATCGTGCAACTGGATGTCAAAAGAGCCTCGGGGATCGCCATCTTCTCCAGCGGCAAGTTCGGCCTCTATCTCCAGATTTATTGTCCCTTCAAGCTGTTGGGTGATTAACTGTGGATTCAGCTTTTCAGCTTCAATCTGCAGCTGCGCCTGCCAACCCTCATCCCAGTTGAACTGCGCCTGCCCGGCTAAAACACCAGCAAGCCAGTCTGCGCTGAAATCGGTTAAGTCGAGCTGATGGAGATTCCCGTTAAAAACACCGGATAATTTGGTTGTGGTCAAGTGACTCCCCAGGGTTTGCAGATCAAACTCGCCAGCGTACGCGTCGACCTCTCCGGCAAGTTTGACTGCCCCGGACAATTGCAGCGGCTGACCAAGTTCCCGTTGCAGATCAATCTGCTTAAAATCGATCTGACCGGAAAAACTGCGTGGTGACTCTGCTAAGTCAAGCTCAGCTTCTATTAACGCCAACCCGGAGCGCTCCTGTTGTTGCAACTGCAGTTGCTGCAGGACAACCTGGTCTGCAGAGAGAACCAGATCCAGTTTTGCGCTCAATAACTTGACCTGCTCACCCTCTGCCCCGACAGTGACAGGCCCCTTGATCCAGCCGGTATCGGAATCCGGCTCTAAATCCGCATGCAGCTTGAATTGATTTAAACCATTCACGCTTGCAACTGTTTCAACATCAACATCAAGCTGTAACAACGGCTGGCTCAGGCCAAGTTGCGCCGTTCCTGAACCGTGCAGATCAGGGGTCTTCAGTACAATTTTGTCCAACTGCAACCTGCCATCTATCCAGTGGCTATAAAACTGTAACAGGTCAATCTGGACACGCTGCGATTGTTTCCGCAATCTGACATCAATCAGTTCAAAATCGACCAGTTCCAGTTGGATTTTTTCGAGTATGGGCGGCAAAACCGGCCAGTTCAGGGGCGAATCGGCCGGGTTATTAGTCTCTTTTGTGACTGAGGCGTCAGGAAGATCGACAACAAGGTGGGTCAGCTGCAATTTATCGACCACTAAAACGGGATAAAACAGTCGGGTTAAATGGCTGTCAAGGAACAATTGATCGAGCTTCACGCTGATTCCTGCAGAGGTCAGTTCAATCTTTTCCAGAAGCAAATTATTAGCCAGAGTCCCATCAATCTTCCCGATCCGCAAATCGACATTGATCCATTCGGGAGCTTTATTTAAAGCCCAGCGGGTACCGCTCTGGGTGTAAAAAATCCAACCGAAAGCTCCACCCAGCAGCAGAATCGAAGTAACAGTTAGAATCAGCAGGGAAATGGAAATTTTTTTCACCATCCGAAACCCACCCCAAAATGGATACGATATCTGTTTTCACCGACCGACCCAACCTGTCGCGCCAGGTCAAGGGCTATTGTCCCGATTTGCGAATAATATCTGACTCCCAGTCCGGCACCCTGAGCCAAATCGTAATTGTTCAGATCATTAAAAGCATTGCCGATATCGTAGAATGCGGCAATCCCCCAATTAGCAGACAGTTTTTTCTCAAGTTCCAGGTTCGCAACCAGCAGATGTTGACCGCCAATGACCTCACCAGTAGAATTTTCCGGACCGAGAGATTTGTAGGCATAGCCACGCACACTGTTATCACCACCCGCAAAAAATCGTAATGATGCTGGCATATCATGAAATTGGTCACGCTGCCAGGTGGTGCCACCCTCAAGACGGACAAAGAAAAAGAAGTCGTGCGGCAACGGCAAGAGTTGCAATATTGAACCAGAGAGCTGAAGCAGGGTTGTATCTGACAGGAGGCTCTTTTCCGCCCCCTGAAGCTGCAAACTAAACTGCGTTCCCTGTCGCGGCTGCAGAAGATCATCTATCGTCTGCCAGGTAAAGCGAAGCCCTGTTAATAACATCCGGGTTCGGGTCTCTTCGGTCGCAATAAGAGAATATTCACTGCTGTAGCGAGTATAGAGAGAACCGTTCAACTTCTGGCTGAATGAGCGCTGATAACCACCTTCAACAAACACTTTGCGACTCAGAAAAGTTTCCGTATCTTCTCGATCCATACCAACCCGCAACAGAGTTCGGCTGTCTTTACGGCGCAGGTCAGGAATAATGTAGGTCGTGTCAAAGCCCTGTTCACGCTGCGCCACAAACAGCTCGCCGCGTAACTGATGTGCTTTTTTGAACAGATTCAGTACCCGGTAATCCAGCGAGACGCGCCCCCCCGTATCGGTACCAAATCCAATTCCGGGGCGCAAACGATAGCGGGGTAAAGGTGAAATATTAACCTCTACCGGGACGACGGCATCAGTGGATGATATCTTCGGGCTGACAAGAACATTGGCAAACAGATCGGTATTGATCAGACTGAGCCGGGTCGTGCCGACCCGGGTGTAGGAGAAATCATCCCCCTTATTCCAGGTCAGATGACGGCGCAGATAGCGATCAGGGTAGTCTCCGCTCTCAACAAACGTTGTCGTGCCAAACTGATAACGCTCACCTGTATCCAGATGGAGAACGATTTCTGTCCATTTTTCCTGACGATTCACCCGGATCTGGTGCTGTAGATATTCGGCAGCAAGGTAACCCTGGTTGAGCGCTTCCTGTCTCAGCGCTGCCTTACCTTCTTCATAATAATCCTGGCGGAGGATATCACCGTTTTTCAGCGGGAAATTATCATAGAGCTTTTGTATCTGGGCATCAGCAGCACCAGATCCACTGATTTTCAGATCGATCGTAGTGATCCGCATGGGGGTACCGGGTTCGACCTCAAGATTAAGGGTGTATTCGTCAGGTCCATTTTTTTGAACTTCACTGTCGGTCTGACTGAAAAAATAGCCGTAGGGTTGAAGAATTTTACTGACCAGTTCGGGGAGTTGTTGCTGGAACCGTTTGAGCCAGCGATGGTTGATTTGATCAGCGTCGACCAAAGCCGCAGGAGGGTGTATTGCCAGAGACAGCACATCATGTAGCTCTTCATCAGCCACGCGAATCTCAAGCTCTAAAGATTCTGCGTTTCCTGAGGCCGGGAACAAGAGCAGAAAAATAAAGAGATATAAAAGGCGCTGCATAAAAACCTGTAGTCGTGGTGAATTTACGACTTGATCAAACTATAACAATAAATCACTGCCGCCGGTCAATAACCCGGACAGCCTTCCCCTCATGACGCGTAATAGTTGCGGGTTCGACCAGCTTTACCTTGGCGCTGACCCCCAGAACGGTTGCCAGTCGCTTTTCCGCTTGAGTCACAAAATGTCGTTGCTGTTTCATCTCATCGAAAAAAATATGTTCGTTGACTTCAACCTGGACTTCAAGTGAATCCATATTGTTTTTCCGGTCTACAATCAATTGATAGTGGGGTTCACACCCTTCAATCTGGAACAGAACTTCTTCAATTTGAGTCGGGAAAACATTGACCCCTTTGATAATCAGCATATCATCGGTGCGGCCACGGGTTTTTTCCATTCTCGCCAAGGTGCGGCCACATTCGCAAGTTTCATAATTTAATCGAGTGATATCTCGGGTGCGATAGCGGATCATCGGGAAGGCCTGCTTGGTCAGGCTGGTCAGCACCAGCTCCCCGACTGATCCTTCGGGTAAAACTTCCCCGGAATCAGGGTCAATGATTTCAGCCATAAAGTGGTCTTCTGCGAGATGCATTCCCTGTTTGTAGAGACAATCACCGGCAACTCCCGGACCCATTATTTCCGATAAACCGTAGTTATCAGTAGCAATAATTCCCAGACGCTGTTCCAGCTCCAGACGCATCTGCTCACTCCATGGTTCCGCACCGAACAGTCCAACTTTTAGTGCTAAAGAGGCCGGGTCTATCCCCTGCTTTTCCATCCTGTCAGCCAGAGTCAGTCCATATGAAGGGGTGCAGACCAGAGCCGATGAGCGGTAATCCTGCATAATCATCAATTGCTTGTCGGTATTGCCACCCGATATGGGTATAACAGACGCACCTATAGCCTCGGAACCATAATGTAATCCGAACGCACCGGTGAATAGGCCATAACCAAAAGCAATGTGAACAATATCCTCTCGTGTTACACCAGCTGCAGTCATGAAGCGTGCAA